>NZ_CP076653.1:2345000-2680000 GCF_018966865.1 Bacillus sp. NP247 | reverse complement strand
ACCCGTCCGCCGCTAACTTCATAAGAGCAAGCTCTTAATCCATTCGCTCGACTTGCATGTATTAGGCACGCCGCCAGCGTTCATCCTGAGCCAGGATCAAACTCTCCAATAAAGTTAGTTTGTCTAGCATCTAAAAATAAAAATTGACGTTTCACGTTGTTTGTTTCGTTTAGTTTTCAAAGTTCAATATCGCGTTTCAGCGACTTTCATAATATATCATAGTATATTATTTTCGTCAACAAGTTTTTTTGATAACTTGTATCTCTCATTTGCTGACTCTGCCTATTATATACACTTTCCTATTGCTATGCAAGTATTATTATAAAAAAATAAGAGGGGGAGAAATCCCCCCTCTTATTCTTCAGAAGAAACCTCTTCATTAGATTCTTCTTCATCTTTTTGCGCTTTTGCTACTGTCGCTACCTCTTGCTCATCTTCTAATCGAATTAGACGAACACCTTGTGTATTACGTCCCATTTGAGAGATTTGATCAACTGGCATACGAATAATAATACCCGCTGCTGTAATTAACATAATGTCTTCTTCACCTGTTACAGACTTAACTGCTACTAACTTACCGTTTTTATCTGTAATATTACAAGTCTTAAGACCTTTACCGCCACGACTTTGCAGACGGTATTCATCAATCGGCGTACGCTTTCCATAACCATTTTTCGTTACAATTAGAACATTTACATCTTCTTCGACAATTTCCATACCTACAACTTGATCTTCATCACCTAATGTAATTGCTTTTACACCAGCCGCATTACGTCCCATTGAACGCACATCTTGCTCATTGAAACGAATTAACATACCGTTACTTGTCCCAACGATAATATCCTTATCACCAGATGTTAAGCGTACAGAGATTAATTCATCCTCTTCACGAAGAGAAATTGCAATTAAACCATTTGTACGTATATTGGCAAATGATGAAAGTGGTGTTCTCTTAGAGATACCTTGTTTCGTTGTAAAGAATAAGAACTGGTCGTCACCAAATTCACGAATTGGAATAATAGCGTTGATCCACTCACCCTTATCTACCCCTAATAGGTTAATAATCGGTATCCCTTTTGCTGTACGACTATACTCTGGAATTTCATATCCTTTTGTACGGTATACTTTACCCTTGTTTGTGAAGAATAAAATATGATCATGAGTAGACGTTGTTAATAAATGTTCAACAAAGTCATCATCATTCGTACCCATTCCTTGTACACCACGTCCCCCACGGTTCTGTGTTTTGTACGTAGAAGCCGGTAACCTCTTAATATAACCATTATGAGTAAGCGTAATTGCGATATTTTGTTCTGGGATTAAATCTTCATCCTCTATAGCTTCCATACCGCCAATTGTAATTTCTGTTCTTCTCTTATCATTAAAGCGCTCTTTTACTTCAGCTAATTCCTCGCGAATAATTTCAAGAACTTTTTCTTCGTCTGCTAAAATTGCTTTTAACTCTGCAATTAGCTTCATTAAGTCTTGATATTCTTGTTCGATTTTTTCGCGTTCTAATCCAGTTAAACGTTGCAAACGCATATCTAAAATCGCTTGCGCTTGTTTCTCACTTAAGCCGAAACGTTCCATTAAACCTTGTTTTGCAATATCAGCTGTTTTTGAACTACGGATTAAAGTAATAACTTCATCAAGATGATCTAAAGCAATTCGTAATCCCTCTAAAATATGAGCACGCGCTTCTGCTTTCTCTAATTCATAAGCGGTACGTCTACGAATTACTACCTTTTGATGCTCTAAATAGTAATATAGATTTTGTTTTAAATTTAGGACTTGTGGCTCTCCATTTACTAGAGACAACATATTAATACCGAAACTTGTTTGAAGTGCTGTATGTTTATATAAATTATTTAATAGTACATTGGCATTGGCATCACGACGTACTTCCATAACAATACGCATACCATTTCGATCCGATTCATCACGTAAATCTGTAATGCCTTCAATTTTCTTATCACGAACTAATTCTGCAATCTTTTCAATTAATCGTGCCTTATTAACTTGATAAGGTAGTTCTGTTACGATAATAGTTTGTTTACCATTTGCTCTCTCTTCAATTTCAACTTTAGCACGCAGTATAATAGAACCGCGACCCGTTTCATAAGCTCTTCGAATTCCACTTCGCCCTAAGATTAAACCTGATGTTGGAAAGTCTGGCCCAGGAATATATTCCATTAATTCCGCGATAGTGATATCAGGGTTATGACTTAATGCCAACACACCGTCAATTACTTCTCCAAGTTGATGCGGTGGAATGTTTGTTGCCATACCAACCGCAATACCCGTCGTACCATTGACTAACAAGTTAGGGAAACGTGCTGGTAATACAACTGGTTCTCTTTCAGAACCATCGTAGTTATCTTGATAATCAATTGTATTCTTTGTAATATCGCGTATTAATTCCATAGAAATCTTAGACATTCTTGCTTCTGTATAACGCATTGCTGCCGCTGAATCTCCATCAACAGAACCGAAATTACCATGTCCATCAACAAGCATGTAACGTTGACTAAAATCTTGCGCCATACGTACCATTGTTTCATAAACAGCTGAATCACCGTGCGGGTGATACTTACCAATTACTTCGCCGACAATACGTGCCGACTTCTTATATGCTTTATCAGCTGTAATTCCTAAATCATTCATCGCATATAAAACCCTACGATGAACTGGTTTTAATCCATCACGAACATCTGGTAATGCACGAGACACGATAACACTCATTGCATAATCTAAAAATGAGGTACGCATTTCATGACTAATATTAATTTCTCGAATTCGTGCTTGTTGTTGATTGTCTGACATCAAAGAGCACCTCCTCTTACATTTCCGTTACACATACATTGATTTATATGTAGAAGACAGGAATACTTAGATTCCTGTCATTACTCACTTAAATATCAAGGTTTTTCACGTATTTTGCATTTTCTTGGATAAAGTTACGACGCGGCTCTACTTTATCACCCATTAAAATTTCAAATGTTTCATCCGCTTCAATTGCATCTTGAAGGGAAACTTGAAGTAACGAACGTACTTCTGGGTCCATTGTCGTCTCCCACAGCTGAGTTGGATTCATTTCCCCTAGACCTTTATAACGCTGAATCCCAGGCTTAGGTTGAGCTGGTAATTCAGCTAGTATTTTTTCAAGTTCTTTATTGTTATAAGCATATTGAATTTTTTTACCTTGTTGTACTTTAAACAACGGTGGCTGTGCGATATATATATAACCACATTCAATGATTTGACGCATATAACGATAGAAGAACGTTAATAATAGGGTACGAATATGTGCACCATCAACATCGGCATCTGTCATAATAATAACTTTATGATAGCGAGCTTTTTCAATATCAAAATCCCCACCAATATTTGTACCGATTGCTGTAATAATTGTACGAACTTCATCATTTGATAAAATCTTATCTAAACGTGCCTTTTCAACGTTAATAATTTTACCCTTCAGTGGTAAAATCGCTTGGAAATGACGATCACGTCCTTGTTTTGCAGATCCGCCCGCAGAGTCACCCTCCACGATATAAATTTCGCTAATTGCTGGATCTTTAGAAGAACAATCAGCTAGCTTCCCTGGTAAACTTGAAACTTCTAGAGCACTCTTTCGGCGCGTTAGTTCACGAGCTTTTTTAGCCGCTACACGTGCGCGTGCTGCCATAGTCCCTTTATCTATAATTTTACGTGCAACATTGGGATTTTCCAGTAAGAACTTTTCAAACGCCTCTGAGAATACAGACTCTGTAATCGTTCTCGCCTCACTATTTCCAAGTTTCGTCTTTGTTTGTCCTTCAAATTGTGGGTTTGGATGCTTAATCGACACGATTGCTGTTAAGCCTTCACGAACATCTTCACCAGTTAAATTACTATCCGCATCTTTTAAAATGTTATTTTTACGACCATAATCGTTAATTACACGTGTTAGAGCAGTCTTAAAACCTACCTCATGCGTACCGCCTTCATACGTATGAATATTATTCGTAAATGAATAAATATGATTTGTATACCCTTCGTTATATTGAAGAGCAACCTCAACCTGAATCCCATCTTTTGAACCTTCAACATATACAGGTTCTTCATGAATCGGTTGTTTTGAACGATTTAAATGTTCAACATATGATTTAATTCCACCTTCATAATGGAATTCTTTCTTTTGCTTATGTTCACGCTTATCTTCAATTGTTAATTTAATATTACGATTTAAAAACGCCAACTCACGCATACGAGTAGCTAATGTATCAAATTCGTATTCTGTCGTCTCTGTAAAAATTTCTGCATCTGGCTTAAAGCGTGTGATCGTTCCTGTACGATCAGTTTCACCTATTACTTTTAAATCCGCAGCCGGAATCCCACGTTCATATTTTTGATAGTGTATTTTTCCATCTCGATGTACAAATACCTCTAATTCTGTTGATAAAGCATTTACAACAGATGCACCTACACCATGCAAACCACCAGAAACTTTATAACCGCCACCGCCAAATTTACCACCAGCATGAAGGACCGTCATAATAACTTCTACAGCGGGACGTCCCATTTTTTCTTGAATACCAACTGGGATACCACGACCATCATCTGTTACAACAATACTATTATCTTCTTCAATACTGACATTAATTTCATCACAATATCCCGCTAAAGCTTCGTCAATACTGTTATCAACTATTTCCCATACAAGATGATGAAGACCTTTTCCACTTGTAGAACCGATATACATACCAGGACGCTTTCGAACTGCCTCCAGTCCTTCTAACACCTGAATCTGACTTTCATCATATGCATTTTCCTGCATTTGTTTTTGTTCCATTGACACAAAGATCACCTACTTTTCCATTTAAACAGAAATTATTTTCTGTCTGTTTCACAATCTACCGTGCCGTTCGTTACATGAATTGTTTTCGCTTCTTTCAATGTTTCGTGTTCAATTCCGTCGACACTCGTCGTGGTCACAAATGTTTGTACTTTTCCTTGAATCGTATTTAAAAGATGTGATTGACGATAATCATCTAGTTCTGATAACACATCATCTAATAAAAGGATTGGATATTCCTTAACCTCTGAGTATATCAATTCAATTTCAGCTAATTTTAGGGATAGTGCGGTTGTTCGTTGTTGTCCTTGTGAACCAAAGACTTGAACATTTTTACTATTAACGAAGAATTGTAAATCATCACGATGAGGACCGAGTAAAGTTGTACCACGAAAAATTTCACGTTGTTTCACAGATTGAAAACTTTCATAGTATACTTCTTTTATTTTCGACAAATCCATTGATTCTGATACATCTACACTTGGTTTATAGATGATTTCTAACTCCTCTAATCCCCTGCTAATTCCGCGGTGAATTGGAGCAGCCCATTCTTGTAGTAAATGTAAAAACTCAAAACGTTTTCGCAAAATTTTCGCACCATGCTCAATAAGTTGGAGTGTAAACACATCCAGCATCGTTTCCTCATTTTTACTATTCCCTTGCATCTTCTTAAGTAAATGATTTCGTTGCGTGAGTACCTTTTGATATTGGCTTAATTCATACAAATAGACCGGAGCTATTTGTCCAAGTTCCATATCTAAAAAGCGTCTTCGTACTTGAGGGCTTCCTTTTACAAGATTTAAATCTTCTGGGGCAAACATAACAACATTCATTTCACCAATATACTGGCTCAATTTTTGCTGTTCTAATTGATTTAACTTTGCCTTTTTACCTTTTTTGGAAATATTTAATTCTAAGGATAAAGAACTATTTCGCCTTTGTAATCTACCTTTTATATTACCATAATCCTCATCCCAGCGAATGAGTTCACGATCGTTCGAAGTTCTATGGGATTTCGCCATCGCCAATACATAAATCGCTTCCATTAGATTCGTTTTCCCTTGCGCATTTTCACCAATAATTACATTGACTTTATCCTCAAAGGAAAGCTCTAAATGCTCATAATTGCGATAGTTTTTTAATTGTATTTCTGTAATAAACAAAGGGATCCCCCTTTATGCCTGAACTTGGAAAGTTCCGCTTCCCGGAATTTCAACAATATCATTTGCATATAACTTTCGGCCTCTTCTATTCTCAAGTTCTTGATTCACGTATACTTCATATTCTTGTAAGAACCATTTCACAGCGCCACCTGTATCAATTACATCAGCTAACTTTAAAAATTGTCCTAGTGTAATGTATTCTGTTGAAATCTTAATAAGTTTCATAAAATCGCTCACTTTCTGAAAGTGTTCATTCTTTCATTGTACTAAATAAACTAGCATTAGGAAAGTAATACCCTACAAATCAAATAAGGGTCACTAGTACCTTTAAACTAGCAACCCTCAACCCTTACTTAGTAAGTACGTACCGGTAAAATTAATTGAATGATGGAATCATCATTGACTGTGCGAATTAAAAACGGTCTCATCGCTCCAGTAAAACTAACTTTAATTTCTGTACTATCTAAAGCTTTTAATGCGTCCATCATATATTTTGCACTAAAAGATATTTTTAATTCTTCTCCATCTACATTTTCACATTGAACTTCTTCTACTACTTTCCCAATTTCTGGTGCATTTGAAGAAATCTCTAACATCTGTTGTTCTAATGTCGATAATTTAACAACGTTGTTACGACCATCTCTTGCTAATAGCGAAGCACGATCAATCGCTTGTAAAAATTCTTTTGTATTTACAAAAATATCAGTCTTACTCTCGGCTGGAATTAAACGCGTTGTATCTGGATAATTCCCTTCTAACAATCTTGAGAAGAATAATAAATGTTTTGTACGGAATAATACTTGATACTCCGTAATAACGATATCTACCATTTCTTCAGATTCATCTAGAATTTTACTTAATTCACTTAAGCTCTTACCAGGAATAACGACATTCGCTTGAAATTCATCGGCAATATTATACCCTTCGATTTTTGCTTTACGAAGTGCTAGTCTGTGACTATCTGTTGCAATGCAAGTTAGCTCGCTGTTATATACTTTCCAGTTTACACCTGTCAAGATCGGTCTTGTTTCAGAACTTGAAACTGCAAATACTGTTTGACGAATCATGTGCTTTAGTAAATCTGTTGGAATCTTAAATACATGATGTTCTTCGATTTGTGGTAATAACGGATATTCAGCAGCATCTAAACCATTTAAGTTGAACTCTGATTTTCCAGATTTTATTTTTGTCATAAAATGATTTTCTACAGAAATTTCAACAGTTTCTTTAGGTAATTTTTTTACGATTTCACTAAAATACTTTGCTTGTAAAATAATACTTCCTGATTGTTGAATTTCCACAATTTCTTTTCCAGCATCTTCGACTGGGATAAATGATTCGATAGAGATGTCTGCATCACTACCTGTTAAAGTAACTCCTTCTTCTGTTGCTACAACTTTAATCCCTGTAAGAATTGGAATTGTTGTACGAGAAGAAACTGCCTTCATTACATCTTGTACACTTCTTACAAGATAGTCTTTTTGTATTGTAAAACGCATAACGAAAAACCTCCGGTAAGTATAAGATTTTATTTATTTAATAAAGATAAAAAAGTAGTAGTAATAGTAATAGGGCTTGTGGATATGTGGATAACTCTATTTAAAGATGTAAAAACAGTCTATCTACATGTGGATAGACTGTGCGTAAAATAAGCTAAGTTATTCACACTATTCAGCTACTACTATTTTAAAATATCCTTAATTTCTTCAACATGTTTTTGTAATTGAGTATCCGTTTTTAATAGCTTCGAAATTTTTTCGTGAGCATGGATTACTGTTGTATGATCGCGGCCACCAAATTCTTCACCTATTTTTGGCAAAGATGAGTCCGTAAGTTCACGTGATAAATACATCGCAATTTGGCGAGGGAATGCAACGGATTTTGTCCGTTTTTTTGCTTTGAAATCTTCTAACTTTACTTGATAGACGCCCCCAACAGCCTTTTGAATATCAGAAATAGAAATAATTCTAGGTATAGAGTTTGGAATAATATTTTTAAGCGCTTCAGCCGCTAAATCAGCATTCATATCTTTATTAATTAAAGATGAATAAGCTACAACTCGAATAAGTGCACCCTCTAGTTCACGAATATTTGAATCGATTTGATTTGCGATATAAAGCATAACTTCATTTGGTATATCAAGACCTTCTGCTTTTGCTTTTTTACGTAAAATTGCGATTCTAGTTTCTAAATCTGGTGGCGTAATGTCCGTAATTAACCCCCATTCAAATCGAGAACGAAGGCGATCTTCTAAAGTTGGGATTTCTTTTGGTGGTCTATCGCTTGAAATCACAATTTGCTTACTTTCTTCATGTAACGCATTAAATGTATGGAAAAACTCTTCCTGTGTTTGTTCTTTTCCAGCAAGAAATTGAATATCATCTATCAATAAGACATCTACATTGCGATATTTATTACGAAAATCGACAGCTTTATTATCACGAATTGAGTTAATAAATTCATTTGTAAATTTTTCAGATGATAAATATACAACTTTTGCATTCGGGTTGTGTTCAATTACATAATGCCCAATTGCGTGCATTAAATGTGTTTTTCCAAGTCCAACGCCCCCGTAAATAAAGAGCGGATTATAGGCTTTAGCTGGTGCCTCAGCTACAGCTAAAGAAGCAGCATGTGCAAAACGATTACCAGAGCCAATAACAAATGTATCAAATGTATATTTTGGGTTTAACATACTCTGTGGTAAGAGATTAGACTCATCATGTGCGTGTTTTTGCTTAACAGAAGGGAGATCTATATCCTCTTCTGCCTGACTTTGGGGAATGATAAAACGAATAGCTAGTTTTGCCCCTGTTAAATCATAAAGCGTTTCGGAGATTAATTCCGAATAATGAGATTCTAGCCAGTCACGAGCAAATTCATTTGGAGCTGTAATAGTTAATACATCTTTTTTCAAGTTATGAGCAGTTGTTGATTTTAACCAGGTTTCATAACTTGGCTTGCTTACCTTTTTTTCTAATTCTTTTAAGGCGCTATTCCATAAATCAGAGATATTTTCCAAAGGTGTCCCTCCTTTACAAAGATGGTAAAAGAATAAGGTTGCGCAACAATTGTACAACCTGTAAATATATTCAATGCATATTTATACGAAACGTATTTTAAAATATAAAAACGTCGTTAGTATCCGAGATAGAGTTTTCGACAAAAAAACAAATGTGGACAACTATTTACCCACATGTGATTTAAACTATCCACATGTTATACACAAATTGTGGATAAAATAAAGGTGTGGAAAACTTATTCAAAGTGAAAACACAACTATAATATCAAAAAAAAGCCGCTATAGCAATGAATTTAAGAAAGTTATCCACAAAATCAATACCTTGTGGAATAAACTTGTCCACAATACGATATACTGTGTAAAAGTAAAAAAAGAGTTTGTGGATACAAAAAAGAGAAAAAATATTTATCCACAAGGAAATATAGGGACTGTGAAAAAGTGTGTGAATAGGTTAAAAATGAATATTTGATGAAAATTTAGAGAACCATTGACATTTTCCTATTTGATTTACTATAATTTATTAGACTGTCTTTAACAGATATTCCTCAGGGAGGTGTCATATAATGAAAAGAACTTACCAACCAAATAAACGTAAGCGCAGCAAAGTACATGGTTTCCGCAGCCGTATGAGCACAGCAAACGGACGTAAAGTGCTAGCAGCTCGTCGTCGTAAAGGAAGAAAAGTATTATCTGCGTAGACCACTGATCGTTCAGTGGTCTTTTTTTCTAATAATAATGAGTTTCCGCTGATGAAATACAGGAGTGTCAATTGATATGAAGAAAAAAAATCGTATAAAAAAGAATGATGAATTCCAGGCTGTTTTCCAAAAAGGACAGTCGAATGCCAATCGCCAGTTTGTTGTATACCAATTAAATAAAGAAAAACAGCCGCATTTTCGTATCGGTCTTTCTGTTAGTAAGAAAATAGGAAATGCAGTAGTTCGTAATCGAATTAAGCGTATGATTCGCCAATCGATTATAGAATTAAAAGATGAGATAGATTCTGGAAAAGATTTTGTTATAATAGCAAGGAAGCCTTGTGCAGAGATGACATATGAAGAGTTAAAGAAAAGTTTAATTCATGTCTTTAAACGCTCTGGTATGAAAAGAATAAAAAAGTAGCGTAAGGAAATGAATTACACTATATACATACCGAAACAAGGAGGAGCAGGCTTTGAAAAAGAAAATAGGTTTATTAGCCATGGTTATTATGTTAATGGCAATTGCTACCGGATGTAGTGAAACAAATCAGCCGATTACACCGAAAAGCACTGGGATTTGGAATGAATATTTCGTATACCCGCTTTCTCAGTTAATCACGTATTTTGCAAATTTATTTGGTAGTAATTACGGTTTAGCAATCGTTGTTACAACTCTTATCATTCGTTTTGCATTATTACCATTAATGATTAAACAAACGAAGAGTACGAAAGCAATGCAGGCGTTACAACCAGAAATGGTGAAATTAAAAGAAAAGTACAGCTCAAAAGATCAAGCAACACAACAAAAATTACAACAAGAAATGATGCAGTTGTATCAAAAAAATGGTGTAAATCCATTGGCAGGATGTTTACCAATATTTGTTCAGATGCCTATCCTATTCGCTTTTTATCATGCGATTATGAGAACATCAGAAATTAGTAAACATACATTTTTATGGTTTGATTTAGGACAGGCAGATCCTTACTATATCCTTCCAATTGTTGCAGCTATTACGACTTTTATTCAGCAAAAGCTTGCAATGGCAGGAACGGCTGGACAAAATCCGCAAATGGCAATGATGATTTGGCTTATGCCAATTATGATTTTAGTCTTTGCAATTAACTTCCCAGCAGCACTATCATTGTACTGGGTAGTTGGTAATATCTTTGGTATCGCTCAAATGTATATGATCAAAGGGCCTGAGATTAAGGCTAGTAAGGCAGGAGGATCAAGCAAGTGAGTATAATTACTGCTAAAGGACAAACAGTCGAGCTGGCAGTACAAGATGCTTTAAGACAATTGAATGCTTCGAAAGATCGAGTAGATATCAATATTATCGATGAGGGTAAGAGGGGATTCCTAGGTTTATTTGGGAATCGCCTCGCTGTAGTAGAAGTTGTATTGAAAAAAGATCCAATCCAAGAATGTGAAGAATATTTAAAAAATGTTATTCAAAATATGGGTGTGGAAGTTGAGATTAGAAAAATTGTAAAAGGACGCGAAGTTGAATTTACAATTTCTGGTGAAAACATTGGTATTTTAATTGGTAAAAGAGGTAATATGTTGAATTCTTTACAGTATTTAACAAAACTTGTTGCGAATCGTAATACAAAGCAATATATTGGTATTACACTGGATGCTGAAAACTATCGTAGTAAAAGAAAAAATACGTTAGAATCGCTTTCCTATCGATTAGCAAAACAAGTAGTGAGTACGAAAAAGAGAGTTGTTCTAGAACCAATGCCTTCTTTTGAACGAAAAATTATTCATCAAGCATTATCTAATCATCAAAATATCATTACAACTTCTGAAGGGAAAGAACCGCATCGGTATGTTGTAATATCTTCCAAGTGACCGGTTACTCAATTGAGTGCCGGTTTTTTTGAGGCGAAAATAAATGTGGATAACTAAAAAAACACTAAACTTATCCACTGTGAATAAGTTTAGTGTTTTTTACAGAAGGACATAATAAAATGAGTTATTATTCTTTTGTAGATAGGTTCGTTATGGTATCCTAATAATTTAGTGACGTAAAAAATTCATGTTGAAATAGAGATAAATAAGCAAGTGAGGTGAAAGGACATGGAATTTGATACAATTGCCGCAATTTCCACAGCACTTGGGGAAGGTGCAATTGCCATTGTTCGAGTAAGTGGGGATGATGCGATTGAGAAAGTCGATCGTATTTTTAAAGGGAAGGATTTAACACAGGTTTCTTCTCATACAATTCATTATGGTCATATTGTCGATTTAGATACAAATCAAGTTATTGAAGAAGTTATGGTGTCCATTATGCGTGCACCAAGGACTTTTACGCGTGAAAATATAGTAGAAATTAACTGTCATGGTGGACTTGTTTCGGTAAATAAAGTATTACAGCTTATTTTAGCACAAGGAGTACGACTGGCAGAGCCTGGTGAATTTACAAAACGTGCTTTTTTAAATGGACGTATTGATTTGTCACAAGCAGAAGCTGTTATGGACTTAATCCGTGCGAAAACAGATCGTGCTATGAATGTAGCGATTAACCAAATGGAAGGACGATTATCTAAATTAATCGGCCATCTACGTCAAGAAATATTAGAAACATTAGCTCATATTGAGGTGAATATAGATTACCCAGAATATGATGATGTAGAAGAGATGACGCATAATATTTTAATTGAGAAAGCTACACATGTCCGTGCTGAAATTAAAAAGATATTAGAAACATCGAAGCAAGGAAAGATTTTACGTGAAGGTATTGCCACTGCAATTATTGGTAGACCTAATGTTGGGAAGTCATCGCTATTAAATAGTCTTGTTCAGGAGAAAAAGGCAATCGTAACTGATATTGCAGGAACAACTCGTGATGTTATTGAAGAGTACGTTAATGTGCGTGGTGTACCACTTAAACTTATAGATACAGCCGGTATTCGTGAAACGGAAGATGTTGTTGAGCGAATCGGTGTAGAGCGTTCGAAAGAAATGATGAATCAAGCGGATTTAGTGTTAGTTGTAGTCAATTATAGCGAGTCTTTAACAAATGAAGATGAAGAACTATTCCATGCTGTACAAGGAAAAGATTTCATTGTCATTGTAAATAAGACAGATTTACCGCAAGAAATTGATATGGAACGTGTTACAGAGTTAGCGGTGGGTAATCGTGTTATTACTACATCTTTAATTGAGGAGCGAGGAATTGATGAGCTTGAAAAGGCAATAGCTGATTTATTCTTTGAAGGAGCAATTGATTCCGCGGATATGACATATGTTTCTAATGCGAGACATATCGGGCTATTAACACAAGCAGGAAAAACAATTGGTGATGCAATTGAAGCGATAGAAAATGGTGTTCCAATTGATATGGTACAAATTGATTTAACAAGAACGTGGGAAATACTTGGTGAAATTACTGGTGATACTGTCCATGAAAGCTTAATTGACCAGTTGTTCTCTCAATTTTGTTTAGGAAAATAAGCTAGAGATGTTTTAGAAAGCTAGAGATTATTAGGAGGAAAAAACAATGGGATACAATGCCGGTTCATACGACGTCATAGTAATCGGTGCAGGTCATGCAGGATGTGAAGCTGGTCTTGCAGCAGCACGAATGGGCTCAAAAACATTAATGTTAACAATTAACTTAGATATGGTAGCGTTCATGCCATGTAACCCTTCTGTTGGTGGACCAGCAAAAGGGATTGTTGTTCGTGAAATTGATGCATTGGGCGGAGAAATGGGACGCAATATTGATAAAACACATATTCAAATGCGTATGTTAAATACAGGTAAAGGACCAGCTGTACGCGCACTTCGTGCACAAGCTGATAAGTTTTCTTACCAGCATGAGTTAAAGAAAACAATTGAAGAAACACCAAACTTAACGTTGTTTCAAGGTCTGGTAGAGCGTTTAATTGTTGAAGATGGTGTATGTAAAGGGGTAATTACACAAGCTGGTGCTGAATACACAGCGAAAACAGTTGTAATTACAACTGGAACATTTTTACGTGGTGAGATTATTATGGGAGACTTAAAATATTCAAGTGGTCCAAATAATCAGCAACCATCAATTACACTATCTGAACACTTAGAGGAACTTGGTTTTGATCTTGTTAGATTTAAAACAGGTACACCTCCGCGTGTAAATAGTAATACAATTGACTACAGCAAAACAGAAATTCAACCAGGTGATGATAAGCCACGTGCATTTTCTTTTGAAACGACAAAATTTATTATGGATCAAATTCCATGTTGGTTGACGTATACAAGTACAGAGACACATCGTTTAATAGACGAAAATTTACATCGTTCAGCTATGTATTCTGGTATGATTAAAGGAACGGGTCCTAGATATTGTCCTTCTATTGAAGACAAAGTAGTAAGATTTAATGATAAACCACGTCATCAAATTTTCTTAGAGCCAGAAGGACGTAATACACAAGAAGTATATGTTCAAGGCTTATCGACAAGTTTACCAGAAGATGTGCAGCGTGACATGCTTAGAACAATCCCTGGTCTAGAAAATGTTGAAATGATGCGTACGGGTTATGCGATTGAATATGATGCAATTGTACCAACACAACTATGGCCAACACTTGAAACGAAAAAAATTAAAAATTTATATACAGCAGGACAAATTAACGGAACTTCTGGTTACGAAGAAGCAGCAGGACAAGGGCTTATGGCTGGGATTAATGCAGCGTGTCGCTCTTTAGGTAAAAAAGAAGTTATTTTAGGTCGTGCTGATGCTTATATTGGTGTCTTAATTGATGACCTTGTAACGAAAGGTACAAATGAACCATATCGTTTATTAACGTCTCGTGCAGAATATCGCCTATTATTACGCCATGATAATGCTGACCTTCGTTTAACTGAAGTTGGTCGTGAAATTGGCTTAATTAAAGAAGATCGCTATGAGCGATTTACAAATAAAAAGTTACAAATTGAACAGGAGAAGGAACGGTTAGAGAGTATTTTTATTAAACCGCGTCCTGAAGTTCAAGAATTAATTCGTAGTATTGGCGGAAGTGAATTGAAAGATGGAATACGTGCAAGTGACTTATTACGCCGTCCAGAGGTGACATATGAGCATATTCATCTTTTAGTACCAAGTGAAGTAGCATTAAGTGATGAAATTACGGAACAAGTTGAAATTCAGACCAAGTACGAAGGATACATTGAAAAATCTTTACAGCAAGTAGAACGTATGAAGAAAATGGAAAACAAAAAAATTCCTGTGGATATTGATTATGATGCGATTTCTAGCCTTGCCTCAGAAGCGAGACAGAAATTGAAAGATGTTCGTCCGCTTTCAATGGGGCAAGCTTCACGTATTTCTGGCGTAAATCCAGCTGATGTTTCCATTTTGCTTATTTACATTGAACAAGGAAAAATTGCACGAGTATCGAACCAATAACATAGTAAGGAGATATTGCTAGATGAACATAGAACAATTTCAATCTATGCTAGAAGAGAAGGGTATTTCCCTCTCTTCTAGACAGTTAGAGCAGTTCGGAATCTATTTTGAAACATTAGTAGAGTGGAATGAAAAAATGAACTTAACGGCTATTACGGAGAAAGAAGAAGTATACTTAAAACACTTTTTTGATTCTGTTACAGCGGCTTTTTATTATGATTTTTCGAAACCATTTTCTATTTGTGATGTTGGAGCAGGAGCTGGATTCCCAAGTATCCCTTTAAAAATCTGTTTCCCGCACTTAAAAGTAACAATTGTAGATTCATTACAAAAACGTATTAATTTCTTAAATCACTTAGCGCAAAAGTTAGAATTAAGTGATGTTGCATTTTGTCATGATCGTGCTGAAACATTTGGAAAAAAAGAAGGTGTACGTGAAGCATACGATATTGTAATGGCACGTGCAGTTGCACGTCTTTCTGTATTAAGTGAGCTATGTTTACCACTTGTAAAAGTAGGGGGAACATTCATTGCAATGAAAGGTGCAGCGGCGAACGAAGAAATCGAAAATGGCAAATATGCTTTAGAGGTACTTGGCGGAGAATTGAAAGAAATGTCTACGTTCCAATTACCGTTTGAAGAAAGTGAGCGTAATATTTTATTAATCGAGAAAAAGCGCAAGACACCAAAGAAATATCCACGCAAACCGGGAACGCCCAATAAATTACCTATTGAAAAATAAATCTTATTAGACGTAAGATTAAATTATATAAATGAAAACGTAAATGTTTCATAGGAAACATTTTATGTAGAACAGTCAATAGGCCTAAAAGGTGGTGGAATATGTATGAAAAATACGTTTTCTCGTTTATTTGGCTTTGGAGATAAAGAGAGCGAATTCGAATTACAAGACGAAAGCCATGAAGAAATAGCTAAAAAGGTATATGAAGAAATACAGGAAATTCCGATAGTAAACATTACCCCTAACCGTTATCAACCACGAACAGTTTTTGACGATGCACGTATTGAGGAGCTAGCATTAACGATTCGTACACATGGGCTTATCCAGCCGATTGTTGTGAGACAGTATGAGGATGATAAGTACGAGATTATTGCCGGGGAAAGGCGTTTCCGCGCAGCAACAAAGTTAGGGTGGGAAAAAGTTCCTGCAATAATAAAGAATTTAAATGATACTGAGACAGCTTCTGTAGCGTTAATTGAAAATTTGCAGCGTGAGGAATTAACAGCAATTGAGGAAGCTGTGGCATATCAAAAGCTGATTGAGTTACATAATTTAACACAAGAAGCATTGGCACAACGACTTGGAAAAGGACAATCGACAGTCGCAAATAAATTGCGATTATTAAAATTGCCTGAAGAAATCAAAAGTGCATTATTAGAAAAAAGTATTACAGAACGGCATGCTCGTGCCCTTATTCCTTTGAAAAATGAGGAATTACAACTGAAGGTTTTACAAGAGATTGTGGAGAAGCAATTGAATGTAAAGCAAACAGAAGAACGAATTGCAAAGTTACTAGAAGAAGTAAAACCAAAGCGCAAAGCAAAGCAAAAAGCAGTAAGTCGAGATGCGAGAATTGCTATGAACACAATTAGACAATCATTACAAATGGTTGCTAACAGTGGTTTGAATGTTAATTCTGCGGAAGAAGAGTTTGATGAATACTATCAAATTACGATTAAAATTCCGAAGAAAAAATAATTACGTGCTAGAGACCTTATCCTATTGGAGAGGTCTCTTTTACTATATTTTCTTGTTAAAGCAAGAAGGAGTTTAGAAATAAATTTTGAAGTTTAATAAGGACGTAAAAGAAAAACTTTTATTTCATGTTACAATAAACATAATTATTTCTAGAATAAGAAAGAAAGGTTGAAAGTAGGTGACATCATGGGAAAAATCATTGCTATTGCTAATCAAAAAGGCGGTGTTGGAAAAACAACAACATCTGTTAATTTAGGGGCTGGATTGGCACAAGTAGGAAAAAAAGTCCTTCTCGTAGATATTGATGCTCAAGGAAATGCAACGACTGGTGTAGGGATTGAAAAGTCTGAATTAGATCAATGTATTTATAATGTTCTTGTAGAAGATGCAGATGTTCAAGGTGCCATACGGAAAACCGCAACTGAAAACTTAGATGTTCTACCCGCTACAATTCAATTGGCTGGTGCTGAAATTGAATTGGTACCAACCATTTCCCGGGAAGTACGCTTGCAAAGAGCGTTACAGCCAATTCGTGATGAATATGAGTATATTATTATTGACTGTCCCCCATCCTTAGGGTTATTAACGATTAATGCATTAACAGCAGCAGATTCTGTTATTATTCCTGTACAGTGTGAATATTACGCGCTGGAAGGGTTAAGTCAGCTATTAAATACAGTTCGACTTGTGCAAAAGCATTTAAATAAAAATTTAGCAATTCAAGGTGTATTGTTAACGATGTTGGATGCTCGTACAAATTTAGGAATTCAAGTTATAGATGAAGTGAAAAAATACTTTAGGGATAAAGTATATCGTTCGATTATTCCTCGTAATGTTCGCTTAAGTGAGGCACCAAGTCATGGAAAACCAATTATGCAGTATGACGCTAAATCAAGAGGAGCAGAAGTATATTTAGATTTAGCAGAGGAAGTGATTGCAGGTGGCTAAGGGATTAGGAAGAGGAATCAACGTGTTTTTTCCAGATTTAGATGTGAAAGAAGAAGAAACGATTCAGGAGATTATAGTAACTGAATTAAGGCCGAATCCATATCAACCACGTAAACATTTCAATAAAGAAGCGATTCAGGAATTAGCGGCTTCTATTAAAGAGCACGGTATATTGCAACCGTTAATTGCTCGAAAGAGTATTAAAGGATATGAAATAGTTGCAGGTGAAAGAAGATATCGTGCTGCTAAAGAGGCCGGACTTGAGAAAGTGCCTGCTGTCGTAAGGCAATTAAATGAGCAGCAAATGATGGAATTTGCTTTGCTTGAAAACTTACAACGAGAAGATTTAAATCCTATGGAAGAGGCAATGGCATATCAGATGTTAATGAACGAGCTAAATGTAACACAAGAACAATTAGCAAAACGTCTTGGTAAAAGCAGGCCTTATATCGCAAATTATACTCGTTTGTTAAGCCTCCCTTCATTCGTTCAAGATATGATTGCAAACGGTCAGCTTTCAATGGCTCATGGAAGAACTTTACTTACAATAAAAGATGAAGAACAGTTGAAATCTTTATTGAAGCGAATTGAAAAAGAAGGACTGAATGTTCGCCAATTGGAACAAATTGTCCAGGAAATTAATCAACGTGTTTCACGTGAAACACAACAAGTGAAAAAAGAAAGAAATATATTTTTTGTAGAGCGTGAAACGTTTTTAAGAGAAAAGTTTGGTACGGATGTAAAGATCAAAGAAACAAAAAAAGAAAAAGGTAAAATCGAAATCGAATTTTTTAATAAAGAAGATTTAAATCGAATTTTAGAATTATTATCAAAGGGAAATTAAAAAGCAAACCATCTTATTGTTTATAGATGGTTTGCTTTTTTTAATGCAGATAATTTTTGGTCTGTTTCTTTTATACTTTGTGCAATTACATCAGCCATCTTCATGACTAGACTTAATCTTGTATTTTGAAGTACGAAAAACTCCATGAAACCATTTAAATTTACGATACCATGAATATGCAAATCACCAATCTCAGGTAATTTCTTATTCATCGCAGCTCCAGGTTTACTGGGGCCCTTTCCGGTAGTTATAGAACCAATACTTTGAGATTTCCCTAAACATGCATCAACAGCAATAATAAATGAAGTAGGGTTTTCTTTCTGTATATTTTGAATTTTCTCTTCTAAATTTAGTGCATGTATTGGTTCGTCTAGTGTGCCGAATACTTGAAGGTTTTTGATTTCAATTTGTTCTAGTTTAGTCCCAACTAATGGACCAAGTGCATCACCGGTAGAACGGTCCGTTCCGATACAAACGAGAATGAGTGGCATATTAGTCTTAATGGGAATATGGGAAAGTAAGAAATTACTGATTGTCTCGGAGGCTTCTAAGTCATGATGCATAACATTTTGAGTTTCTTTTTCAAAAAAAGGTAAGCGAAAACTTCTAATATTCATGAAGCACCCATCCTTTTAATAAATTTTCACAATATGTTATATGGTGTGTGAAATGGAAAATTATAAGTGCATACTTTTTGCAAACTGTGAATGAAAACGGAAATAATAGTACTAGTATATATATATTCGTTTCATTTTATACCTGGATGGAAGTTAACAAATGGAATTAAAGTTATAAATTTTTTTCAGAAACCAGAGAGAGTTCTGATACAATGAGAAGGATAACTAAAAAGAAATTTTAGCTGGAGAGGTAGAGGTACATGGATTTAGCGTTGAAATGGTTTGAGTCCATTGATTGGACGAATATAGGTGTAAAATCACTACAAATAGTCGTTATTTTAATACTTGGTGCAATTATTGTGCGAGTTGCAAGGGCAATTGTACGAAATGCGTTTCGTATGGGAAGTCGCTCGCCAATTCAAATTTCAGAACGTCGTACAGTTACAGTAGCGAAGTTACTTGAAAATATTGTGGCATACGTTGTTATGTTTATTATGTTAATTGCGATTTTAGGCGTGTTCAATATTAATGCATCTGGTCTATTAGCTGGTGCTGGGGTAATTGGTTTAGCAGTTGGTTTTGGTGCACAAAGTTTAGTTAAAGATGTTATTACAGGATTATTTATTTTGTTAGAGGATCAATTTTCAGTAGGTGATTATGTAAGAATAGGTCAATTTGAAGGAACTGTTTTGGAAATAGGACTACGCACAACGAAGATGAAAAGCTGGACGGGTGAAATTCATATAATACCAAATGGCAGTATTGTACAAGTAACGAACTTTTCCGTTAGTAATAGTGTAGCATTTGTTGATGTATCTATTTCTTATGAAAGTGATATAGTACGAGCGGAGCAAGTTATTGAAGATTTATTAGTGGAATTACCAGGAAAATATGAGAAAATGGTAACAACACCTCAATTGCTAGGTGTTCAAACATTGGCAGCATCTGAAGTTGTATTACGTGTTATTGCTGAAGTTGAGCCGATGCAGCATGCAGTTATTGCGAGGGCTCTTCGCAAAGAGATTAAAAATCGTCTTGATTTACATGGGATTGAAATTCCATACCCACGTATGGTTTTATATAGTCGTGAAGAATTAGTTAATGAAAAAGCAATTTAATAGTGGGAGGGATTTGGAGAATGGAGCAAAAGCAATATAACTTGTACGATGTTGTGGAAATGAAGAAAGCCCATCCGTGTGGTGAGAATCGCTGGAAGATTATTCGTATGGGAATGGATATCCGCGTTAAGTGCGAGGGATGTGACCATTCGGTAATGATTCCTCGAAGAGAGTTTGATCGTAAGGTAAAAAAAATACTTGTGAAGCATGAAGAATAGTGAAAAAGCAACGGCTGCGGTAGACAGCCGTTGCTTTTTTTCATTTGGTGGAAACTTGTCATTTTTTTCGTTACTATCTATAATGATGAAAGATTGAGACATAGGAGTGAAAAATATGGGATTAACGGCTGGGATTGTTGGATTACCTAACGTAGGGAAGTCCACTTTATTTAATGCGATTACACAAGCAGGAGCAGAATCTGCGAACTATCCATTCTGTACAATCGATCCAAACGTAGGAATTGTAGAAGTACCAGATGAGCGTTTAAATAAATTAACGGAATTAGTAGAACCGAAAAAAACTGTTCCGACTGTATTTGAATTTACTGATATCGCGGGTATCGTAAAAGGTGCGAGTAAAGGTGAAGGGTTAGGAAATAAATTCTTATCTCACATTCGTCAAGTAGATGCAATTTGCCAAGTTGTTCGTTGTTTTGAAGATGAAAATATTACGCACGTTTCAGGAAAAGTAGATCCAATTGATGACATTGAAACAATTAACTTAGAACTAATCTTAGCGGATTTGGAATCTGTTGATAAGCGTATCGAACGAGTTGCGAAGTTAGCAAGACAAAAAGATAAAGAAGCTGTATATGAGCATGAAATTTTAGTTCGTTTAAAAGAAGCTTTTGAAGAGGGAAAACCAGCTCGTACCGTTGAATTTACAGAAGAGCAAATGAAGATTGTTAAAGGCCTTCATTTACTTACAACGAAAGAAATGCTATATGTAGCAAACGTAAGTGAAGATGATATTATGGATCCTTCTGACAATAAATATGTACAAATGGTAAAAGAATTTGCAGCAAATGAAAATTCACAAGTAATTGTTGTATGTGCAAAAATAGAATCAGAAATTGCTGAGTTAGATGAGGAAGAGAAGAAAGTATTCCTTGAAGAACTAGGTATTGAAGAATCTGGTTTGGATCAATTAATTCGTGCTGCATATGACTTATTAGGACTTGCTACTTACTTCACAGCTGGTGTGCAAGAAGTACGTGCATGGACGTTTAAACAAGGTATGAAAGCACCACAATGTGCTGGTGTAATTCATACAGACTTTGAGCGTGGATTTATTCGCGCAGAAACAGTTTCTTATGATGATTTAATGACAAACGGTTCTATGACAGCTGCAAAAGAAGCTGGAAAAGTACGTTTAGAAGGAAAAGAGTATATCGTAAAAGACGGAGATGTTATGCACTTCCGCTTTAACGTTTAATTTAATATTTCCTAGGAAAAATAAAGATATGAACTTGGCAAATATATTATGTGTTTGCCAAGTTTTTTACGTATTGGTGAGTTGATTCATATAACTTACTATGATATAATCTAGACTCGTGAGTAATTACTATAAATTAATTGCTCCTTGCCCATTATGGGCCGTTTAGACCAAAAGGAGGTGAAAGTGTAATGAGAAAGTACGAAATTATGTACATCATTCGTCCTGGCGTTGAAGAAGAAGCTCAAAAAGCTTTAGTTGAACGTTTTGCAGGTGTTTTAACAAACAATGGTGCAGAAATCATTAACACGAAAGAGTGGGGTAAGCGTCGTTTAGCTTACGAAATCAACGACTTACGTGAAGGTTTCTACATGATCTTAAACGTGAACTCTAACTCAGAGGCGATTAACGAATTCGACCGTTTAGCTAAGATCAACGAAGATATCCTTCGTCATATCGTTGTTAAAGAAGAAGAAAAATAATTGATATATAAGGGAGAGTGGTTCGATTGATGAATCGTGTTATCCTCGTTGGTCGTTTAACTAAGGACCCTGACTTACGTTACACGCCCAATGGTGTTGCAGTAGCTACTTTTACGTTAGCTGTGAATCGCGCATTTGCGAATCAACAAGGTGAGCGTGAAGCTGACTTTATTAATTGTGTAATATGGCGTAAACAAGCAGAAAACGTGGCAAATTATTTGAAAAAAGGTAGCTTAGCAGGCGTAGACGGACGTCTTCAAACTCGTAATTACGATGGACAAGATGGTAAACGTGTATATGTAACAGAAGTTCTTGCGGAGAGCGTACAATTTTTAGAGCCGCGTAATGGCGGTGGGGAGCAACGTGGTTCATTTAATCAGCAACCATCAGGAGCTGGTTTCGGTAACCAAAGCTCTAACCCATTTGGTCAATCTAGTAATCCGGGTAACTCTGGTAACACTGGTAACTCTGGATTTACGAAGAATGACGATCCATTTTCGAATGTTGGTCAACCGATTGACATTTCGGACGACGATTTACCATTTTAATGGTATGAATCGGTTATTTTTAACAAAGAATGGAGGGAATAGACATGGCAGGACGCAAAGGTGGACGTGCGAAACGTCGTAAGGTGTGTTTCTTCACATCTAACGGCATCACTCGCATTGACTATAAAGATGTTGATTTATTAAAACGTTTCGTTTCTGAGCGTGGTAAAATTTTACCTCGTCGTGTAACAGGAACAAGCGCGAAATACCAACGCAAACTTACAGTTGCAATTAAACGTGCTCGTCAAATGGCACTTTTACCATATGTTGGTGAATAATAGCGTATGAAATGCACAGTAGAGTCGGACTCTACTGTGCATTTTGCTATGCTTTTCTTTTTTGAGAGAGAGGTCGGATGATGAAAAATACGAGATTTATTACTGAGGGTGCAGCATTATTGGCTATATATGCAATTTTGTTGCTTATATCTATGTATGTTCCAATTTTAGGTACAGTTGTAATTTTTGCGTTGCCGTTACCATTTATATTATTAACAATAAGACATAAACTATCTAATATACTCGTGATTTTTGTAGCGGCACTTTTTATTACAGTTATTGTGAGTCAGCCGATTAATCTCATAAAGACAGTGATGTTTGGATTAATAGGTATTGTATTAGGATATATGTATAAAAAAGGGAAAAAGCCAGTGGAAATATTGATAGCTGGAACACTTGCGTATTTAATTGGTATAATGCTCATTTATGTTGGAAGTATAAAATTTTTCAACATAGATTTAATGAAGCAAATGCAAATTATGTTTAGTGAAAGTATGGTGCAAAGTGAAAAGATAGCAGATGTTGCTGGTATGCCAGTTAGTAAGGAACAAAAAGAGTTGTTTGCACAAATGAATGATATATTACAAACGTTATTTCCAAGTATACTTGTGCTATTTTCTGCATGTTTTTCTTGGATCACAGTGCTAATATCGGGGAGTGCTTTGAGAAAGTTAAAGCACGACGTTACACCTTGGCCTAAGTTTAAAGATATACAATTGCCAAAGAGTATTATCTGGTATTACGTCATATTTATTTTGTTAGCAACTTTTATAAAAGTAGAACCAACATCATATTTACATATGGTATTTTCTAACCTATATGTAATCTTTGCTTTGCTGCTCGTATTGCAAGGATTAACGTTTATCACCTTTTTAGCACATAGAAAAGGTTTCAAGAGAGGTATTCCTGTTATTAGTTTTATTGTATGTATGTTTATTCCAATGCTGTTTCCTCTTGTGACAATCTTAGGTATAATTGATTTAGGGATTTCATTGCGTTCTAAAATAGGGGAATAAAATAATATTCCTTACACTATTTTAATTTGTTTAACTAACTGGAAGGTGAGTTAGTTTTACTTTATAGGAGTTGTATACATGCCTGAATTTTATAAGAAACAGTGGTTTTTATATCCTGTTTACGTATTGGCATTTTTTGTGTTGGTGCTAATCTCGATTCTCTGTTATTTTCACTTAATCATGGGGATATCTTCCTTTTTTATTTTTAGTATCGTTTTCTTTTTAGTTATACGATTTGAACTTACCTTTCAAAGGAACTTTGAAAAGTATACGACAGATATGATTACTAGGGTAAAAAAAGTGAGTAACGAAGCATTCAACCAGATGCCAATCGGTATATTGTTATACAATAAGGAGTATGGGATTGATTGGGCAAATCCTTACTTGTCTTCATGTTTGGGGCAACAAGCATTAGCTGGGTGGCATCTGTACGATGTATCAGAAACATTACTCCTTTTTATTAAAGGAGAGACTTCTGATGATATAGTATCTTTAAATAGTCGAAAGTTCCGTGTGTTTGTAAGGAAAGAAGAAAAACTAATTTATTTTTTTGATGTAACTGAGCAAACAGAGATTGAAAAAATGTATGAGGATCAGCGCACTGTTTTAGCTGTTATTTATTTAGATAATTATGATGAAGTTACACAAGGGTTAGATGATCAATTACGTACGAATATAACAAGTCTTGTGACGTCACGTCTAAATGAATGGGCCGTTAAGTATGGTGCATATTTGAAACGTGCATCTTCAGAAAGATTCTTCGTTGTACTAAATGAAAGTATTTTAGCGCAAATGGAGAAAGGTAAGTTTAGCATTTTAGATCAAGTACGTGAAGAAACATCAAAAAGGAATATACCACTTACATTAAGTGTTGGTGTTGGCTCAGGTGATTTACCTTTATCGGAGCTTGGGGCGATGGCTCAATCTGGTTTAGACCTTGCGTTAGGACGAGGAGGGGACCAAGTAGCTATTAAACAAGCAACGGGTAAAGTTAAATTTTACGGTGGTAAGACGAATCCGGTTGAAAAGCGTACTCGTGTACGTGCTAGAGTTATTTCGCATGCATTAAAGGATTTAGTATTAGAAAGCAGTAATGTCATTATAATGGGGCATAGAGCTCCTGATATGGATGCGATTGGTGCAGCGATTGGTATTTTAAAGGTAGCTCAATTAAATGAGCGCAAAGGATATATTGTATTAGATGAAAATGATTCTGATAAAGGAATCAAGCGTTTGATGGATAAAGTGAAACAAAATGAAGAGTTATGGTCACACTTTATTACGCCAGGGCAAGCGATGGAATTTGCAAATGATGATTCATTACTTGTTGTTGTTGACACGCATAAACCTTCAATGGTGATGGAGGAAAAACTGTTACATAAGATTGAAAATGTAGTGGTTATTGACCATCATCGCCGTGGGGAAGATTTTATTGAAGATCCATTGCTTGTTTATATGGAGCCATACGCTTCTTCAACGGCAGAGCTTGTTACAGAATTACTTGAGTATCAACCGAAAAATTTAAAGATGACAATGTTGGAAGCAACGGCATTGTTAGCTGGTATTATTGTTGATACGAAAAGTTTTACATTCCGTACAGGCGCTCGCACATTTGATGCCGCTTCTTATTTACGCTCGCATGGCGCAGACACTGTACTTGTACAAGAACTTTTAAAAGAAGATATGGGTCAGTATTTACGAGTTGCAAAAGCCATTAAAAATGCGTACATTTATAAAAATGGAATTGCGATTGCTAAAGTTGATGGTGATGAATATTATGACCAAGTACTTATTGCACAATCAGCAGACACATTATTGACAATGACAGGTATCATTGCATCGTTTGTTATTGCAAAACGTGGAGAAAATTTCATTGGAATTAGTGGTAGATCTTTAGGTGAATTGAATGTACAGCTAATTATGGAGAATTTAGGAGGTGGCGGGCACTTAACAAATGCAGCCACACAAATGAAAAATGTTACAGTAGATGAAGCGGAGGAGAAGCTTCGATTTGTTATTGATGACTATTTACAGGGAGGCACACAATCATGAAAGTAATTTTTCTAAAAGACGTAAAAGGTAAAGGCAAAAAAGGAGAAATAAAAAACGTACCAGACGGTTATGCAAATAATTTCTTACTAAAACAAGGGTTAGCTGCCGAAGCGACAAACAGCAGTATGAAAACTTTAGATGCTCAAAAGCGCAAAGAGGAAAAAGATGCAGCAGCAGAGCTTGAAAATGCAAAACAATTAAAAGAAACATTAGAGAAATTAACTGTAGAATTAAAGGCGAAATCTGGAGAAGGTGGCCGTTTATTTGGTTCTATTACAAGCAAACAAATCGTAGACGTAATGCAAAAATCACACAAAATCAAACTTGATAAACGTAAATTTGAAATGGATGATGCAATCCGTGCATTAGGTTATACAAATGTGACTGTGAAATTGCATCCGCAAGTAACAGCAAAAGTAAAAGTTCATGTTAGTGAACAATAAAAATAAATTAAATAAGGAGGATTGCGCATGAGTGATGTAATGGCTGATCGTACCCCTCCGCATAATATAGAAGCTGAGCAGGCAGTCTTAGGTGCCATATTAATTGATCAGGATGCGTTAACGTCAGCATCGGAACTATTGGTACCTGACTCATTTTATCGAACGAAACATCAAAAGATTTTTGAAGTCATGCTTGGGTTGTCTGATAAGGGAGAACCAATTGACTTAGTAATAATGACATCAGCGATGGCTGATCAAGGATTACTAGAAGAAGTTGGTGGGGTTTCTTATCTAGCAGAGTTAGCAGAAGTTGTTCCAACAGCTGCTAACGTAGAATATTATGCACGCATCATCGCTGAAAAGGCGCTTTTACGTCGTTTAATTCGAACGGCGACTCATATTGTATCGGATGGATACGAGAGAGAAGATGATGTGGACGGCCTTTTAAATGAGGCTGAGAAAAAAATATTAGAAGTATCTCATCAAACCAATGCAAAAGCATTTCAAAACATTAAAGATGTTCTTGTAGATGCTTATGATAAAATTGAACTTTTGCATAATCAAAAAGGTGAAGTTACGGGAATACCAACTGGATTTACTGAATTAGATAAGATGACCGCAGGTTTTCAACGAAATGATTTAATCATAGTAGCGGCACGTCCATCGGTAGGGAAAACTGCATTTTCATTAAATATCGCACAAAACGTAGCGACAAAAACGGATGAAAATGTAGCGATTTTCAGTCTAGAGATGGGCTCTGATCAGCTTGTTATGCGTATGCTTTGTGCAGAAGGTAATATTGATGCGCAAAGACTTCGTACTGGGTCATTAACTTCTGATGATTGGGCAAAGTTAACAATGGCGATGGGTAGCCTTTCTAATGCTGGTATATATATTGATGATACACCAGGGATTAAAGTAAATGAGATTCGAGCGAAATGTCGTAGGTTAAAGCAAGAACAAGGTCTTGGTATGGTCTTAATTGACTATTTGCAGCTTATTCAAGGTAGCGGGAAATCAGGAGAAAACCGTCAGCAGGAAGTATCTGAGATTTCTCGTACATTAAAAGGGATTGCACGTGAATTGCAAGTGCCTGTTATTGCCTTATCGCAGTTATCTCGTGGTGTAGAATCTCGTCAAGATAAACGGCCGATGATGTCTGACATTCGTGAATCAGGAAGTATCGAGCAGGATGCTGATATTGTAGCATTCTTGTATCGTGAAGATTACTATGACCGTGAAACGGAAAATAAAAATACGATTGAAATTATTATTGCAAAGCAGCGTAATGGTCCCGTAGGTTCAGTAGAGCTTGCGTTTGTTAAGGAATTTAATAAATTCGTCAACTTAGAACGACGCTTTGAAGATGGGGCATAAAGGCAGTATAAAAAAGAAACACATTTCTTATAATAAGATGTGTTTCTTTTTTTATATAGGAAAGATAAGGCTTTCATAATGTGAAAATATAATTCTTACGAACGAAAATGAATTTTATTAAAAAAATGTTCGCTTTTTGGTTGACTTCTTTTTCGGTTTTGGTACAATTATATTGTTTGAATAGATCGTTTGAAAATCGCGGAGGTGCTTTAATAATGTCTTCAGTAGTAGTTGTAGGAACACAATGGGGCGACGAAGGAAAAGGTAAAATCACTGATTTTCTTTCTGAGCATGCGGAAGTAGTTGCAAGATATCAAGGTGGAAATAACGCGGGACATACAATTGTTTTCGGCGGAGTTAAATATAAATTACACTTAATTCCATCTGGTATTTTCTATAAAGAGAAAATTTGTGTAATCGGAAACGGCTTAGTAGTCGATCCGAAAGCATTACTTGAAGAGCTAAAATACTTACACGATCGTGGTGTAAGTACTGATAATTTACGTGTAAGTAACCGTGCGCACGTTATTTTACCTTATCACTTAAAACAAGATGAGTTAGAAGAAGCTAGTAAAGGTGATAACAAAATCGGTACAACGAAAAAAGGTATCGGTCCTGCATATATGGATAAAGCTGCTCGTATTGGTATCCGTATGGCTGATCTTTTAGACCGTGAAGCATTTAAAGAGAAGCTTGAGCGCAATTTAGTAGAGAAAAATCGTTTGTTTGAAAAAATGTACGATACAGAAGGTTTCAGTGTAGAAGAAATCTTTGAAGAGTACTTCGAATATGGACAACAAATCGCACAATATGTATGCGACACATCTGTCGTATTAAATGATGCACTAGATAACAATCATCGTGTATTATTTGAAGGTGCACAAGGTGTTATGCTTGATATCGACCACGGTACGTATCCATTCGTTACATCTTCTAACCCAATTGCTGGTGGTGTAACAGTTGGAACTGGAGTTGGTCCTGCGAAAGTTACTCGCGTTGTAGGTGTATGTAAAGCATATACAAGCCGTGTAGGTGATGGTCCATTCCCTACGGAACTTAATGATGAAATCGGTCATCAAATTCGTGAAGTTGGTCGTGAATACGGAACAACAACTGGTCGTCCGCGCCGCGTAGGCTGGTTCGATAGCGTTGTTGTAAGACATGCACGTCGTGTTAGTGGTTTAACAGACTTATCATTAAACTCTATCGATGTATTAACAGGTATCCCAACTCTTAAAATTTGTGTTGCTTACAAATACAATGGCGAAGTTATCGATGAAGTTCCAGCTAACTTAAACATTTTAGCGAAATGTGAGCCTGTATATGAAGAGCTTCCAGGTTGGACAGAAGATGTTACTGCTATGAAATCATTGGATGAACTTCCTGAAAATGCAAGAAAATACGTAGAGCGTGTTTCTGAATTAACAGGAATCCAATTATCTATGTTCTCAGTTGGACCAGATCGTAATCAAACAAATATCGTTCGTAATGTATACGAAGCTTAATTGATATAAGAAATTGATTTTTTTAAGAAAAAACTCATGTTCTCATGAGTTTTTTCTTATCTTTTATAAAAAAATAAAAAAAGGTATTGCAAAAACAAAAGATAACATGTTATGATATGTCTTGTCGTCACGAAAATATGACGTTGGTGAGTATGAGCCATTAGCTCAGTTGGTAGAGCATCTGACTTTTAATCAGAGGGTCGAAGGTTCGAATCCTTCATGGCTCACCATTTTATTTTTCGTGGCCCGTTGGTCAAGTGGTTAAGACACCGCCCTTTCACGGCGGTAACACGGGTTCGAATCCCGTACGGGTCATGTTTTTTTATATTCATTTTTGGTCCCGTGGTGTAGTGGTTAACATGCCTGCCTGTCACGCAGGAGATCGCCGGTTCGACCCCGGTCGGGACCGCCACTTTTGTTTATACCACCATTAGTGGTTTTATATATAGTTTTGGCTCGGTAGCTCAGTCGGTAGAGCAGAGGACTGAAAATCCTCGTGTCGGCGGTTCGATTCCGTCCCGAGCCACTCTCAGGATATTAAGTGGGCCCACTTAATATCCTTTTTATTTTGTCCAGTTTTACAAAAGTGGGTAGTTATTTTACAATAGAATGAGGAGCCTCTAGCAGTTGAAGCTAGAGGTTTTTCTATAGATCGTATAGGATTCCGTGTAAAAGTGGATGATACATGAGTCTATGAGAATAGAGGAGAAATACTTAGACTAAGATTGTTGTCATATAGGAACATACTATAGAAACACCAATATGTTTGAGGATTATTGATCATATTTTTATAAGGAGGAAATAGACGATGATGGGAAAGAAAATTTTAGTAGTTGATGATGAAAAGCCGATTGCGGATATTTTGAAGTTCAACCTAGAAAAAGAAGGTTTTGAAATTGTAATGGCGCATGATGGTGATGAGGCGATTGAAAAAGCAAATGAAGAACAGCCAGATATGGTTTTATTAGATATTATGTTACCGGGAAAAGACGGTTTAGAGGTATGTCGTGAAATACGTAAAAGCTCAGAAATGCCAATTATTATGCTTACAGCAAAAGACTCTGAAATTGATAAAGTATTGGGGCTTGAGCTTGGGGCAGATGATTATGTAACGAAACCATTTAGTACGAGGGAGCTACTTGCTCGTGTGAAAGCGAATTTACGTCGCCATCAACAGGGTGGTGCTGCAGAGAAAGAAGAAAATACCGAAATGGTTATTGGACCAATCGTTATCAATTCGAACGCTTATAGTGTAACAAAGCGTGAAGAAAGCATTGAGCTTACACATCGTGAATTTGAATTACTACATTATTTAGCGAAGCATTTAGGTCAAGTTATGACTCGTGAACATTTATTACAAACAGTTTGGGGTTATGATTATTTTGGAGATGTACGTACAGTAGACGTAACAGTACGTCGTTTACGCGAAAAAATTGAAGATAATCCAAGTCATCCTACTTTAATTGTAACTAGACGTGGAGTAGGGTATTACTTGCGTGACCCAGAACAGGAATAGTATATGAAGAAAGTTGGCTTTTTTCAATCTATTCATTTAAAATTTGTGCTCATATATATGCTGTTAATATTAATAGCAATGCAAGTAATTGGTGTATATTTCGTCAGGGAATTAGAAAAAAGCCTTGTAAAAGGCTTTCAAGATTCCTTAACGCAGCAAACAAATCTACTTTCTTATAACCTGAAGCAAGAGTTTGTAAAAGAACGTCCTAAAACAGAATCAGTAGATAAAGCTATTAATGATTCGATTCAAAAATTCGCATCAGATCGTAAGAAAGATATTCAAGAAGTAAGTGTGATTGATTCTACTAAAAAATTAATGGCAATTTCAGACGGGTCTAAGCAAAATAAGGTAGGAAGAACGTCAGCAGATACAGCTGTACAACGGGTAATGGTACAAAAGAAACCAGAGTCAAAGATTGAGAAAGATGGAAATACAGGTCATCGAGTTCAAGTTATGATTACCCCTATTCTAAAAGAGCCAGGCGGAGAGGTACTTGGTGTCATTCATATCGTTGCATCTATGGAAGATGTGTATAAACAAATGAAGGACATCAACCAAATTTTCGCAACGGGGACAGTAATTGCTTTATTAGTAACAGCTGTACTTGGAATTTTATTGGCTCAAACAATTACGAGACCAATTTCAGATATGCGAAGACAAGCAATTGAAATGGCGAAAGGAAATTATTCGCGAAAAGTAAAGGTGCATAGTCACGATGAGATTGGACAATTAGCATTATCTTTTAACAATTTATCTAAAAAATTACAACAAGCTCGTTCCTCCACAGAAAGTGAAAGACGAAAATTATCATCCGTTTTATCACATATGACAGATGGAGTAATTGCTACTGATCGAAAAGGGGATATCATTTTATTAAATGATCCTGCGGAAAAGATGTTAAATGTTTCGCGTGAAACGGCGCTAGATCAATCAGTGTTAGAAGTGCTAGGAATACAAGAAGAATTTACACTGGATCATTTATATGAAGAGCCTGATTCAGTTTTATTAGATTTTAGTACGAGAAATGAACCATATATTTTACGTGCTAGTTTCTCTGTTATTCAAAAAGAAACAGGGAAGGCAAATGGTTTAATTGCTGTATTATATGATGTAACAGAGCAGGAGCGGATAGAACAAGAGCGCCGTGAGTTTGTTGCGAACGTATCTCATGAGTTAAGAACGCCGTTAACAACAATGCGCAGTTACTTAGAAGCACTTACTGATGGAGCATGGCAAGATCCCAATATTGCACCACAATTTTTAACGGTTACACAAGAGGAAACGGAAAGAATGATTAGGCTTGTAAATGCATTGTTACAACTATCTAAACTAGATAGTACAGAACATCGCTTAATGAAGGAATGGGTCGACTTTACTGATTTCTTTAATAACGTTATCGATCGTTTTGAAATGTCTAAAGAGCAAAATGTAAGCTTCAAACGATCTTTCTCTAAAAAATCTCGATTTATTGATATGGATACAGACAAAATTACACAAGTTTTATATAACATTATTTCCAATGCACTAAAATATTCGCCAGAAGGTGGTACAGTAACATATCGCCTACGTGATCGCGGGGAGTTATTAGAGATTAGTGTGAGTGATCAAGGAATGGGAATTCCGAAAGAAAATGTAGATAAAATATTTGAACGTTTTTATCGTGTAGATAAAGCGCGTTCGAGACAAATGGGTGGTACAGGCCTTGGGTTAGCTATTGCGAAAGAAATGATTGAGGCACATGGCGGCTCGGTTTGGGCGAAAAGTGAGGAAGGAAAAGGGACAACTATTTATTTCACATTGCCAATGGCGACAGATGAAGAGGACGATTGGGAATGAGTATGGAAAACTTTAAAACGATAGTTCTAATTAATTTGGTTGTCATTAGTCTATTTCTTACTTTTAACTTGTGGACATATGTTCCTGATTCTACTTCTATGCAAAATACAAAGTTCGTTCAAGGTAACGAAGAGATAAATCCGATAAAGATTTCTGAGGTTGTTCGCCCATCCTCTGTCGTTATTCATAAAGAGAAAAATCATTATGTAAGCGAAAAGAAGGAAAATGTGGATTCGATCTATAAAATTCTTGAAAACGGAGAATTACATAATTTCGAGGAAATCACGGGGACAGTCCCTAAAGGTGATTTTCTGTCTTATGTACACGGAGAAGAAAAAATTGAATTTGTTTTTCCTACAAATATCCCGTTAGATACGATTAAAAATATGTTTAATATTAAAGATAAAAACATAGAAATTAACAGAAGTTTTAATCGTATTATAATTGATCCTTCTAGAAGTAAGGACCAAGAAATTAAAGTTAGCTTTGTTTCCTATGATACTCCTCATAAAATATATCAAGCAACATTGAGTGGTGCTTATATAAAGGATATTATAAATGCTCAAAATCAACTTATAACAGTAGCAAGACCATATTTTGAGTATCAAATAAATGATACAAAAAAACTTTTTTTACCAGAGGGGATTACGGAATCAAGCAAGGCAGAGTATATTACAGCTAAACTAGAAGTGGATCCATTTAAAAATGCTTTATTTAGTGATCCACGTTATTTAAGTCCTATTTCTGAGAAAACAAAGGAAACATTTACAGATGGCATCCGTTCTATGGAAATTGATAAGTCGGATGCAATGTTGAAATATAAAAATTCCGCTGTACATGGTGATAAATCTACGGATAATGCGGTAATTTTACAAAAAAGTTTTGACTTTGTAAGTGGGCATAGTGGATCCTTGAAGTCCTATCGTTTTGATTATATTAATGGTAGGAAAACTTCATTCCGTTTATATGAGGATGGTTTGCCTGTATTTAGTGCAAATGGAATAGCGGAATTAAAACAAGTATGGGGTTCAGGTGAAATTATGCAGTATGAAAGACCCTTTTTTGAGTTCAGTATTCCTTTGCCTAGTAAACAACAAACAACTTCTCTTGCATCAGGTCGTACAGTGATGACATCACTAGAGAATAATCCGGAAATTGATAAAAAATCAATTCAGGATGTTGGTATTGGTTATAAAATGTCATTGGAACCGTCCATCAGTGATGTGAGAATCGCTGTCTTACAGCCGATATGGTATGTAAAATGTGAAGAAGATGGTAAGCAACAAATATATGAGTGGAGTGAGGGGGGACTAAATGGATTGGGATCGAATTAAAACCATATTTATTGTGACCTTTTTTGTTTTAGACCTCTTTCTTATCTTTCAGTTCATTCAAAAGCAAGATAGTAATCAATTAGAACTTGTGACGGAAACGAAAATCGATCAACAATTAAAAGCTGAAAAAATTACTATGGGAAATTTTCCTAAAGAACCGAAAAAAGAGTCATTTATAATGGCGAAAAATAAGGGTTTCAAAGAAGAAGATGTGCAATCTTTAAAAAATCAGACAGCGCATGTGCAAGACGAATATCAAATAGAGGGTAAATTAAAAGAGCCTTTTTTAAATACAAAATCATTGTCAAAAGATAAGTATAATGAGTTTTTGAAAAACTATGTGCTGGATGGACAAAAATATGAGTTTGGAGCAATAAAGGACTCAAAAATTTACTTTTTTCAAAAGTATAAAGATAAACCAATCTTCTACAATAATCGTGCGATGATTGTTGTAGATTTAAATGAAAAAAATGAGCTTATTTCATATACACAAACAATGTTAACGGATTTGAAGGAAATGGGCGAAAGCGAAAAGACGAAAGAACAAGAAATTATTACTGCTCAAACAGCTTTAGAAAATATATATTTGAAAAATAAAATTGCAGAAAATACGCACGTGAAAGAGGCGCAGATTGGATATGCGACTCTTGCGGAGTCTTCTTCTAATATACAAGTGCTTGCTCCAACATGGAACTTAAAGACAGAACAGAAAAAGGATTTTTTTGTGAATGCAATTGAAGGGCAAGTTATGGAATTAGGGGAAACTCAAGTGCCGGAAGAACATAATGGAGTGAGAAAGAATGAGTATGCACTTTAGTGTACTTGCAAGTGGAAGTACAGGGAATATGCTATATGTAGGAACAGATGAAAAAAAACTGCTCGTCGATGCAGGTTTAAGTGGTAAAGCTACAGAGGCTTTATTTAAACAAGCTGAACTGAATATAAATGACATATCAGGTATTCTTGTAACACATGAGCATAGTGACCACATTAAAGGATTAGGTGTATTGGCGCGTAAATATGATTTACCTGTTTATGCGAACGAGAAAACATGGAATGCAATGGAACATTTAATAGGTAATATCCCAACTGATCAAAAATTCATTTTCTCAGTAGGAGACGTGAAAACATTTGGGGATATTGAAGTTGAATCATTTGGTGTTTCTCACGATGCGGCAGAGCCGATGTTTTACGCTTTTCACAACAATAATAGAAAGTTAGCTCTTATTACAGATACGGGCTACGTAAGTGACCGTATGAAAGGTATTATTAAGGGAGCGAATGCTTTCGTATTTGAAAGCAATCATGATGTGGAAATGCTTCGTATGGGACGCTATCCATGGAGCATTAAGCGACGTATTTTAAGCGACGTTGGTCACGTTTGTAATGAGGACGCTGCATTAGCGATGGCTGATGTTATTACAGACGAGACAAAACACATTTATTTAGCGCATTTAAGCTTAGATAATAACATGAAAGAATTAGCGCGTATGTCTGTATCACAAGTATTAGAAGAAAAAGGTTTTGGGGTTGGAGAATCCTTTGAAATACATGATACAGATCAAAAAATGCCTACGAAAATTCAATACGTATAATTCTTCATTTTAGTAAACAATAAAGGTGAATATAGTTGTTTTCAGGAAGATAGGTGAACAAATATGTCCTTTATTGATGAAGAAAAATATCGTATTAAACGCGCAGGGAAAAATAAACATAAAGGTATTGTCATTTCTAGCATAGCGGGAACAATTGTAGGGGCTTCATTATTTGCATTTGGAGCTCCTTTATTTTCAAATCATGCAGGTAAGCTTCCACAAGCTGAAGCAAGTGAAAAAAATATGGCTGAAACTCAAAGTGGAAATGGTCCTGTTAAACAGATTAGCTTTGTAGACGCTGTTGATCGTGCTTCAGAGGCTGTTGTTGGTGTTATTAACATTCAACGAGATGATTTTTCAGAGGCTGATTCGGAAGCTGGTACAGGCTCTGGTGTGATTTATAAGAAAACAGATGGACATGCGTATATTGTAACGAATAACCACGTTGTTGCTGGGGCGAATCGTATTGAAGTGAGCTTAAGTGACGGTAAGAAAATTCCAGGTAAAGTATTAGGAACCGATATAGTCACAGACTTAGCGGTACTAGAAATAGATGCGAAGCATGTGAAGAAAGTGATTGAAATTGGCGACTCTAATACCGTTCGTAGAGGAGAACCAGTTATTGCGATTGGGAATCCACTTGGGCTACAATTTTCTGGAACTGTCACACAAGGTATTATTTCGGCTAACGAGCGTATTGTCCCTGTAGATTTAAACCAAGATGGACATTACGATTGGCAAGTAGAAGTATTACAAACAGATGCGGCAATTAATCCAGGTAATAGTGGTGGTGCACTTGTTAATGCAGCAGGACAATTAATTGGCATTAACTCAATGAAAATTGCAGCAAAAGAAGTAGAAGGAATTGGACTAGCTATTCCAATTACAAGAGCCGTCCCTGTTATGAATGAACTTGAGAAATACGGTAAAGTAAAAAGACCTTATGTTGGAATTGAGCTTAGATCGTTAAATGAGATTCCGAATTATTATTGGTCAAAAACGTTACACTTACCAGGTAACGTAACAGAAGGAGTCTGCATTTTAGATGTGAAAAGTCCTTCACCAGGTACGGATGCGGGTCTTAGAGAACATGATGTTATTGTGGCGGTAGATGGAAAAGCGGTGCAAGATATTATTGGGTTCCGCACGGCCTTATATAATAAAAAAATTAATGATAAAATGACTCTTACGTTTTATCGTGGTACAAAACGAGCGAAAACAACGGTGAAATTAGGCATTCAAAAGTATTAAAAACAGGAGGGCATACCTCCTGTTTTCTATTGTAGAAAAGTGAGGTGAAGAATATGAATTTACCTTGTTGTTTAGAACATGTTGAATTAGCATTAGATATCATTGTGGATGAGTGTGAAGTCGCACCGGTTATTAACAATGTGGATAACTCTAAAGAAGAGAAAAAAACATGTGAATTTTGTCAAAATGAGGCGACATATGTTGTATCGAACACAGATTCTCACACAATATGTGGGTAATATTTGTGGATATGTGGATAAGTCCTGTGGATAACGTGTTTGTAAGGTGGGGAATAAATGTGAATATCTCGATTATTTCAATTGGGAAATTAAAAGAAAAGTACTTAAAACAAGGTATAGCAGAATATTTAAAACGATTATCTTCTTACGCAAAAGTAGAAGTAATTGAATTGCCAGATGAAAAGGCGCCAGAAAATTTAAGTGCAGCAGAAATGTTAATTGTAAAAGAAAAAGAAGGTATCCGTATACTGGATAAAATTTCTGACGATACGCATGTCATTGCGTTAGCTATAGAAGGAAAACAAAAATCATCAGAAGAATTTGCAGCAAGTCTAGATCGTCTTGCTACATATGGAAAGAGTAAAGTAACGTTTGTAATTGGTGGATCACTTGGACTTAGCTCAGAAGTAATGAAGCGTTCAAACGAATCTCTTTCTTTTTCGAAGATGACATTACCACATCAATTAATGCGTCTAGTATTGCTTGAGCAAGTATATAGAGCGTTTCGTATTAATCGCGGTGAACCGTATCATAAATAGTTGTATACTAGTACATTAAAACGGCTACAGATGTGGCCGTTTTCTATATTTCATAATATGTAATAGGAGAACTGTATGAAGCCAAAACAACTACTAAGTTTATATATAGAAAATTTTTTAGTCGATGAACTACAAAGGTTGGGCTTCCGTTATGCAAAGAGTGTACCTAAGTTTTCTCGTAAACAAGGTGATTTTGAATTAACCTTTAGCTTTTCGCTCAGTAAATGGAACTCTGAAAATCATTGTGAGTTTTGGACCATGTGGGGTGTTACGTCAAAAAAGTATTCTAAATGGTATAAAGAACAATGGGGAGATAAGCTAGTAAATAATTCAATAGTCGGAGATGCAGAGTGGAATATTCCAGGATGGACAAGGAATATTCAGCATTTTAAGTTGAAGAATTTGGAATGTGATAAAGTGGAATTTAGTGAATTCATGCATAATATAATGAATATTGGGATTACCTATTATTCGCAAATTGATGATTGGAATACTGCGGCGGAGTATGCAACAAGGAGTCCAATTATTTTTTATGAAAGAGTATGTGATTTTTATATGATGTCAGGGCAAGAAGATAAAGCAAAGGAAATCCTTGAGAGAGGTATTCAGGAGATTAAAGATAGGAAACATGATAGTTATATGCAACTTCCAGAAATTGAAAAGAGATTGAAGAAGTATTTTATACAGTAAACTCCTATTTCCTAAAATAAGTATGTTTCTATTTCTAAAAAAATATGCTGTAATATGAAGAGGAAAAAGTATAAGTAGTCAGAGAAGTGAGGAATTAAAGGTGAAGAAGTTTAAGAAGTTTTACTTGGAGATTACAAGTGTATGTAATCTTGCGTGCAGCTTTTGTCCGCCGACGGAAAGGCAGAAGCAATTCATTTCTGTGGAGGATTTTGCTAAAAGATTAGACCAAATTAAACCTCACACAGACTACATTTATTTGCACGTGAAGGGTGAGCCGCTGCTCCATCCGAAAATAGATCAACTGTTAGATTTAAGCCATGAAAAAGGGTTTAAAGTTAATATTACAACGAACGGAACGTTAATTAATAAGAGAAGGCATAGATTGTTAAATAAGCCTGCTTTAAGACAAATGAATTTTTCACTGCACAGTTTTGATGGGCATCCAGGTTCGCAAGATAAAGAAGGTTATGTAAGGAGTATACTTTCCTTCATTAGAGAGGCGACAAGTCAATCGGATTTAATTGTTTCACTACGGTTATGGAATTTAACTCAGGATAATAAAACAAATGCTGAAATCCAGAAAAATAGAGATTTATTATCCATCATTGAAAATGAGTTTGGTCTATCTTATCAAATCGAAGAGAAGCTTACACCAGGAAAAGGTATAAAAATTGCGGAACGTGTCTTTATTAATCAAGACTATGAATTCCAGTGGCCGGCATTGCATGAAGAAGAGGATGATGGAAAAGGATTCTGTCATGGTCTTCGAAATCAGGCAGGTATTTTAGCGAACGGAACGGTTATTCCTTGTTGTCTAGATGGTGAGGGAATTATTAATCTTGGAAATATTAATAATGATTCATTCTCTAATATTATTGAAGGCGAAAGAGCGAACAATATTGTAGATGGATTTTCAAAAAGAGTTGCAGTAGAAGAACTGTGCAGAAAGTGCGGATACCGCAAAAGATTTGGAAAGTAAATATAGAATAAGCCCTCATAAAACGAGGGCTTATTTTTATTCTTGATAAGAGTGCTCTAGTTCATCAATTAAGGAACCGACGTAAGAAACGGCTTTACGGATTGCATCTGGTTTTGACATGTCTACTCCAGCGTGTTTCATTAATTCAAGTGGTTTCATTGTACCGCCTGCACGGAGTACATCAAGCCAGCGATCAACAGCAGGTTGTCCCTCTTCTTTAATCATTTGAGCTACAGTAGTAGATGCAGTTAAGCCCGCAGAATATGTGTAAGAATATAAGCCCATATAATAGTGAGGTTGACGCATCCATGTTAAACCGGCGCCTTCATCAATTTCTACAGAATCTCCCCAGAATGTCGAAAGGACCTTCGTTTTTATTTCAGTTAAAGTTGTAGCTGTGAGTGCTTGCCCTTCTTCTGCTAGGGTATATACTCTTCTTTGGTATTCTCCCTCAAGTAGATGGGTAACGAAGTTGTGGTAATATGTGCCGAGTAGTTGCAGAATAACCCATCTGCGCATTCTCTTATCCTCCGTTGTCTTAAGTAAATGCTGAGTTAATAGTAATTCATTCATCGTTGATGGAGCTTCAACAAAGTACATAGATGGACGCACATTCATAATACGCTGATTTTTATTGGCTAAATAAAAATGACCAGCATGTCCAAATTCATGAGCTAATGTGAAACACCCGCGCATCGTACCCTGCCATGTAATTAAAATATAAGGGTGAGAACCGTATGGGCTAGAGCAGAAGGCACCTGTTGATTTTCCAACGTTATCTGCAAGGTCTACCCATCTTTCTTTGAAGCCCTTTTCGATAATGGAACTATATTCATTTCCTAATACTTTTAAAGAATCTTGAATGAGTTTACCAGCTTCTTCGTAAGTGATTGTTGGATTAAATTCAGGATCCAACGGTGCATGTAAATCGCAGAAGAGCATTTGATCGAGACCTAATACTTTCTTTTTTAAATCTGCAAAACGGCGCATATGAGGCGCTAATTCGTTATAAATAATATCTAGTTGGTTGTTATACATTTCAAGTGGAACGTTTTGAGGTTCTAGAAGCATATGAGTAACGGACTCGTACTTGCGTAAACGAGAAAGCGTCACTTGTTTTTTTACTTCAGTAGCATATGTTGTTGCAACTGTATTTTTATATCGTTTTAATGTAGAAACAAATGATGAATATGATTTTCTGCGTATGTATGTGCTTGGAGAGAATTCATATTTACTTTCAAATAACGCAAACGACACAGGTAAATCATTTCCTTGTTCATCTTGTATAGAAGGAAAATCCATATCGGCTAATTTAGTCATACCGTAAATTTTGTAGGGAGAACTATGAACTTCGCCGAGTGCAGCAAGAGCTTCTTCTGTTTCAGGTGAGAGAGTGTGCTGCCTTTTTTGTAGTATTTCTAGTAACGATTTACGGAAAGGTTCAAGTTTTGTTTCTTCAATTAAATATTTTTCAATTGTTCCCTCTTCGAGTGAGAGGATTTCATTATGGATAAAGGATAGTGCAGTATGTACAGTTGTCCATAAAGCAGAAATTTTTGAAGAGTTCGCTTGAATAACTGGATCTGTTCGATCAGCAGATTCTTTTAAATTTGCATATGAATATAGTTTTGTTAATTGCATTAAAAGCTCTTCCTCTAAAAGCAGGCAATTTAATAAAGTAGTGGGGCTAGTGTGTAATTGTCCTTTAAATGTATCAAGTTTTTTTATATCGTCTTTTAATACACGTAATGCAATTTCCCACTCTTTATCAGATGGGTATAAATCAGAAAGGTCCCATGTTAATTCAGTAGGGACTTCTGCGCGAATAAGGCGTTTCTCAATTACATCTTTCATTTGTTATATCCCCCTTATTATAAGTATCTAAAAACATGATACTAGAAAATTCAGTAAAATAAAAATATTTTACATTTTTATACATGAAAAAGAAGGACAAGCATATAAAATGCTTGTCCTTCGAGTTGAATTGGAAAATTAATATACTTTGTCACCGTTGAAAATAGAGTTTTTTACGACAACATAATCTACAGTACGAATAGCGTCTAATTTTGTTCCGCCAGCGTAAGAGATAGAAGATTGAAGATCTTGTTCCATTTCGACTAAAGTGTCTTCTAAAGAACCTTTATGCTCAACGAACATTTTCTTACCTTCAACGTTTTTCTTCTCACCTTTTTGGAATTCAGAAGCAGAACCGAAGTATTCTTTATAAAGCTTGCCATCTTTTTCGATTGTTTCTCCTGGAGATTCTTCATGACCAGCGAATAGAGAACCGACCATAACCATAGTTGCTCCAAATCGAATTGATTTAGCTACGTCGCCATGTGTACGAATACCACCGTCAGCGATAATTGGCTTACTTGCAGCTTTTGCACACCAGCGAAGTGCAGCTAACTGCCAACCACCAGTTCCAAAGCCTGTTTTGATTTTAGTAATACAAACTTTACCAGGTCCAATACCAACTTTTGTTGCGTCAGCACCAGCGTGTTCTAATTCTCTTACCGCTTCTGGAGTTCCAACGTTTCCAGCGATAACGAAGCTTTCTGGTAAATGTTCTTTAATATGTTGAATCATGTTGATTACAGCATTAGAGTGACCGTGTGCGATATCGATTGTAATGTATTCAGGTGAAAGTTGCTCAGCAGCTAATTGTTGTACGAATTCGTATTCGTCTTCTTTAACACCAACGCTGATTGAAGCAATTAATCCACGTGATTGCATATCTCTAATGAATGAGATTCGTTTCTCTGGTTGGAAACGATGCATGATATAGAAGTAATTATTTTCAGCTAAATAAGTTGCGATTCTTTCATCTATAATCGTTTGCATATTTGCAGGTACGACAGGTAATTTAAATTTATGTTTTCCTAAAGTGACAGTTGTATCACATTCAGATCGGCTGTTTACAATACATTTTGCAGGAATTAATTGAATATCTTCATAGTCAAATACGTTTTCCATCATTTACACCCCTAAAATACGAATATTTTATTTTTATTGATTAAAAATGTTCGTCCATAGGATAATTTACATCATTTTTATGAAGAAGTCAAAGATTTTCTTAACGTTTTTTTTGAAAGAAGCTAATATCTTTTAAAAATAACGTTAAAAACGAATTTAAATAGTTTTTATATGCATAACGTTCGTTTATAAAAAAGTAAGGAAAGTTGCGATAATTGCATAAAATTGTATGTGTGCTTTTTATTTTGGGTGAGGGGGGCTGGGGAAATACTATGAAAAAGTTAATACTGACAATAGGAATAACTTTGTTGGTTGTTGCTGGATGCAGCAATAATGATGCATTTGATAAGGCGAAGAAGCAAGGAGATTTAGCACTGGAAAATAAAGAATACGATAGAGCAGTCGCATCTTTTGAATTAGCATTAAAAGAAAATAAGGATGACCGAGAAGTAAGGCTGAAGATGGATCAAACGAATAAAATGATTGAAGCATTACAGGGAAGCAATATAGACCGAGCAATTTCGTTATTGAGAGAAATTGAAAATGATTCTGCTAGTTCAGTTATATTGGCCAAACAAGCAAAAGAAAAACGAGAAGTTTTAGCTAATCAAAAAGATGAGGAAGAAAAATATAAGCAAATGCTTGCTAAAGTAGAGGAGTTGAAAAACCAACAGAAGTTTGTGGATGTAAAAGAGCAACTGAACGTAATTATTAGGGAAACGAAAGGGAAAGAACAGTTTAAAGTATATTATCAAAATGCGAATGAACAAATTACACAGATTGTGCCGAGGGCAATAGATGTAGATAAAAGAAAAGATGAGAATCTTAAGGAAGAAAAAGTAAAAGAAGAAAATAAAAATGAAGAGAAGCCGAAAGTAGAAGAGCCTAAGAAAGAAAGTGCTATTACCGGTCAGAAGGTAGAGTATATTACTAAATTAAATAGTATTGAGGAGAGTTTGAAGAAACTCGATTACTTATATGAGAAAGGAATTACAACTGAAATGAAAGAGGGTGAGAGCAAAAGATACGAGGCATGGGATAACGCATTAAATGAGATTTATGGTGTTTTAAAAAGGCAACTTCCTACAAAGGAAATGAACACTTTGAGAGAGAAACAGCGTGAATGGATTACGTATCGAGATCAAAAGGCGAAGGAAGCTTGGAATGAATCCGGACAGGGGACATTGTCAGGTTTAGCAACTATTTCATCGAATGCAACTAGTACGAGGGAGAGATGCTATCAGTTAGTTGAACAGTATATGAAGTGATAGAGGTTTATTTTTATAATGGAATAATTTTTTGAAATAGAAAATCTCTATATAAAAAGGTGGATCACGAATGATTCGCCTTTTTATGTGAGCTTTCAAGTATAATGAATAAGGTGATAATAACGTATATGATGATTCATTGATAGGAAAAGCGAAAAAAGAAAATAATACAGAATAAAAAGAGGTTAATATATGAGTAAAAAAAGTTTTGTTGATTATGCATTAAGTAAAGAAATTGTAAGAGCACTTACTGGTTTAGGATATGAACATCCAACGGAAGTGCAAGGAGAGGTTATTCCAGTTGCTTTGCAAAAGAAAGACCTTGTCGTGAAATCACAGACTGGAAGTGGAAAAACCGCTTCATTTGGCATACCACTTTGTGAAATGGTGGAGTGGGAAGAGAATAAGCCACAAGCTTTAGTTTTAACGCCGACGAGAGAGCTTGCGGTACAAGTAAAAGAAGATATTACGAATATAGGACGCTTCAAAAGAATTAAGGCTGCTGCAGTTTATGGTAAATCTCCATTTGCACGTCAAAAATTAGAGTTAAAGCAAAAAACACATATTGTAGTTGGGACTCCTGGCCGTGTGTTAGATCATATTGAAAAAGGTACTCTTTCTTTAGCGTATTTGAAGTATTTAGTTATTGATGAAGCAGACGAAATGCTGAATATGGGCTTTATCGATCAAGTAGAGGCAATTATTGACGAGTTACCTATAAAACGAATGACAATGTTATTTTCAGCAACACTTCCAGAAGATGTTGAAAAGTTATCTCGTAAGTATATGGATTCGCCAACGCATATTGAAATTAAGGCTGCTGGGATTACGACAGATAAAATTGAACATACACTTTTTGAGACGAGAGAAGAGGAGAAGCTTTCACTTCTTAAAGATGTAACAACGATTGAGAATCCAGATAGTTGTATTATTTTTTGCCGTACACAAGAAAATGTAGATCACGTATTTAAACAGTTAGATCGCGTTAACTATCCTTGTGACAAAATACATGGTGGTATGGTACAAGAAGATCGTTTTGAAGTTATGGACGATTTTAGAAAAGGGAAGTTCCGTTATTTAGTAGCGACAGACGTAGCAGCTAGAGGAATTGATATTGATAATATTACACATGTTATTAACTATGATATTCCATTAGAAAAAGAAAGTTATGTACATCGTACGGGAAGAACAGGACGAGCTGGTAATAAAGGAAAAGCTATTACATTTATAACGCCGTATGAAAATAGATTTTTAGAAGAGATTGAGGAGTACATCGGCTTTGAAATTCCAAAGGCACTTGCACCTTCAAAAGAAGAAGTTATGAAAGGAAAAGCAGTATTTGAGGAAAAGATACATGCTAAACCGATTATAAAGAAAGATAAAAATGCAGACCTAAACAAAGGAATTATGAAATTGTACTTTAATGGCGGGAAGAAAAAGAAAATTAGGGCGGTAGATTTCGTCGGTACAATTGCTAAAATTAAAGGTGTGACAGCAGAAGATATAGGCATTATTACAATACAAGACAATGTTTCTTACGTTGAAATATTAAATGGAAAAGGACCACTTGTTTTAAAAATCATGAAAAACACAACGATTAAAGGGAAACAATTAAAGGTTCATGAAGCAATTAAGTAAACAAAAAAACTATCCACTTCAAACAGGTGGATAGTTTTTTGTTTAAGATTCTTTGAGATCATCGACTAGTTTTTCTGCTAAACGTCTATACATATTACTCATAGTCACGAAGGATGTTAGTAATAAAAACTTTTCTAGTGTTGGATCTTCTAAGGAAGAAACCTCGTTTACTTCCGTAACACGGTTATTTACGTCTTGTTTAAAGCTTTCAACATTGGTTTCAGTAAGAGAAAGATAATCTTTATATAGAGTATTTAATTCGAATGTATCATCGTTTATCAACGGTGCATTTATATTTTCTAAGGAGCTTTTTATATCATTAATGGAAAGTGCTCCTTTTAATTGATAAATTAAGCTGATTAAAATCATATGTTCTTTTGAATACTTTTTATTTTTGATAGGGATGAATAGTTTCCCTTTTGCGTAATTGTTAATCATTGTTTTTGTTAATACTTTTTCATCATCAGTTCTCGTTGTATCCGCATAAGTATTCTCAAATAGTTGGACAACTTGGTCTACATATAAGTCGACATTTGGGATATCCTCAAGTTTAATATTTTTTTCTAAATGTAATGATTCAAGTAATTTATTTATATTTTCCACGTAGAACCCCTCACTTTTATAACTTAGTGGAACTTAATGTTTAGTATATCTTTAAATATGGTATTACGAAACAAATGAAATGTAAATGTTGACCCGTGTGGATAATATATATATAATTACAAGTAGTTATTAAAACTACATGTAATTATATGAGGGGTGTTTATATGAATACTTATGTAAGAGAACCGGTTAATGCATTTACTCACTTAGGAGGAGCTGTATTATCATTTATTGCATTATTAGCTATGATTGTGAAAGTTTCTGTTAAGATGCCATCTGTTGCTGCAATTACAGCTGTTATTTTATTTGGTATCGGGATGATGGTCCTTTATATGGCGTCAGCTGTGTATCATAGCGTTATAGCCAGTGAACGTGTTATTTATTTCTTTAGGAAACTAGATCATTCTATGATTTTTATATTAATTGCAGGTACATATGCACCCTTTTGCTTAATTACATTAAATTCGGCAAATGGTTTACTACTATTTTGTTTAGTTTATGCAACTGCAATTTGTGGTATTGTTTTTAAAATGTTTTGGTTTAATTGTCCAAGATGGTTATCGACAGCAATTTATCTTCTGATGGGTTGGTTAATTGTTCTATTCTTGGCACCGCTAGCTGAGAATTTAAGTACAGGAGGTATTATTTTCTTAGTACTTGGAGGCATTTTTTATACAATTGGTGGGTTTATTTACGGTGCGAAGCCAAAATGGTTGGAGTTTAAATATATGGGACATCATGAAATTTTTCATGTTTTTGTATTGTTAGGTAGTCTTGCGCATTTTCTAAGTGTATATTGTTACGTAATTTGATCAAAAAACGCCACGCGATATCTGTTATGTGGCGTTTTTTTATTACCTGATTGGAATCGTGTATTGTACAAAATAATTATGGTATAAAATGTAAGTTTCTGTGTTCGCATAATAAACATATGATAAGAAATATATGATATACTTTGAGAAGTTTATAATGAATGAAATATGGAGGACTATAATTATGGCAATACTTGTAACAGGTGGAGCAGGATATATTGGTAGTCATACATGCGTAGAATTACTAAAAAACGGTTACGAAATTATAGTAGTAGATAATCTTTCGAATAGCTCAGTAGAGTCTATAAATCGAGTGACAGAGATAACAGGAAAACAGTTTAAATTTTATAAAGAAGATATTTTAAATCGAGAAGCACTTGATACGATTTTTGAAGAAAATACAATTGAAGCTGTTATTCACTTTGCAGGCTTTAAGGCTGTAGGGGAATCAGTAGCAATTCCGTTAACGTATTATCATAACAACATTACAAGCACATTAGTGCTATGTGAAGTGATGCAGAAGCATAATGTGAAGAAGATGATCTTCAGTTCATCTGCAACAGTGTATGGTATCCCAGAAACATCACCAATTACGGAGGAGTTTCCATTAAGTGCAACAAATCCATATGGTCAAACAAAATTAATGATTGAACAAATTATGCGTGATGTAGCATTTGCGGATGCAGGATGGAGTATCGCATTACTTCGTTACTTCAACCCATTTGGTGCACATGAAAGTGGGCGTATTGGAGAAGATCCAAATGGAATTCCAAATAACTTAATGCCATATGTAACACAAGTAGCGGTAGGGAAGTTAAAGGAATTAAGTGTATTTGGAAATGACTATCCAACAAAAGATGGCACGGGTATCCGTGATTATATTCATGTTGTAGACTTAGCAAATGGACATGTAAAGGCGCTTGAAAAGGTACTTGGCACTACTGGGATAGATGCATACAATCTCGGTACAGGTACTGGTTATAGTGTATTAGAAATGGTTGAAGCATTTGAAAAAGTTTCAGGCAAGGAAGTTCCATATAAAATTACGGAACGTCGCCTTGGTGATGTTGCAGTATGTTTTGCAGATGCATCGAAAGCAAAGCGCGAATTAGGATGGGAAGCAATACGCGGATTAGAAGAGATGTGTGCAGACTCTTGGAGATGGCAATCAAATAACAAAAATGGCTATCTAGAAGTTTAATATGTAGATAAAAAAATGACCTTTTTGCAGGAGCAAAAGGTCATTTTTATTTATTTATTTCCATTAAGTTTATTAGCAAATTTAGTAAAGAAAGTTCGCTGTTTTATAGGGACGTTTGACTGGCAAAACGTGTAGTAATCAATATCTTTAATGTAAGTAAAGAGTCTAGAAATAGCATATAAGAATGTAATAGAAGATCCAATTGCAAAACTAATACCGTAACCATTGAATCCAAATGGAAGTAGAAGAATACTTAATAACAGATTTGCAAAAAAGAATAAGGCTGATGTTCGAAGTGCACCTTTACGATCTTCAAAATATAAGAGTAGTAATGTGATAACAAGGACCATCCCGTTTGCATAGGCACCAATTATAGTCAGCTGCAGAATAGAGTATTCAAGTGTCATTTTTCCAGATTGTGAACTAAACATCCATATTATAAAAATAATAAGTAAAGAAAAAATACCTTGATTACGAAGTATGCGTTCCATTTCTTGTTTGGGGACAAAGTTCATCGAATCTTTTAATTGTAAAATTGTATTTAATGTCGCCCCATTGTTAACTGAACCGAAGAACTTCTTATACCTTTCATAAAACCTTGTTTCAATGGATACTACGAAGAAAATATAGGTTGGGATAATGCTTAAATAAGCCCAGAAAACAGAGGTATCATACATTTGATGATAGATAAATGTGTTTTCAATATTTCCTCGCCCTTCCCCGAACCAAATAACAAAGTTACATACCCAAATGCCAATATTGTAAAGTGAGCTTGACCAAAATAGTTCTGGATATTTATCTAAATAAGAAAGAAAGGTAAATTGTTCAGTAGCATCACTATTTGGAAACATTCGTACAATAACTATACTTAACCACACTAATGTAATGAAGGTCCCAATTGTAAAAGCAATTAAAAGTAATAGGGCAAATCCATGTTCTAGTCCGAGTGTTGGATGCCAGTAAGATATAAGTGCAATTCCAGATAAGGAGAAAATGGAACCAATTAAAAATGCAAGAGCGATGGACTGATAATCTTTAGCTGCTGTTAAATAAATGGATTGAATCCAAATGATATTTAAAGCTAAAAATAAAAATAGCATCACGATTTTATAATACAAGGCTAATGGTGTAAAAATTGCAAACAAAAGCCATAAGATAATAGCTAAGAAAAGTGTGATTTTCGTCATTCCTAAAAAGGAAGAAAATACTTTATCAGCTTTTTGCTCGTATAAAAGGTCAGCCAGCTACCCAAGGGAAATTCCGGGAAGCATATGTAAATTTATTAAAAGAAATTAAAAGCGTTGATTCCAACCTGCTTCTTATACAGAATTGGGGATTTGACACAATTAAAAATACATCCTTGAATTTTATACATGGTGTATTGTGGGAAGACTTCAATAAACAAGTTATTGCGAAAGATGAATGGAGTCAAAATTGGATGCGCTATTTTAAACAACAAAGTAATAAAATTGTAACGTTTACCGTTACTCCAAATAACGTATCTAAAAAATATAGTTCTATAAATGGATTTATTCCTACAATCAATCCGAATGACATTTATGATAAATAGCAATTGTTCGGAATAAGAAACTATCAAGATTGACTATGACAGTTTAGGTCAGTAATACGATTATCTTATAAAGATGAATGTATTACTGACCAGCCCTTTTTATATAATAGGGGGACTTAATGAATTCGAACGAGCTGTTTATGGTATACTGTGTTACCTTCTTGGCTTGAATATGGTGGTAAGCTTCGCCCAAAGCAATTTGCAATAATGTTGGAATGATCATTATATGAAATTCGGATTTCATATAAATCTACAGTGTCATCTAAATCGGCGTAAAAAACGGCAAGATTATTACTGTCGAGAGAATAGGGGAAGCTCGCTTCTACATTTTCTCCAATCAGTACGGGAAGTTTTACAGGAGTGGAATAAGTAGACCAATCCCATACCTCAATAGTTACGTGATGTGGATAGTATTTATCCAGGTTCACAATGTTAGCTACAGCGGAAACAGTATTAGTTTCTTTCGTTAAAACACCAGTTGAATGAATTACATATCGGGGAATTCCATGATGAAGCATATACATCTTACCTTTCTTAAAAGATTAATATGAATTTAAAATATTTTATGTGAAGGATCGATAGAATGAACTAGTATAAATGAATCATTCTATTGATTTTCATAGAAAACAAAGAGGATAATTTGAAAATCATCCCAGGTCTTGTTTTGTTGTTAGAGTGCGTTTATAATCAAGTAATCCTATTAGCTTTTTGATAGGATTATTTTTTATTGAAAGCGCTTTTAATTCTGGGTGTTGTTAGAGTAACATTTTTACTTTCAAATACGGGAAAGCTGAATGGGAGTAAATAAGAAATAATATTGCTATATAAGTTATAAAAGAGATTTTCATTTTATTTTTTAAGGTAGGAAGTCTGACTTATGATATGAAAAAATTTGTATGTAGTTTTAAGTAAGAAGAAAGATAATAAATAATATGATTTTTTATATGGTGGGGAGGTTACAGTGTGAAAATATAAGATTTTCACACGAATATATATGGGTTACGTAGGGTTATTACTTTCAGGTGCAGCTTTATTTTTAAATAGTCTTGTCATATTAGGCAAAGTAGAGATGAAAAGTGCAGGTGTCTTTAATTTATTTGTGGGAGCATTACAAATTATCATTCCGTTCTATTTGATTATGATTTCTGATCAAAGTAATTGGACGGTATATTCATACGCAGCTACTTTTTTATTTGGTTTAACTTATTTATATGTAGGCATTACTTTTATTAAAGGAATGGATAGTAGTGGACTAGGATGGTTCTGTATTTGGGTAGCAATTATTGCTTTATTCTATATGGTTGTTTCATTTGTTCAATTCCACGATGTTGTTAATGCGTTAACATGGTTTATGTGGGCATTACTTTGGTATTTATTCTTTGTATTGAATGCACAAAAAAAGAATATCAATCAATATCTTGGCAGAATTGCCTTTGTACAATCATGGGTAACATTGACGTTGCCTTCACTCTTTTATTTTATGGGAGTATGGGGAGAGGGATTCGTATATGAACTGTGGGTTTACGTATCAGTAATTTCTATTTTATATTGCTGCTATTGTATTTTTAAATACCGAGTACGTTAGTATCGTATGTAGAAAAAACATGGAATCGTTAAACTGATTCCATGTTTTTTCTATTTTAGCGTTTATAATAAAGGTAGTATTTTACAATTTATAAAACGGGGATGATGAAGGTGAAAAAAGTATTGGTGCTAGGGGGAACAAGGTTTTTTGGTAAACATTTAGTAGAAGCACTTTTGCAAGCTGGGGATGATGTAACAATTGCTACGCGGGGAATTACCGAAGATTCCTTTGGGGATACAGTAAAAAGAATCGTAGTAGATAGAGAAGACGAAAAGTTACTGGAAGAGCGTTTGGAAGGTAAAAGCTATGATGTTGTATACGATAATTTATGCTATAGCTCGAATGCTGCGGAAGTTATATGTAAAGTATTACGTGATAGGGTGAAAAAATATGTTATGACATCTTCAATGGCTGTCTATGAACCTGCAATAGACCTGCAAGAAGAGGATTTTAACCCGTATGAGTATTCAATCACGTATGGAGATAGGAAAGATTTTACTTATAGTGAAGGGAAGCGATTAGCAGAAGCGGTGTTGTTTCAACATGCAACATTTCCAGTCGTTGCAGTACGTTTTCCGGTAGTTATTGGAGAAAGTGATTATACGAAAAGATTGCAGTTTTACGTTAAAAGTGTTGTGAAACAAGAGCCAATTGTTGTAAATTCGTTAGATGGAAAGTTGGCGTTCATACATGAAAAAGAAGCTGGAGAGTTTTTAGCATGGTGCGGAATGGAAAGCATAGAAGGTCCAATTAATGCTTGTAGTAACGGGGTGATTACTATGAGAGAAGTTATTCGTTTTATAGAAGAAAGCACGGGGATAAAGGCGCTTATTCAAGAAGTAGGAGACAATATAGCCCCTTATAATGAGGTAACTAATTGTACGTTACATAATAGAAAGGCTCGCGAATTAGGATTTCCGTTCCAAGAATTAAAATTAGAAATAAAAAATGTTTTACAGCATTACATAAATACACTGAAGTAATCATAAATCCCCCGGTGGCAATCCGGGGGATTCTGGAGGATTTCGACAATACTAATTTTACATTACCAAATTTACCTTATACGCACGACTAATGCTTTTGTAATTGAATTGCTTGCAAATACTTTTCATTCACTCGGTCCCAATTAACTGTATTCCACCAATTGGTGATGAATTCTGGACGCCGATTTTGATACTTTAAATAATAGGCATGTTCCCATACATCGATGACGAGTAATGGGATCTTACCTTCTTGCAAAGGTGTATCTTGATTGGGTGTACTCATAACAGCGAGTTCTTCACCATCAAGAACAAGCCATCCATATCCACTTCCAAAACGACTAATGGCCGCTTTGGACAGTTGGTCTTTTAAGTTGTCAAAGGTATTGAAATAATAATCAATTACTTTTGCAACGTCTCCATTAGGCTCGCCGCCACCTCGTGGGCTCATCACTTCCCAAAAAAGACTATGACAATAATGTCCACCACCGTTATTTCTTACAGCTGTAACAATTTCTTTTGGCAAATCATCTAAATTACATAGTAACTCTTCTAAAGATTTATTATGTAATTCAATATAATTTTCTAAAGTAGCATTTAAATTGTTTACATATGTCGCATGGTGCTTTCCATGATGAATGGAGAGTGTATTGCTATCGATATATGGCTCTAGTTCATCATAGTCATATGAAAGCTTTGGCAATTGAAATGAAGACATAAAATTACCTCCTTTCTTTTTAAAAGTTGGTCTAGGTAAAAAAACTTTACCTTAGTCAAAATTACACCTATTCTTCATGTAAGTCAATAGAAAGTTATTTAATTTTCTGAAAGTATTACAATAAAAGTAACACTTTCACTTTCGTTTGTGACTATTATCCTTTTTGCTTATACTGTAAATTAGTAGCGTTTGTTGAAATAGAAGGAGATTGTTTATGAGTAAAACGAAACAATTAATAGAGGAAGCGATTAATTTTATTACGATTTGCTATAAGGAACTTAATAAAGAGCAATTAATAGAAGAGCGTATTGGAGAAATTCTAATAGAAATAGAGAAGACCGGAACGTATGAGCATACATTTGAAGAACTTGTTCATGGATCGCGAATGGCATGGCGTAATAGTAATAGATGCATTGGGAGATTGTTTTGGAGTAAGATGCACATATTAGATGCGCGTGAAGTAGATGATGAGGAAGGTGTATATAATGCATTAATTCATCATATTAAATATGCAACTAACGATGGGAAAGTTAAGCCGACAATTACGATTTTTAAGCAATATCAAAGTGAAAAAAATAATATTCGAATTTATAATCACCAATTAATTCGATATGCAGGATATAAAACGGAAATGGGAGTGATCGGTGACTCTCATTCCACTACATTTACAGATTTTTGTCAGGAGCTTGGTTGGCAAGGAGAAGGTACACATTTTGATGTATTACCACTTGTATTTTCTGTTGATGGAAAAGAGCCTATGTATAAAGAAATTCCTAAAAAAGAAGTGAAAGAGGTACCAATTGAACATCCAGAGTACCCAATGTCATCTTTAGGAGTGAAATGGTATGGGGTACCGATGATTTCAGATATGCGCTTAGAAATAGGCGGTATTTCTTATACAGCAGCCCCGTTTAATGGATGGTATATGGGGACTGAGGTTGGTGCTCGTAATTTAGCGGATCATGACCGCTATAATTTGCTTCCAGCAGTTGCAGAGATGATGAATTTAGATAATTCTAGAAATAGTACGTTATGGAAAGACAAAGCGTTGATTGAGTTAAATATAGCTGTTTTACATTCTTTCAAAAAACAAGGGGTTAGCATTGTAGATCACCATACTGCCGCCCAGCAGTTTCAGCAGTTTGAGAAGCAAGAAGTTGCTTGTGGGCGGGTTGTAACTGGCAACTGGGTGTGGTTAATTCCGCCGTTGTCGCCAGCTACCACTCATATTTATCATAAACCGTATCCGAATGATATTTTGAAGCCAAATTTCTTTCATAAATAGTTTGTAGTATAGGGCATTTCTTGCAAAATATAAATTTTTTTAAATTACTGTTATGTAGCAATTGGAAGCCTTTACTCTTAGTTATTTGAGGAAGGGGATTTTTGAACCAGGGAGTTCGTTGTGTTATAATCAAATTTCTGTTTCGAAGACCTTATAGAAATATAAGGTCTTTTGTTTTGCTTTTTTATGTGATAGGAATAGAAAATTTCTTTTAAATAAAGGATTTAGCATATTTTTAGGGACAACATAAGTGTGTAGAAAATTGATGAATTATTATGCTTATATAATCATTGTGTTTTGGGTGTAAACAATAAAACATAATAAAGTTGTTTTTTTAGATTGCTGAGGAAGGAGGAAGGAAAATGAGGATGAAGAGTCAAAAAACGGATTGGCCTGTATTTCTTATTAGCGGTGGCTCGCTTTTATTATTTGTAATTGCAGTTATTTTAAATAAAAGTTATGTAGAGGGAGTCATTAATAGCAGTTTTGCAGCTTCAATTAAATATTTTGGTGCCTTTTGGCAGGTTTTATTAATTGGTACATTTATTGTTGCGATGTGTATGGCGTTCTCGAAATATGGGAGAGTTAAACTTGGAGGATTAGAAAAACCTGAGATTGGTACGGCAAAATGGCTCGCTATTATTATGTCTACATTACTTGCCGGAGGTGGCGTTTTTTGGGCAGCAGCAGAGCCAATGTATCATTTGATGACGGTGCCACCAATACATGAAGGTATATCTGCTGGAACGAAAGAAGCGGTCATGCCTGCTTTAGCACAAAGTTATATGCACTGGGGTTTCTTAGCATGGACGATTTTAGGGACAATTAGTGCAGTAGTTATGATGTATGGGCATTATCATAAAGGTATGCCGTTAAAACCTCGAACGCTTTTATATCCTATTTTTGGGGAGAAATTGCGAAAGAGTTTTCTTGGAACAATGATTGATGTATTTGCAATTATTGCGGTAGCTGCAGGAACAATTGGCCCAATCGGATTTTTAGGATTACAAGCAAGTTATGGCTTACAAGCATTATTTGGAATTCCTGATGTGTTTACTACTCAATTAGCAATTATTATTTGTGTAGTGGCCGTTTCTACTATATCTGCGGTAACGGGAATTAATAAAGGGATTCAAATAATAAGTGATTTAAATGTTAAACTAGCGATTTTATTGATGATGTTTGTGTTATTCTTTGGACCAGGTGGATTTATTATTGATTCATTTGTTTCTTCGTTTGGATTTTATATAAATGAGTTTATACCAATGAGCACATATCGCGGGGATACAGGTTGGTTAGGATCGTGGACAATCTTCTTCTGGGGATGGTTTATTGGATATGGACCGATGATGGCAATTTTAGTGAGTCGAATTTCAAGAGGAAGAACGATTCGAGAAATCATCGTTGCAATTGGAATTATTGCACCTATTATTACAACGTTTTGGTTTACGATTTTGGGAGGATCAGGTGTGTTTTATGAGTTAATGAAGCCTGGCTCTATCTCGGCTGCATTAAGTGAATCTGGTATGCCAGCAGCTATGATTGCAATTACACAGCAGTTGCCACTCTCTAATATTATTGGACCAGCATTTCTTTTATTAACAATTTTATTTGTAGTAACAACAGGAGATTCAATGGCCTATTCTATCTCGATGGCAGTGACTGGAGATGGAGATCCTAGAATTAGCTTGCGAATTTTTTGGTCGCTTATTATGGGCGCAGTTGCAGCAATTCTTTTATATATGGGTGAGGGAAGTATTAATGCATTACAATCCTTTATTGTAGTGACGGCTGTTCCTGTATCAATTTTATTATTCCCGATGCTATGGTTAGCTCCTAAAGTTGCAGGGGAATTAGCATTGAAGCAAGGAATTGTAGAAGAAAAAGATAAAACAGCTTTCTTATTCCAGAAGGCTAGTAAATCAAAATAAATGATAAACAAACATTGAAAAGAGGAAGCATCTGAAATGAGGTGCTTCCTCTTTTACGTTTAATCTAACACTTTTCCCTTTGTTTCTGGTACACATAATAGCATCGTAATCAATCCGATTGGATAGATGATAAAAATTAGGGACAATGCTCCAAGTAGATGGCCATCCGTAGCGAGTAATCCGATAATAACCGGCCCAAATCCAGCTAATCCACGCCCTGTACCGAAAATAAAGTTTTCCGCTGTGGAGCGAGCTTCGGCAGGATAGTTTTATGTGTAAAATATTTCAAAAACATTTCATTCTTCTTGACGCACGCTTCATTATTTTCCCATAATAAAACTAACTAATATAAAAAGGAATGAATCACAGATGCTAAATTTAGTACTTATGATGATTGAACGCGTCGGACTTATTGTTATTTTAGGATTTTTACTTTCTCATATTAAAACATTTAGGCGCCTTCTTCATAAGCAAGACGGATATGTAGATAAGTTTAAGCTTATTTGTATTTTTTCAGTGTTTACAATTGTAAGCAATTACACAGGGATTGAAATAGCAGGAAATACTATTATGAATGAAAATTGGCTACAAGGTGTTTCTTCATCGAGTACAATTGCGAATACACGTATTATGGGTGTTGGAATTAGTGGATTGCTCGGCGGGCCTATCGTTGGAATTGGAGTAGGATCGATTGCTGGTATTCACCGTTATATGCTTGGTGGGACGACAGCGGCAAGTTGTGCAATCTCATCAATTTTAGCAGGAGTTATAACGGGTTATATTGGATACATTTTCAAAAAATATAATCGTACAATTACGCCTAAATTTTCAGCGATTTTAAGTGTTTTTATCGTTTCTTTAGAAATGGTTATGATTCTATTAATTGTAGAGGATGGAATTAGTATTGTGAAAACAATTGCGATACCGATGATCCTTGTGAATAGTTTCGGGAGCTTTATTTTACTTTCTATGATACAAGCCATTTTGCGTCAGGAAGAGAATGCAAAAGCTCTGCAAACACATAAAGTATTACGGATTGCCGATAAGACGTTACCATATTTTCGCCAAGGGTTAACAGAAGAGTCTTGTAAACATGTGGCACAAATTATTCACCGCTTTACGGGAACGGATGCGGTATCCTTAACAGATACAGAGAAAATCTTAGCTCACGTTGGATTAGCATCAGACCATCATATTCCTTCACACAGTTTAATAACAGGTTTATCAAAATCCGTATTAAAAACAGGGGAAATAATGAAAGCGAAGTCTCGTGAGATTATTAATTGTCAACATGAGGGGTGTCCATTACAAGCGGCAGTTGTTATTCCATTAACTTCACATGGAAATACGATAGGAACATTAAAACTTTATTTTAAAAACTCTAATCAATTAAGTCGTGTTGAAGAAGAGTTAGCGGAAGGGCTGGCGAAAATATTCTCCACACAGCTTGAGTTAGGTGAAGCTGAGTTACAAAGTAAGTTGTTGCAAGATGCCGAAATAAAAGCGCTGCAAGCACAAATCAATCCGCATTTTTTATTTAATGCAATTAATACGGTATCAGCTTTATGCCGAACGGATGTAGAGAAAGCGAGAAAATTATTATTGCAGCTTAGCGTTTATTTTCGTTGTAATTTGCAAGGGGCACGACAATTACTTATTCCATTAGAACAAGAGTTGAATCATGTACATGCATATTTATCGTTAGAGCAAGCGAGATTTCCGAATAAGTATGAGGTGAAGATGTACATTGAAGAGGCACTAAAGGTGACTTTAGTTCCACCATTTGTGCTTCAGCTATTAGTTGAAAATGCATTGCGCCACGCTTTTCCGAAAAAGCAGCCAGTGTGCCAAGTCGAGGTACATGTGTTTGAAAAAGAAGGGATGGTTCACTTTGAAGTAAAGGATAATGGACAAGGGATTGAGAGTGAACGTCTAGAGCAATTAGGAAAAATGGTAGTTCCATCAAGGAAAGGGACGGGAACAGCTTTATATAATATTAATGAACGACTTATCGGGTTATTTGGGAAAGAGACAATGCTTCAAATTGAAAGTGAATTAGAGCAAGGGACAAAGATCCTCTTTGTAATTCCGAAAAAAGTAGAGGAGGAAAAACGGAGTGTTAAAAGTATTAGTAGTTGATGATGAAATGTTAGCACGGGATGAATTGAAATATTTATTAGAGCAAACAAAAGAAGTAGAGATAATTGGTGAGGCAGATTGTGTAGAGGATGCATTAGAAGAATTAATGAAAAACAAACCAGATATTGTTTTTTTAGATATTCAGTTATCTGATGATAACGGATTTGAAATCGCAAATATATTAAAGAAAATGAAAAATCCACCTTCAATTGTATTTGCTACTGCATATGATCAATATGCGCTGCAAGCATTTGAAGTAGATGCATTAGATTACATTTTAAAGCCATTTGATGAAGAACGTATCGTACAGACATTAAAGAAATATAAAAAACAAAAGCAAATAAAATTAGAAACAAAGCAAGACGTAAAGAGTGTAGATGTAACGACCGAGATGCATAAATTAGCATTACCAATTGAGGAATCAATTGTACTTGTCAACATTGAAGATATTATTTATGTAGGGCTTGTAGATGGGAAAGTAACTGTAAAGACAATGAAAGAAACATATGTAACACATGATACGCTTGTCATTTTGGAAAAGAAATTACCACAAACAATTTTTATGCGTGTTCATCGTAGTTTCGTTGCTAATATTAATCATATTTCTGAGATACAGCCGTGGTTCAATTCGACGTATAACTTAATTATGAAAGAGGGATCCAAAGTCCCAGTTAGCCGTACATATGCAAAAGAACTTAAAAAGCTGCTCCGTATTTAAGGAGCAGCTTTTGTATTTCACCGTATGATTTTTGTAATTGGCTGTTTATATTTGACATCCTGTTATGTAAACGCTTACTTAGGTGTTTGTATCCTATAAAATAAAGGTACCAAATCAAAAGAGGTGGCCAAAATGAGCACAAAAAAAGTATATGGATTTCTATCACAAATATTCGTTTTTTCAGCTATTATGTTAGTTTCTAATATTATCTCAACCCATTTACCAATTCCGATGCCGTCATCAGTAATCGGGTTAGTCGTTTTATTTAGTCTATTATGTTTAAAGGTTATTAAATTGGAGCAAGTTGAATCACTCGGAACAGCTTTAACAGGTATTATCGGATTCCTTTTTGTCCCATCAGGTATTTCAGTTATTAACTCTCTTGGTGTAATGAGCCAATATTTCGTACAAATCCTAACCGTAATCGTTGTCGCAACAATTATTTTACTTGCTGTAACAGGTTTATTTGCACAATTGATTTTAGGTAAAGATGACAAAGAAACAAAAGAGTTGAAAGTTGTAAACAAAGGAAGCAAACATGGAAAAGTCGCGTAACTATTTTAGACCATACATGGTTAGGAGGTAATGAACATGACAAGCACAATGACTCCATATTTCGGAATCGTCGTTTCATTAATTGCATACGGAATCGGAACGTTTTTATTCAAGCACTCAAAAGGATTCTTCTTATTTACACCACTATTCGTAGCAATGGTATTAGGGATTGTATTTTTAAAGGTAGGTAACTTTACCTTTGAGGAATATAATACGGGCGGAAAGATGATTAGTTTTTTCTTAGAGCCAGCAACAATCGCATTTGCGATTCCATTATATAAACAAGTTGATAAGTTAAAAAAATATTGGTGGCAAATTTTATCGGCTATCGTGGTTGGATCTATTTGTTCAGTGGTTGTTGTGTTCATTGTCGCAAAAGCAATTGGTTTAGATACAGCTGTAATGAACTCAATGTTACCGCAGGCAGCAACAACAGCAATTGCATTACCAATATCTGAAAGTATCGGTGGTATTCCAGCAATTACATCATTTGCAGTTATCTTCAATGCAGTTATCGTATACGCATTAGGAGCTTTATTCTTAAAAACATTTAGAGTTAAACATCCGATTGCTAAAGGTTTAGCTCTTGGGACAGCAGGACATGCGTTAGGGGTTGCAGTAGGGATCGAAATGGGTGAAGTAGAAGCAGCTATGGCAAGTATCGCTGTGACAGTAGTTGGTGTTGTAACAGTAGTTATCATTCCGATGTTTATGCCATTCATTGGGTAATATAACTTACTTAAAAAATTATAAAAGCAAGCTATTTGTAGGACGGATTTCTACTGATAGCTTGCTTTTTATGTTACAGTATTGGTAAGACCTATTTTTATAAGAATAAAAGTTTCCTTAAATCTTCATTAATACTATGCATAATGCGTTTTGAAATAGGTCATTGTATTGTAAAATAAGAAGTAACATAATATATTAGCAAAATTAACGGGCGGTTAGGATTGAAGATAAATTGCTCGCAATGGTTTTAATATTAAAGGATAATTATAAGTAGAGAATAGAGAGAGAGCTACTTGTTAAAGTTTTACTTTATAGGACAGGAGAGAGTACTCGTCGATTATGCAAATAAAAAACCTGTTTCAAAGCAAAGGATTTCAGAGGTTAATCGTATTAGTATTACTTGCTCTCATATTGTATGGGATGCAAAGTATGTTAAATTTAATTTTAATTACGTTTATGTTGACGTATTTAATGGATCGATTCCAAAAGTTTATTTCTCGTAAATTAGATCATTTCATGCCAATTAATCGGAAAATTATTATAGCGCTTTTATATGTAATGCTAGTGGCGGGAATTGCAATTACACTATTTAAATATTTACCGGTATTAACAATACAAATTTCACAATTGATTTATCAATTCAATGTATTTTTAAGAAATCCACCTGATAGTGAATTAATTAAGTATGCAGTTAATGCTGTTAATCATATGGAGCTTTCTAAATATGTAGGGCAAGGCGTAGACATTTTGTATAAATCTATTACGAATGTTGGGAAATTTGGCATTCAAGTTTTACTTTCTGTAATTTTAAGCTTATTTTTCTTACTTGAAAAAGCACGTATCGTTGCTTTTACTTCGAAATTTAAAGAAAGTCGACTTGCAATTTTCTATAACGAAATAGAGTATTTCGGAAAGAAATTTGCACGTTCATTCGGAAAAGTAATCGAAGCACAATTTTTAATTGCAATTGTTAACTGTGTGTTATCTGTTATCGCATTATGGATATTAGGATTCCCACAATTACTAGGCTTAGCGTTAATGATCTTCTTACTGGGTTTAATTCCAGTAGCGGGTGTTATAATCTCGTTATTCCCACTTTGTATGATTGCTTACAATATCGGCGGTATTATGTATGTCGTTTATATTATAGTTATAGTAACAGTAATTCATGCACTCGAGAGCTACGTGTTAAATCCAAAATTCATGTCACAAAAAACAAATTTACCGATTTTCTATACGTTTATGGTACTAATTTTCTCGGAACACTTTTTAGGTGTATGGGGACTTATTATTGGTATTCCGATCTTCATATTCTTATTAGATGTTTTAGACGTGACAAGTGATGAAACTGAGAAGGATTTTTCTGAAAAATAAAGTGAAGAAAAAGCATCGATATTCGATGCTTTTTCTTTTATAACTTATGGTATCTTATGACATACTGTAAGAAGAATATAAAATTGGGGTGAAATAATGGCTGTAAATGAAAAGGTAGAATTAGCTACATTTGCTGGAGGATGTTTCTGGTGCATGGTTTCGCCATTTGAAGAGATGGAAGGGATTATACAAGTTGTTTCAGGCTATATAGGTGGCCATACAGAGAATCCAACGTATAAAGAAGTGTGCTCGGAAACAACGGGACATTATGAGGCAGTACAAATTACATTTGATGCAAACAAAATGCCGTATGAAGAGTTGCTTCAAATATATTGGAGACAAATTGATCCAACGGACGTCGGCGGACAATTTCACGACCGTGGACAGTCTTATGAAACGGTGATTTTTTATCATAATGAAGAACAACATAAAAAGGCAGAGACTTCAAAAGAAGAACTTGCGAAGAGTGGGCGCTTTTCCAAGCCAATTGTGACAAAAATATTGCCGGCTGCTACGTTTTATCCAGCTGAAGAATATCATCAAGGATATCATAAGAAAAATACATTCCGCTATGAGTTATACCGTAAAGGATCAGGGCGAGATGCTTTTATTAAACAACATTGGCCAAAGGATAATGCCCATTTAAAAGAAAAACTCAATGAGATGCAGTTTTATGTAACACAGGAAAATGGTACAGAACCACCATTTCGAAATGAGTATTGGAACCATCAAGAGAAAGGTCTTTATGTAGACATCGTTTCAGGTGAACCGTTGTTTACTTCTATAGATAAATTCGATAGCGGATGTGGATGGCCGAGTTTTACGAAACCGGTTATGTCAGCTAGTGTAAAAGAAAAAATGGACGTTAGTCATAATATGACGCGTACGGAAGTGAGAAGTAAAGAAGGGGATTCACATCTAGGTCATGTATTCCCAGACGGCCCAGGACCAAATGGTCTTCGTTATTGCATTAATTCAGCGGCTCTTCGTTTTATTCCAAAAGAAGATTTAGAAAAAGAAGGATATGGTGATTTTCTAATTCTGTTCGGAGATGAAAAATAACCTCGCAGTTAGCGAGGTTATTTTTTTATTTTACTTTTTTCTTTTTAAATTTGCTTAGTGCTTCATAAACGATTGGAACAATAAGAAGTGTTAATAACGTTGAACTTGTTAATCCACCAATTACGGTTACTCCCAGCCCTTTAGAAATTAAGCCGCTACCTTCAAATCCTAATGCAAGCGGGATAAGAGCCCCGATTGTTGCAATTGCAGTCATTAAGATAGGACGTAGACGTGTTGCACCAGCTTCTAGTAATGCTTCACGTGTTGATAGACCTTCGTTTTCTTTATGAATAACGCGGTCAATAAGTACGATTGCATTCGTTACAACGATACCAATTAACATAAGCGCACCAATCATTGCAGAGACACTTAATGTTTCGCCAGAGATTAATAAGGCAACAAGTGCACCAATGATTGTGAATGGTAGCGAGAATAAGATTGCGAATGGTGCAAGGGCACCGCCAAATGTAACGACAAGAACGAAGTATACAATGGCAATTGCAGCTAACATCGCTAAGCCAAGTTGCTTAAATGATTCTTGAATATCTTTTGTAACACCGCCCATAGAAACATCTACACCAGAAGGAAGATCCATTTTATCCACTTCTTTTTGAACGGCAGCAGATGCTTTTGAAACATCATCCGATGTTAATTTCGCACTAACTTCTGCATAAACGCGACCATCACGATGTTTTACTGTATTAGAAGTTTCACCTTCTTTTACAGTCATTACATCTTTAACAGTAATTTCATTGCCAAGTGGTGTTGTAATTTTTCGATTTGTTAAATCATCGATTGTATCATAATTTTGTTTTTCAGCTTCTACATATACATTTACATCTTTACCGTCTTTTTTAATTGTTGTTAAAACGGGGCGATCATGTTGATTAGAAAGGCCCATTCCAATTTGAGCGGCCGTTAGACCCATTTTACTTAGCTTTTCTTGATCTGCTACTAAAGTGTACTCTGCATATGTTTTCGCAATACTAGAGTCAACATCTTTTAAATCTTTGTTTTTCTTCATGATATTTTGAAGGTCTTTCACGACAGGCTTAATTTCTTCAGAGCTATCTCCATAAACGTATAGCTTAATTTCGTTACTACCGCCACTTGCTCCGAAATCTTGGTTTTTCCATTCGCCTTTTCCAGACATCTTTTGTAAATCTTTCACGACTTGTTCTTTTTCTTTTTCAAAGTTTTTCGTATCGTTATCATATTGAACGAAGAACATTGCTTGATTTGATTGACCAGGACTCATTGGGTTTTCGCCACCTAATGAGAATTGAATTGTTTTGACGTCTTTATTATTTTGGAAGTGCTTCTCAGCTTTCGTTGCAATTTTTTCAACGTCTTCTAACGTTTGACCTGGCTCTGGATTGTACGTTGTAATAATCATTTTTTCTTCTTCAGAAGGTAAGAAACTTACACCGATAATCGGCACAAGTGCGAGACTACCAACTAATAGAAGGACAGCGATACTTGATGTAATGATTTTATGATTTAAAGCCCATGCAAGTATGTGTTTATAACCGTTTGCTAATTTACTTGGTTTCTCTTCATGATGTACTTCTTTTTCTCTCATGCTCTCTTTTTTAAATAAAGAATGAGCTAGCATTGGTACGATTGTAACTGCTACTAGTAACGATGCTAATAAAGCGAAGACGATAGTTAAGGCGAATGGTAAGAACATTTCACCAATCATACCTTTTACAAGTCCAAGAGGTAAGAATACAGCAATGGTTACAATGGTAGAAGACATAATTGGGATAAACATTTCCTTCGTAGCTTCACGAATTAAATCTTTTCCGCGCAATTTTTCTTCTGATAACGACATACGTCGATAAATATTTTCAATAACAACAATTGAGTCATCGACGACGCGTCCGATAGCGACTGTCATTGCTCCAAGCGTCATAATGTTAAGCGTAATATCCATTTGCTTTATAACTAAAACAGCAATTAATAAAGAAAGTGGTATAGAAACGACAGAGATTAATGTTGTTCGGATATTTCGTAGGAACAACATAATAATAACAATCGCAAAGATAGCCCCGAAAATTGCTTTGCTAAGCATTGTTTCAACTGATTTCTCAATCGGTGCACCTTGGTCGAATGTTGAGATGATTTCTAAGTCTGTATATTTTTTCTCAAGGTCTTTTACTTTATCTTTCACTGCATTTACAACATCAACTGTATTTGCATCAGCGGCCTTCACAATTTGAATTCCAATTGCTTCTTTTCCATTCGTTCGAGAAATAGATTCTGCTTTCCCGACTTCTTTAATGTCAGCAATTTCGTCTAATGTAACTGTTGGAATTCCATTCATAGCGGCTGGATTCATTTGCGGCGTTTGTGCACCAGCTCCAGTATTTTGACTACCTTGAGCGCTAGGTGCTGAAGGTACAGCTGGGATTTTTAGCTCTTTTAATGCTTTAATTGTTGTAATATTTCCATCTACAATAACTGATTTTTCCGTGTCTTTAAATGTATATAAGCCAAGTGGTAAAGATACATCCGATCCTTTAATCACATTTTTTACAGTATCTTCACTTAAACCTAATTCTTTCATCTTATCTTTCTTAAAGACAAGTTGTACTTCATCTACTTGTTGACCTGAAATTTGAACAGATGCAACACCATCAAGTCCTTTTAATCCTGGAACAACATTTTTTTCTACATTTTCTGTTAACGTAGCTAAAGATTCATTTTTACTTGCTACGCTTAACGAAATAACAGGAAAAGCATTAAAGTTTACTCGAGAAACTTTCGAATCTTTTACGCCTTCAGGAAGTTTCACATTCGCGAGAGCTTCTTTAATTTCTGTTTCGGCCTTTTCCATATTTTTATCAAAATCATACTCTACTTGAATAGAAGATGCGTTTTGAAAAGATGACGAACTAACAACGTTTACACCACTTAAATTTTGCAGTTGCTCTTCCATCGGTTTTGAAACTTTGTCAGCTACTTCTTCTGGTGTAGCACCAGGATAAACCGTAGTTACTGTTACAACAGGTGTTGTAATATCAGGAATTGTTTCCAGCTTCATGTTAAGCCCAGAATAAATCCCTGCAATGGTAACAATAATGGTTAGTAGCCAAACCGCGAACTTATTTTGTAATGAGAAATTGATGATTTTGTTCATGTTTGCGCTCCCTTTTATTTTATTGACCAATTGGTCAGTCTAATACATAATATAACTGACTGATTGGTCAGTCGTCAATGAAAAGAGATGGTATAATAAAGTGAAACTATAACCAGAGGGCTTTTACGGTCACCTAAAATTCTTTGCTTCCACAGAATTTTGAAGTGGTTGTCTCACCGTCCGTAAATAGCGGGATAAAATTAAATTTATAATATGATGCGAGATTAAATTTAGGAGAGAAGATATGAAAGAAAAAGAGCGTTTAATTATAGAATCGGCTATGAAGTTATTTGCGACTAAGGGTGTAAATGCAACGTCAGTACAAGAAATCGTAACCGCATGTGGTATATCAAAAGGAGCTTTTTATTTATATTTTAAATCAAAAGATGAGTTATTATTGGCCACACTCCGATATTATTATGACAAGATCCAAAAGAAAATGCTGGATATTGAAAAAGAATCTTTATTACCACGTGAAAAATTTGAAAAACAATTATATTGTCAGTTTACTGATGTACAAAGACATAAAGAATTTATTATTATGCATGCAAGAGAAAATGCAATTCCGTTTAATAAAGAAGTAGAAGAGTTTATGATGAGGATGAAATTAGAGTCTCATGCATTTTATCGGAATAGCTTACTGTCTATTTATGGTGACAAAGTCAGTCCATATTTATTAGATTTGGTAATTATGGTAGAAGGGATATGCCACGGTTATTTACAATTAATTATTTTAAATGCACCGGAAATTGATTTATCCTATGTTTCGACCTTTATTTTACAGAGGATAGATAATTTAGTAGAGGGGCTTCTAGAATCTTCTGAAGAGCCTGTTCTGCATGAAGAAAGGCTTGGAGAATTTCTTTGTAGTTCCGAGCTTATTAAGGAACAGGTGAAGGAACATTTTCTAAGTGAAATTATTGTATTTAAACGAACATTAGCTGATCAATTAGAAAATGATGAGTTACTTGTAACTTTAGATGTTTTAGAAGCAGAAATGAGATTGCAAAACCCAAGGATTCCAGTTATTCAGGGGATGTTATCTATTTTAGATGTATATCCAAATTTAAAGGAATTCCGCTTGCGAATCATGGGATATTATAATATAAAAAGGTAACAATGATGATTTTCATTGTTACCTTTTTTATTATACGTTCACTGTTTCTTTTTTCTGTGCAGTTTCATCTTTTTCAAGATTAACTGTCTCTTTTACGATATAAATTGGGCGGTTTTTACTTTCGTCATAAATACGAGCAATATACTGGCCGACGATTCCAAGACCAAGTAACTGAATACCGCTAAAGAATGTAATAGCAACCATAATGGATGCCCAACCTGTTTGAGTATCATTTCCGATAATTTTCACTGTGATTGTGTATAATAAGACAGCAATGGAAATGAGAACTGATAATAAACCTAAAGACATGACGATTCGTAACGGTTTTGTAGAAAATGCAATAATGCCATCTGATGCAAATTTAATCATTTTCTTTAATGGATATTTTGTTTCACCAGCAAAGCGCTCATCACGTTCATATTCAACATACGTTTGGCGGAAGCCAACCCAAGACATCATACCGCGGATGAAGCGATTTCGCTCAGTCATTTGATTGAAAACATCAGCTACTTTACGATCGATGATTCGGAAATCACCAGTATCTTTTGGGATATCGATATCAGACATGTAGTTTAAGAATTTATAGAAATATTTAGCTGTTAAAAGTTTAAACCAAGTTTCACCTTTACGTTGTTTACGTTTTGCATAAACAACTTCATATCCTTCTTCCCATTTTGCAATAAGTTCAGGAATAACTTCAGGTGGATCTTGTAAGTCTGCATCTATAATTACAATAGCGTCACCTTTTGCAGCTGCAATACCAGCTGTAACGGCTACTTGGTGTCCAAAGTTACGTGCAAAATTAACGATTTTTGTACGGTAATCATTTGCTGCAATCTCAGATAAGATTTCCATTGTACGGTCTGTGCTACCGTCGTTTACAAAGACAAACTCATAATTAATATTATTTTGAAGCATAACGGACTTTAAACGATTATAACATTCCTGTGCTACTTCTTCCTCGAAGTACATAGGAACTACAACCGAAATTAATTTTTCCATGCTAATCCCCCTATAGTTTGAATAATTTTGTTTATAGGCTTGTTTCAGTCTGACTAAAAGTCCATATTTTATTGAGGGAAAAGTTTATCATCATACCAATACTGATTGCGAAAATTTGTGCAATAAATTCATTGATTGAAAATTTATCTACTAGTATAAACAAACTCAATGTATTAAAAGTAAGTACGATTAAATTCACGGTTAAAAACTTGATAAATATTGGTAAACTTTTTCCACTAGATTGAAATACCCAATTTTTATTCCAATAATAGCTATTAGCAACACCGATTAAATAGGATAGTATATTAGCAACTAGGTAATTCATCCCTAGTTTTACTAAAATAAAATAGCTAATGATTGTAATGAGTGTATTAAAGATTCCTACTAAACTAAACTTTAAGAGTTTCTCCATAATAATATCCTCATCTTCATAATAAAATATAAGTAAATTAAGAAATACAGAAGAGTTATTCATACATAACAAGTAAAAATTATACCATATTTCCAACTTTCATGTGAATTTAATTATAAAAATTGCCCTCAAACTTTACATTGTACGCAAAATTGAGGGCAACTATAAATTCATTGAAGGAGATCTTTTTATTTTTATGAGACCTTCTTTTTCGATATTAGACTATAACATATATATATTCCGTAGCTTTGAATTATTGTAAAGCTAGGAATGATGAAGTATCGATACCTTGTTTGGACTTCGATTAAGAAATGAATAGCTACGTAACCGATTATTAATAATAAAAATAGCGTGTAATGTGTTTTGTCTTGTTTAGTCATGATGAGATAAAGGAGTGATAATGTACAAAATAGCATAGCTGCAGTATACATGTACTTTTCATATTTTGTAAGGTCATCTTTTAACGACACCATATCATTATCTGTCTTTTCTAGTGTTACTAGGCTCCATAATGGAGCGGAGTCATAATCTGCCCACATGAGTACAAATTTATCGCCAAATAAAGATAAAACCTTCTGTGGATCAGATAGTCGCTCTTGAATTAGCTTTTTTTGAGCAGCCGTTCGTTCTTCGCCAAGTTCAATTGACATAATATATTCTGCATCTTCACCAGAATAGCCACCTTTTGTCTCATGATTAAATCCTAGTGTGAATTTCCAAAGCGGATCACGGTTAGATAGAGGGTATTGTGTAATTCCGGAATATATAAATGAATAACTTACAACTTGATGTATAAGATAAAATACAATGAAAATACCACCAAGTTTTTTTATAGAAATGAAAATTTCTTGTCTTGATTTTCCTAATATACCTTGTAAAAAGATATAAATAGTTACTGCAATTAAAATTATAGCACCAAGTGGACGCATGATGTCTCCTAAGGATAGGGAAACCCCAATAAAAATCCACATATACTTATGGCTTAGACCTTTTGTAATTAATAAATAAAATCCTAGATAAAATAGGAACACGGCAAGGTGTTGATTTGTTAGTACTGAGCTCAATACAATACTTGGGATATATACTGCATATAGTAATCCGGCTATTCGTCCAGACCACTCATTAAATATTTGAGAAGTTATTTTGTAAATTAGTAATGTTGTACCTGTACAATACAGTATATTTAAAAATTTTAGGACAAACGTCCCTTCACCAAATAACTTAATAATAAAAGCTTGGTACATTGTAAATCCAAGTTGGTAAACCCATGAAGTATAATATGTACTTTGTGTAAAGCTGAAATCTCCTTTAGCAGCTTGAACAGCACTATTGTACATCATTGCGAAGTCTGTTTCTACAGGAGTTTGAATATTGAGAACCCAGATTAATCGAATAGAAAAAGCTAAAAAGATTAGTGAAATAGAAAAAACTACTTTCGACATATATTTATTAGAAATATAGCCGAAAAGTAAAAATATAACACCTATTAGAATAACAACTGGTATTAGAACAAGGAGGTGAGTGTCATCGTGTTCCTTAATCACTGCTATTGAATGCCATGTGATAGCGCCAGAAATAATTAAACATAATATTAATAAAAATTTCACGAAAAATGTATTAAGTTTTAGAGGAAATGTACTTTGCATTATATTTAAAAACTCCTTATCAAATTTTATAACTATTTCAAATCAAATTCCCTTTACACACTAAGTTACAGTGTAAAGGGAGGATTTTAGTTTTTAGATAATTAAGAGTTTTACTGTGCCCACTCTTCCACATTCCAAACTTTTGTTATCCAGCCTTCATAAAAGTCGGGTTCGTGACATACAAGAAGGATTGTCCCTTTATATGCTTTCAGAGCCTTTTGTAGTTCTTCTTTTGCTGTAACATCAAGATGGTTTGTTGGCTCATCGAATAATAGCCAGTTACTCTCTTCACCCATGAGCTTGCATAAACGAACTTTTGCTTGTTCGCCACCACTTAATTGATTTAATGGACGAGAGATATGTTCATTTTTTAATCCACATTTCGCTAACATTGCACGAATTTGATGTTGGTCCATGCTAGGGAATGTGTTCCAAACGTCATCAATTGGTGTTATATTATCAGCTTTTACTTCTTGTTCGAAGTATGCAGGTTCTAAGAAGTCACCAAGACTCGTTTTACCACTTAAAGGTCTAATCTTTCCTAAAATTGTTTTTAATAATGTTGATTTACCAACACCATTACATCCAACGATAGCAATTTTTTCACCGCGTTCAATTGTCATTGTTAGTTTTGGTAATAAGGGATGTGTATATCCGATTTCTACATCTTCACCTTCAAAGACGAAACGACTACTTGCACGACATTCTTTAAATGAGAATTCTGGCTTAATTGCTGTTTCAGGACGATCGATAAGCTCCATGCGATCAAGTTGTTTTTGACGACTTTTTGCACGACCTGTAGTTGAATAACGAGCTTTGTTCTTCGCAATGAAATCTTCTTGCTTTTTAATAAACTCGCGTTGCTTTTCATAAGCGTTTATATGTTGATTTTTATTGATTTCTGCTAGTTCTAGGAATTTTTCGTATGTCGCTGTATAGCGCGTCATTTTTGTAAATTCTAGATGAAAAATAACATCAACGCATTTGTTCATAAATTCTGTATCATGAGAAATTAATAAGAATGCATGTGGATATTCTTTTAAATAATTCGTTAACCAATGAATATGTTCAACGTCTAAGTAGTTAGTAGGCTCATCGAGTAATAACACTTCTGGCTGCTCAAGTAATAGCTTTGCAAGCAATACTTTTGTACGTTGCCCACCACTTAGTGCTGAAACATCACGATCTAAACCGATTGCATCAATTCCAAGACCTCTTGCTGCCTCTTCAATTTTCATATCTAGTAAATAGAAACCACCTGCTTCGAGAGCATCTTGTATTTCCGCCATCTCCTCAAGAAGTGCCTCTAATTCTTCTGGTGTTGCAGTTCCCATTTTTTCTGCAACTTCATTTAAAGCTTTTTCTTTTTCAAATAAAGGTAAAAATGCGTCAGCTAATACATCACGAATTGTACGACCGGGTGTTAAAATTGTATGCTGGTCTAAGTAACCGTAATTTGTACCAGGTGTCCATTCTACACGACCTTCATCATGGATAAGTTGACCAGTAATAATATTCATAAATGTTGATTTGCCAACACCATTTGCACCGACTAATCCAACATGTTCTCCTGCTAGTAAACGCATGGATACATCTTTAAATAATGTGCGATCGCCAAATGTATGGCCTAATTTCTCGACTGCTAATAAGCTCATAGTGTCCTCCGTCCATTTCAAAATAGTGTCTTGAATCATGATACTAAATTATTGAGTATAATGCTATCCTTTCAAAATGTATATTTTTTCAAGCGTGACATTGCATTGTTTCAGGGGAAATATAGAGTGTAATTGAACGGTGGTTAATTACATTGTGGGATATGAAAAATGTCGCCGAGAAGAGCAGTTAAACAAAAGAAATGATTATGAATATAGCAAGGGACATAGGGTATAGCCATGGTGTTATCTATTATTATTTTAAAAGTAAAGAAGAGCTCGTATTATGAAGGTCCAAAAGAAACGATTTTATATGTAGAGGATAATAAATAAAAAGCCAAGTTCTCTTTCATAAAGATGAAAAAGAACTTGGCTTTTATGCTATTTTTTTACCTAGCTTTTTATTTACAAACCCTAAAATCAATCCGCGTATTTGTGGATCAATTGCAAGGCCAATAATACCGTACAATATACCAGTAAGTGTTAGAGCTACTAGTGGTGGTAAGCTAATTAATACTGTGCGGTATAGGACGTAACTGATTATAAATGCTAGTGTATTAAATACAATCCCTTTGAATAGTAATGTAAATCCTTTACGAACGAATAAAGTAAATCCGATTAATAAAGTAACCTCAGTAATGATAGCAGCCACAGCAGCTCCCATCATTCCAAATTGGCTACCTAATACGATGTAACTTATGATGGCAACAGCCAATCCAATTCCCATCGTTGTCGCACGCTTCCACTGTTGACCAATTGTTGTTAAATTATCAGCAAGTGGATAGTTGATGGATTGTAAAATGACCATAAAGGCTAAAATTGCAAGGGCATCACCGGCTGGTGCATATTTTTCACCTAGTAAAGTTACAATCCAAAAACTTGGATCGGCGATAAATGGAATAGAAATTCCCATTCCTAAGAAAGACATAAGTTTTAATTCGAACTGAGATAGTTTTCTATGTTCATCAATATTCTTTTCATTTCCAAAAGCAAACAATTTTGGATAAAAAGCTGCTGCAATTACGCCCGGTATTTGATAAAGTACAGCAGGTATTTTCGATGCAGCGCCAAAGAATCCAACTTGCTCATTCGCTGAAACTTTTTCTAATATAATGGGACCTAACTGCGGCAAAAGCATAATGATAATGCCATTGATTGTGAAAATAAGTAATTGATCTAAAATGCCTTTATCCCAGCCCTTATGAATAGTTGTATAGCGGATTGTCATTATAAAGGCCATGACTCCTGTTACAAGGCTAGATATTCCGTACATGGCAGCGACCATCATAAGTGACCATTTAAATGACATTCCTAGCAGAAGAGCGGCTGCGGCTGTCACACCTTGTAGTACAGAAATAATCGCTGTAAATTGCATACGCTCTGTTACTTGGAAATAAGCCATCCCAACACCTTGTAAAGTGGCTCCAAACATGGTTGGTAGTACGACCCAATATACCATGGCACGTAAGTAAGCATCAGTGTAGAAGAACTGAGCGAAAATAGCGAAGAGCACAGAAATTACGATAGCTAATACTAAACGAATACGTAAATAACTACTTATTAATACGCTAATGTTAGCGTCGCTTCTTGTTCCTTCACGCATAAACGTATGTGTCAAACCTGCATCTGTAAAATAACAAATGACAGCGGAAACTGCTAATGCAACTGTAAACATCCCATACTCATCTGGTGAAACATATCTTGCAAAGAGAATGGTAGCAATAGCTAGTACAAATCGAACGGTGATATTTCCTACAAAGAGGTAGGAGGCGTTTTTAAGAATTTTATTTGTTTTCATGGAAAAAGACCTTTCTATTCCTTAGGACGTACTTTGTCCTAGTTGTAAATTTGATTTGTTTACGGAAAGAATGTTTAGAAGTGTACCTTTAATTTAAGAAAACATAAACTTAATTCGTACAAACCAAAGCATTGCGTATAACTTCTTGCTTCGTTTTCCATTTTTCGAATAAATTTTGCGGCAATATTGTTTTATATCTTTTTTAATTAATTGAACTTGTGATTTATCTAACTTAGAGCTTCCTTTAATGTATATACAAGCATTATTAATGACTGTATATGGGAATAGATAAGTTTCAAGGATTTCAATAATTTCTGTAGAATCATCCACAATTAAATCTTTTGACTTAGTATGAACCCAATCCTTCATTCGATTAAACACTTCTAATTCTTTTGTTGTTTTTAATTCATAATCTTTATACTTTGAAGAAAGATTTCCTTCTGATAAGATTCGATAATATGTTAAATATTCATCTACATAGCATACATTTGTTACACTCATTAATTTAAATAGAAATTCTAAGTCTTCTCCCCAGCTACACCCTGGCGTGAAACGAATGTTATGATCCATCACGATAGATCTTTTGAAAATCCAAGTACTCGTCTGAGCAACAACTTGATGTGTTAAGAAAGCTTTTGTCATATCACCTTTAATAAAGTTTGTCGTATGCTCAACTTTTTCCCCAGTCTCTTCGTAAAAGTTCATATAGCCGCAATAACAAGCGTTCATGTTGTTTTTATGCATGCTTTCAATTTGTTTTTCTATTTTTGTTGGATGCCATAAATCATCACTATCAAGAAAAGCGACGTATTCTCCGCTAGCATTTTCAATTCCTGTATTACGAGCAACTGAAACACCTTGATTTTCTTGTGGGACGTATTTTATTTGTCCTGGATACTTTTGTACAAGTTTTTTTACGATGGAAGGTGATTGATCTTTGCTTCCATCATCTACAATTACAATTTCAATGTTTTTATATGTTTGATCTAGTATTGATTGCATCGTTTCTTCAATATATTTTTCCGTATTATACAGAGGTATGACAACGGAAACGAGTTGTTTTTGTTCCATCATAGAGTTTTTATCTCCTCAAATTTTTTATGTTTTGTACCATATATACAAGCCTTTTGAAAGGAAGAAGACTACAAGAACATCTGTATAAGTTTAACGCATATAAACTTTGTAAATCAACTTTCTATTGTGGTACCTCGTATAATTAGAAAGAAATAATTTGAAATGATAAAAGCTCCTGAATTTTTCAAGCAAAATTCAGGAGCTTTAATATATTAGTATTTAGTTAGAAAGTTATTCTTTATCTGTTATCTTTAATTTTTGTTTTAATAATGCATAATCTTGCGTTAATGTTACAAGTTGATGGTGTAATTTGGAGATTTTTCTCGTCAGGTCAAAAATTAAGATAAAACAGAATAATAGTCCGAATAAGAATAAAATGGACGGAGGATATTCTACTTTTAATAGTTTTCCAATCCAATTTATAATTTTATCCGTGGAACTTAAAATAGCCATTGCAATACAAACGAAAATCCATAAAATAGCATATTTTGTTTCTAAATTCCCACGACGAATGGAATTAATAATTGTGAAGAATAGTAATAAAATAAAGATGAATGAAAAGGTAATTATATGCATTTATTATCAACCTTTCACGATTTTTTGCATCAATATAGCAAGACTTACCTTAATCATGTAATATGCAGATTTAAGGGGAGTGATGGAAGATTGTCCACCTTGTCGCTCTTGCATATTTACAGATATTTCATTAATGCGAAGTTTTTTCTTTTTTAAATGAATAAGGACTTCTGGCTCCGGATAATCTTTTGGATAATTGTGTGCAAAAATCTTAATTACTTCTCGATTGATAGCACGATACCCAGAAGTTGGATCCATAAATGTTTGCTTTGTTAGTACTTTCAATAGAGCGGTAAAATAAAAAATACCGACTCTTCGGGAAATACTACCTTTATATGCTGTTTTTTCTGTAAAACGTGAACCCAGCACCATATCGCATTGATCCTCGGCAATAGGCTGTATGATTTTGTATAAATCATCAGGATTATGTTGTCCATCAGCATCGAACTGAATCGCAATATCATATCCGTTCTCATAAGCGTATTTATATCCAGTCTGTACAGCTGAACCGATACCTAGATTATATGGTAAATTAACAAGATGAACAGGGAAATCTTTTACGATTTGAGCTGTTTTATCTTTTGATCCATCATTAATAACGCAAATGCTTAATGCTGTAAAATGCTGTTTTAGTTCTAATAATCTTGTTAATGTATCTGCAATTGCTTCTTCCTCGTTATACGCTGGAATAATAATTAACGTTTTTGGTATTGAAATTGGTACCTCAATAGACATTATCGCACCATCCCTTATATACTTAATCATATTATGGTTATTTTTAAACGAACATTATTTAATATACCATTAATAGCATAACAAAATAAAGGAAAAGCTGATGGGTGATTTTAGGAAACAGGCATCGAATAAAGATGCTAAGGCGTAATACTTTATTATAATAAAAAATACATGCAAGGAAGAAAAAACCTGTGCATGTATAAGATAAAACCCTAATTTTACATATTCCAAGGCTTACTTAAAGTTAACACTTCAGCCATTTCTTTACTTTTCAAACGTCCTTTTTTTCTATTTTCTGCACGCTCTGAACCAGTTGTATGTAGCCAATGTTCTTCCTCTGTTTCGGGAATTACTTGTGGTACAGATGAAGGTTTTCCGTCTTTTAATGCGACAAATGTAATGAAACACGTTGCGGCCATTCTACGCTCGCCTGCTAGTAGATCCTCTGCAATTACTTTTACGAAAACTTCCATTGAAGATTTTCCTGTATAACATACGAATGCTTCATAACAAACAGAATCTGCTTGGTGAATTGGAGTCAAAAAGTCAACGGAATCGATAGATGCTGTTACGCAATGTTTGCGGCTGTGTCTCGCAGCTGCAATTGAAGCTATACTATCAATTTCTGCTAATAATTTCCCCCCGAAAAGTGTTTGGTGATTATTTAAATCGTTAGGAAAAACACGTGTTGTTTTAATTGCTTTTGATTCTCGCATGAATTTCTTTTCCATATATTCATCCCCTATTTTCTGTTTTCAATCAGAGTGACATGTGTAAGTGGAGTACCCATATTAGATATTTAATGAAGTAAAGTGTTCCAAAAGAGGATTATCCCGCTATTTGCGGGCTAATAGTCAGTGAGGGATGAACAAAACCCCCGTGGATTAAAGTTTCACTTTATTGAAATTTCTGTATTTGTATTCATGTAACTGAAAGAAAATTTATCGTATATAAAATGTAGTGTAAAAGAGGATTCGCTTACATTGCAAGTGAAAAAGTAATGACTATGTATTTGTCATAGAAATTCCCTATTAACCTTGTGCCTATTCATGATAGAATCGTTTTGTTATGAATGGAAATAGAGGTGCAATGGACATATGAATCATATACAAACAAATTTTTCGTCTTTCTTCAGTAAAATAATGATAGGTGCGATGCTCGCATTTTTTGTCTATAGTTGTTGGTCGGCTTTTGAAACAAGTAAGCAATTTTTTGGGGGAAGTACAACAAGTATTACAATCGTATTAGTGATTTTTGTTATTCTTATTTTGTTAGTAGCATCAATTTTGCAATATCGTTTTACAGATAAACAATTTCTTATTTTTCTTATAAGCATATCTATGGTTGTAAGACTTATCACAGTTCTATTTGTAGATGGTCCAATGATAGGTGATATGAAAGCTATGTATGAGTCTGCAAAACAGATTGCGATGGGCAATAATATAGAGCATGTAGCACAGTTACCTTTTATTATTTATGAATCAATCATCATTCGTATATTTGGTGATACGATATTCGTTTTACAACTATTTAATATTTTATTTTGTACAGGAACTGCATTTTTCATTTATCGCATTGCGTCAATGGTCTTTGGAGAAGAGTGTGGTCGTATTGCATCAATATTTTACGCTTTATATATTCCAAATATATTTATGAGTTCTGTATTAACGGCGGAATCACTCGCAATATTTTTATTTTATTGTGCTTGTTACATATTTTTATATAAGGGATTAGGTCATCCTTATATGTGGGTAATTTCAGCCATTTTATTTGCGCTTAGCAATATGATTTCCCCAATGGGGTTATTTTTACCTATTTTTATAGCTGTATATGTGCTGTTAATTGAATTATTTCAATCAGGGGCGAAACAAAAATTACTATTAAAAATGATAGGAATACTTATTCTGTTTTATAGTACTCATTTTGGTGTGAGCTATGGTATCAAGATGATGGGAATGTCACAGTATACGATTTCTAATCAGACTTATGTTCAATCTGTTTTAATTGGAAAAAGTCAAAATGAAGAAAAAACATCCAAAAATCAAAGTGTAAAAGAGCACGTTGATCAAGAGTTAAAAGAAATGGAAGTAGAAAGATTTAAACTGTTAAAACCTGTTGTTAACCAGTTTTCAGATGAGGGAATAAATTCTATTATTTTTAAATGTGAAAAGCTTATATATATAGTGGTGACATTATTTATGGCCATATCGTTATTACATTTTCTAATTAAGAAACAGCAAAACGAAGGATATATGTTGTTTGTATTATTAATTACCGGATATGTATCGTTAAGGCTCTTTCAAGTAGATATGGCATATTATAATATTATTATGCCTGCTTTGTTTATTTTACAAAGCTTTGGTGTTTATATGAGTTATTTCTATTGCCAAAAGATATTTTTCAGAAAATAAAAGAATCCATTTTGGATTCTTTTTTTGTAGATGGATGATAAGGATGAATACAAAGTGGAGATGAAGAATCTCCACTTTGTATCGATTCGCCTTATCGGTTTAGTTCTAGTTGTAAATTATCCGCTGTTAAGGCCATTTTGGAGGAATCGTCTTGAATACTCTTCATTACTTGTGAGATAGTTTCTAATTCATTTTCAATTTTTTTATTTTGTTCTTTAGAGTTAGACATATCTTTTACGATTTCTTGGAAATATTGATCTGTCGCATGCATACTATCTGTCCCTTCAGATACGAGAGAGCTTATTTGTTCCACGGAAGAAGAGACGTGTATAATTTGTTCATTAGTTTTTTCAACGAGTTTTGTAACATTGGAAATTGATTCTTTCGTTTGCTCTGATAACTTTCGGATTTCGCCCGCTACGACTGAAAAACCTTTACCAAATTCGCCAGCACGTGCAGATTCAATAGCAGCATTTAATGCTAGTAAATTTGTTTGCTCGGCGATTGATTTTACAATATCAATGATTTCGTTAATTTTGTTAGAAATATCAAGAAGTTCACGGGTATCAGTAATAATAGTTTCCATATTCGTTTGAATGCTTTCCATTCGTCTGTTTTGCAGGTTTAATTGTTCTTTTCCTTTATTGGCCTTTTCTTCTGATGTCGTAGCTAATGATGTACCTGTTTTTGCAATTCCTACGATATTTTCTGATTTAGATGTTAATTGTTGAATAGAAGAGCTTGTTTTTTCAGATACTGCCGCTAGTTCTGTTGCAATATGTGTAATCGTCATAGCGGTCAGTTCTTTTTCTTTTTCATGTTCTTTTTGAATTCTTTCATATTCGGATTCATAAGCCGCAATAACAAGTTCTTGTTCTAATGTGAATAATTTATTTATTACGTTTATAGAATAAGAAAAATCGTCTATCGTTGAAATTTTCGTTTGCAAAATCTTCATGACGGAGCGGAATAATTCTTGATAAGCAGCAGTATACCATTTTCTATGTAAACCAATTTGTACGTGCCTTTTGGCAATTCTAACACGTTGTTCAATAAAATTTTCATTCATATTCCCGCTGAACAATTCTTTAATATGTGTCTTTAAAGTTTGTTTTAATTTTGGAATAGAGCTGTAGCGTTCAATAACAGCAATTAAATTAGGTTGTTTTGTGATGTTGGTGTAGAATTTTTCTGTTATCCAATCTATTTCCTCATAAATAAATGGCTGTAATACTTTAACAATTTTTAAATCTTCCTTTGAAATATGTAGCATATCCATTTGAGTTTTTAGTTCAGAATTAGCAGGCACGTTAAATATGATTTGTTGGCCTTTGCTTAATTCAATTATACTGGTGTTTGTTTTATTTTTTTTAAAAACCCCAAGCATCATTCTTCCCCCTGTTTATAAAACGTTTTCATTTCTTTATTCTAATGTAATTATATATTTTTATATACAATTACTCTATAGTATATGGAATTGTATATAAATTAAGAGAATTCTATGTAGAATTCTCTTAATGGCCTTTATTAATTTTTGCATGTGTTTTAAAGAAAACGGGGAAATGTACATTATATATTACGGTGACTACACGAATAACGAATGTTATTAATAAACAAACATAGAAAGCTAATACGTGTGCCCCCATTGCATGTGTAATTAAGAAACTAACTGCTCCTAAAATAGAAGCAATTGCATATATCTCCTTTCGGAATACATACGGGATATCTTGAGCGCAAATGTCACGTAAAATACCGCCCCCAATACCTGTAATAACTCCCATCGAAACGACTAAAAACGAGGCGTCAACATGATGTGACATTGCTGCATTTGCACCAATAGCTGTAAATACACCTAAACCAACAGCATCAGAAAGCATAATAACAACTTGAAGTTTATTGATGCGCTCAAAAAACATACATGTGAATAATGCTGATAGTACACTTACGAAAAAGTAAATGGGTTTTACAAATGCGACAGGAGGCAGGTTACCAATCATAATATCACGAATAATACCGCCGCCAAGCGCAGTAGCTACAGCTAAACAAAGGACACCAAATAAATCTAGATCTTTTTTCAAACCAACTAATGTACCAGAAATGGCAGCGGCGATAATGCCAAGAAACGTAAATATATCGATTAATAACATGGCTTTAATTCCTTCCTCTTAAAGATGTTCCAGAGAAAAAATATACACTAAAGTTTTGGAAATAACAATTACTTTTCGCTACATGTAGAAAAATGGATGAAATAGCTAAAGAAAGCGTTTGAAAATGCTTGATAAGTAGCAATAAAATAAAGCGAAAAAGTGTGGAAAGATTAATAGTATAGTTTTTTGATGTAGCTTAGTTGGAGGGATGGTACAATAAGAGAAGTCCGCTTTTTACATTTGTATAAAATGATAAAAAAATATTCCTGTACGGTCGAAAATAAGTGCATATGTGTTAGATAGTTTTTATAGGGATAGGGAAGGATAGCTAAAGGACAATGTTTTCGGTTACTACTAATGCTGGATTTGACTAGTTTTGGCATGAAAAATAGTTCTCAATTTAAATATGAGTTATGTTATAATTGCTAGGTGTGTTTAAACAGTAGAAAACTATGATTAAAAGATAATGTGAAGATTTTGTATGGAGGTCTTGGAATGTTAGCAAATCAAGCTAGGGTTAGATTTGAGCATTTTTTGCTCTTTTTTATTATTTTACAGCCTGTTTTAGATTTATTAACGTCTCTTAGCATCGTTTTATTAAAGTCAAATGCCACTGTTGGAATTTTGGTCAGATTTCTTATTATGGCTGTCGGTGGTATTTACATTTTAATTCAGGCAAAAGAGAAGGAAAATAGGAAGTTTTTAATTTACTTAATACTATTAGCAGTAGTTTTAGGGATAGGGTTTATTAATAATAAACTAGTTAAGAATCCTATTGTACTTGGTGAAGAAGTTAAGTTTGTTGCGAAGGCATTATATATATATATTATGCTAGGATCATACATTTTAGCTTTAAAATCATTGAAAAAGAAAGTAAATATTAGTGACAAAGTCAGAAATAGTATTGTGTATTCAACATTAATCATTAACGCTATTATGGTTATTTCTATTTCGACATCTACAGACTTTGGTAGTTATCAATGGATGAAAGTTGGTTCCCGAGGGTGGTTCTATGCAGGTAATGAACTAGGGTCAATCTTAGCTATTATTTTCCCTATCGTGGTACTATATTCTATTCAAAAAACAAAGAGCGTGAAACACGTTTTATATTGGATTCCATCACTTTTAATGATTTACTCGTTAATTCAAGTTGGTACGAAAGTAGGGATGGGCTCAATTGGTGCTACGTTAGCAGCAGCAATCGGGATTATCGTACTACAATTATTATTTGATAGAAGAAATCCAAACAAAAAGTCTCTTGTACTTAATGGATTAATTGCTATTGTCCTATTAGCTGGTGTTGTCGGAACGTTTAAAATGACGCCATTAGCACAAAATATGGGTATTCATAACAACTATTTATCAGAACAAAATGTAGCGCAGCAAGGTCAAAAAGAAAAAGAAATTAAAGAGAAAATTAAAAAAGAAGAAAAACAACATAAAGTTGAGAAACCAGAAGAAAAGGCGAAGATAGAAGCTGAAGTTAAGAAAGAGCTTGAGAAAGAGCAAAAGAAAGAAAATCAAGAAAATCTTATTTTCAGTGGACGTCAAGTATATGAAGAGAGACATAAGCAGTTCTTTAAAGAAGCGCCGATGTCACAGAAACTGTTAGGAATGGGTTACGCAGGTAACTATAAATATAATGAACAAAAGCAGCCAGATCCGAAGCTAATTGAAATGGACTTCCATGATTGGTTTTATGATTTCGGAATTATTGGCTTTGCATTACTAATGATTCCATTTATTTATTATGGCTTAAGAATTCTGCTAGCATTTATTACAAGATTTAAAGAAATATTTAATATAAAATATGGAATGATTACAGCAAGCTTAGTATTAGCACTAGGTATTGCATATATCGCAGGACATATTTTGACGGCACCAGGAGTTGGGATTTACTTTGTAGTGTTGTTAGCTTATCTAATTGTAGACTTAGAAATTGAATGATAAAAATAAAAGCTAACTTTTGTTAGCTTTTATTTTTTAGTACAGTAAAATAAAGGTAGATGGAAATGTAGCGAGGATTTAAAGGAGGAAAAAATATGAGGATATTGCATATGAATGCAGGAGCAGAAGATGGTGGAGGAAAAACACATATTATTTCACTTCTCGATCAGTTCCCAACTGGTGAAGTAGAATTAGCAGTATTTGAGGATGGAATTGTTGCGAAAGAAGCAAGAGAGCTAGGAATAAAAGTTCATGTGTTTTCACAAAAATCTCGCTATGATTTATCCATTTTAAAGAACATAGGTGAATTCATTAATAAAGAAAAATTTGATGTAGTTCATACACACGGTCCTAGGGCGAATTTCTTTGTTTCTCTAATGAAGAAGAAATTCGCGGCAAAATGGGTAACGACAATTCATAGTGATCCATTTCAAGACTTTACTAAACAAGGCTTAAAAGGCTGGATTTTCACTAAGTTAAATTTGAAAGCTTTAAAAAATATAGATTTATTTTTTGTTGTAACGAATAGGTTGAAAAAAAGCTTAGCGGCATTAGGTATTTCAAATGAAAAGATGCATGTTATTTATAACGGGATTGAATATGATCAGGAAAAAGCAGATGGCTATAATAAAAAGGAAATGTTTAATATTGAAGAAGATGTGTTTACGGCAATCCAAGTAGCGCGTCTGCATCCTGTTAAAGGACATGAAGTTTTATTCGATGCGTTACAACAAACGAAATTGGAAAAAATTAAAGTGTTATTAGTTGGTGATGGGCCGTTAGAAAGAGAATTAAAGGCATTAGCTACTGAAAAAGGGATTAATGATAAAGTTGAATTTTTAGGGCATCGTCAAGATGTGAAACAATTATTTGCTTCATCACATGTCAATTTGTTAACTTCCCATAGCGAAGGATTTCCATTAGTTTTATTAGAAGCGGCAAATCAACGTGTACCATCAATTGTGACTAGAGCAGGAGAAATCGAACCGTTAATTGCAGATGAAACTTATGGATGGATTGTACCAACTGGTGATGGCAAGGCATTGGCATCGGCATTAGAAGAGGCGTATGACAAGTGGAAAACTGGAGAGTTATCAGTAATGGGCAAGCATATTTATGAGCATGCTACTATGAACTTCTCACTTCAAAAATTATATGAAGATACGAAAGAAACATATAAGCAATTAATAGCGAAAAACCTTTAATGATAGAGAGGATAGTTAAATATGTCAGTACAAACGGTTGATATTCTAGGTGTTCCTTTCTCTACAATGACAATGGATGAAACGGTCCAATATTTAAAGGAACAACTAGAATTGGAGCAAACTCATACTTTTCAGGTAGTAACAGCAAATCCTGAAATTGTTATGTGCGCAAAAAAGGACGAAAAGTTCCATAACACATTATTAAATACAGATTTAATTACACCTGATGGTATTGGGGTTGTAAAAGCAAGTGGTATGATTGGTACACCTTTAAAAGAGCGTGTAGCGGGATTTGATTTAATGAGCAATTTATTTGCAAAGTTATCAGAAGAGAATAAATCAGTATCTGTTTTCTTATTAGGTGCAAAACCACATGTTGTACAAGCTGCGGCTGATCATTTAACGAAGACATATTCGGCTGCATCTATCGTGGGGATACAAGATGGATATTTTAAACAAGAAGAAGAAGAGAATATTGTTTCACGTATTCAAGAGGCAAAACCAGACCTATTACTTGTTGCGCTTGGATTCCCAAGGCAAGAAAACTTTATCCAAAACAATAAGAATCGTTTAAAAACGAAAATGGCTGTTGGAGTAGGCGGTAGTTTAGATGTGTGGGCTGGAGAGGTAAAGCGTGCGCCAAAATGGATTCAAGCTATTAATTTAGAGTGGTTTTACAGATTATGTAGTAATCCAACACGCTGGCGTCGTCAGTTAGTATTAGCTGAATTTTTAAAAGAAGTAATGCGTTCAAAAAAGTAGCGGAACATCGCTACTTTTTTTTATTTGTTCATTTTTGATAAAGTGAAACTTTAATCAGTGGGGGTTTGTTCATCTCCCACTGATTATTAGCCCGATTCCCAACTAACTTCTTTGTTCCAGCTGGATTTTGAGGTGGGAGTTCTACTGCCCGCAAATAGCGGGATAAACATTTTACTTTTTGGGAATGATGAGGGAGAAATTTTTATACGAAAGTATTTTACTTATACAATACACACATGTAAAATGATGTGTAAAGACACCTGTGTAAGGAGGACTTCTTGTGAGCAAGGTAAAAGAAATTTCGAAGCGAAAGCTGCTTGGTATAGCAGGGCTTGGCTGGCTATTTGACGCAATGGATGTTGGAATGCTTTCATTTGTAATAGTGGCGTTGCAAAAAGAGTGGGGATTAAGTACTCAAGAGATGGGTTGGATAGGTAGTATTAACTCAATTGGTATGGCTGTAGGGGCGCTCGTTTTTGGGATACTATCAGATAAAATAGGACGGAAATCAGTCTTTATTATTACATTATTACTATTTTCTATTGGTAGTGGCTTAACGGCTTTAACGACGACACTTGCGATGTTCCTCATTTTACGCTTTTTAATTGGTATGGGACTTGGCGGGGAACTTCCAGTTGCATCTACCCTTGTATCGGAGAGTGTTGAAGCACACGAACGTGGGAAAATAGTTGTACTATTAGAAAGCTTTTGGGCTGGTGGTTGGTTAATCGCAGCTCTTATCTCATATTTTGTTATTCCTAAATACGGTTGGGAAGTTGCTATGGTATTAAGTGCAGTTCCAGCGTTATATGCTTTATATTTAAGATGGAATTTACCCGATTCTCCAAGGTTCCAAAAGGTTGCAAAAAAGCCATCTGTTATTGAAAATATAAAAGCAGTTTGGTCTGGAGAGTATCGTAAAGCAACAATTATGTTATGGATTCTATGGTTTTGTGTTGTCTTTTCCTATTATGGAATGTTCCTTTGGTTACCTAGTGTAATGGTACTGAAAGGCTTTAGTTTAATAAAGAGTTTTCAGTACGTACTCATTATGACATTAGCTCAACTACCAGGGTATTTTACAGCTGCATGGTTTATTGAACGTCTTGGCCGTAAATTCGTCTTGATTACGTATTTAACTGGTACAGCATGTAGTGCGTATGTGTTCGGAATAGCGGATTCATTAACAGCATTAATAGTGGCGGGTATGTTACTATCCTTCTTTAATTTAGGCGCTTGGGGGGCATTATACGCTTACACACCTGAACAGTATCCAACAGTTATTCGCGGTACAGGTGCGGGAATGGCAGCTGCATTCGGTCGTATTGGTGGTATTCTTGGGCCTCTATTAGTCGGATATTTAGTTGCCGCACAAGCTTCACTTTCGCTAATATTTACGATTTTCTGTGGATCAATTTTAATTGGAGTACTAGCTGTAGTTATACTTGGTCAAGAAACGAAACAGAGGGAATTAGTATAAAAGAAAAGGGGGGACCAAAGTGGTTTCCTTTTTTCTGTTTTTTTAGATAAATAATGGTATAGTAAGAAAAAGGGATTGTTTCTTACTAAAGCGAATGTATACAACAAGACATATGGACAAAGGAATTAGGTGGCTGGATAAATGAAAATCTTACTTATCATGGAAGAAACAGAAGAGCGAAGAAAATTAGTTGAGAACTTTACTGAAAACATTCGAAATGTAGAATGTTTTGAAGCGGGAACTGGAACAGAATCTTTGCTAATAATGAAAAAACATACACCTGATTTTGTTTTTTTAAATTCGCAATTAATGGATGGTACTGGTTTTGAATATTCAAGTTTGTTACGAGAAGTGAATTGTTATACGAAATTTATTTTTATTGGTGAGGATATAGAAGAGGCAATTACAGCTTTTCGTTTCCAAGCGTTTTATTATTTATTACGACCATTTCGTGAAGAAGATTTACAATTCATTTTATATAAAATGGGAAAAGAACAAGGTGAGAAAGCAAAGAGTCATCTGCGTAAACTGCCGATAGAAGGCCATGAGGGGATTAGATATATTTTCCCGGAAGATATTGTATATGTGAGTAAAAATAAGGAAAATAAGACGGTTTCAATTTATACAACAAATAATCAGTATATTTCAACATACACACTCCAGGAATTAGAAAATAAACTAAATGCATATGATTTTTTACGTGTACATAAAAGCTATTTAATTAATATGTCATATGTACAAGAACTTAAACCTTATTATAATGGCACGTATAATTTGCATTTAGACAGGTACGATGAGCAACCGATTCCAGTAAGCCGCAATTATGTAAAACGACTTCGAAATAAAATTGAACTGTGACAACTAATAAGAGAATTTTTACATGATAATCTAAAAATCCTTCATGATAAGGAGGATTCAAGTAAAGTATTCAGAAAATTTAGTACAATCTCCACTAAGAAGTAGTAATGGGGGGATTGTATGTGAAAACATTGAAATCAATTTTACTTTGGGGAGTTATTGCAGCAGTAGGAGCATCTGCTTTTGGTGTAATAGCTTTATCACAAGGTGAGACAATTAATGCTGTATGGCTATTGGTTGCTGCTGTATCAGTGTATGCGATTGCTTATCGTTTTTATAGTAGATTTATAGCAAGGAAAGTTTTTGGCCTAGATAATAATAGACAAACACCTGCTCATACGTTAAATGACGGGAAGGATTATGTTCCGACAAATAAATGGGTTTTATTCGGACATCACTTTGCAGCGATTGCAGGGGCAGGTCCTTTAGTAGGCCCGATTTTGGCGGCACAGATGGGGTATTTACCTGGGACAATTTGGATTATTGTTGGGGTAGTTATTGCTGGAGCTGTACAGGATTTTGTAATTTTATTTGCTTCAATGAGACGTAATGGTAAATCATTAGGAGAAATGATTAAAGATGAGATTGGTCCTGTTACAGGATTAATTGCAATGATTGGTATTTTAGGTATTATGATCATTTTATTAGCGGTATTAGCTTTAGTAGTTGTGAAGGCACTTGTTGGAAGCCCATGGGGAATGTTTACAATCGCAGCAACGATTCCAATTGCTATTTTAATGGGAGTTTACATGCGTTACATTAGACCTGGACGGGTTGGTGAAGGATCGGTAATTGGTATTATTCTACTTATTCTATCTCTTATTGGAGGTCAGTATGTAGCTGAAAACCCAACGCTTGCAAGTATGTTTACGTTTAGTGGTGAGACAATTGCTATTATGCTTATCGTATATGGATTTATTGCATCGGCATTACCAGTTTGGATGCTTTTGGCACCGCGTGATTATTTAAGTACATTTTTAAAAGTAGGGACGATACTTGGGTTAGCAATTGGTATTTTAATTGTAGCTCCAGATTTAAAGATGCCGGCAGTATCTAAGTTTATTGACGGAACAGGTCCTGTTTTCTCCGGGAATTTATTTCCGTTCTTATTTATTACAATAGCTTGCGGTGCTGTCTCAGGATTCCACGCTCTCGTTTCATCAGGTACGACGCCGAAAATGATTGAGCAAGAAGGTCATGCAAGGCCAATCGGGTATGGGGCAATGTTAATGGAATCATTTGTAGCAGCGATGGCTATGATTGCAGCTTGTGTATTAACACCAGGAACTTATTTTGCAATTAATAGTCCAGCAGCACTGATCGGAACAGATGTATCACAAGCGGCTCAAGTTATTTCTTCGTGGGGATTTGCTATTACACCGAATGAATTAAAAGAACTTGCTGTTAACGTCGGAGAACAGACCATTTTATCACGTACAGGTGGCGCACCAACATTAGCAATTGGTATGGCACATATATTTTCACAAGTAATAGGTGGAACGGCGATGATGGCATTTTGGTACCATTTTGCCATTCTTTTTGAAGCACTATTTATTTTAACAACGATTGATGCTGGAACACGTGTAGGACGATTTATGATTCAAGATATTTTAGGGCATGTGTACAAGCCGTTTGCGAAAACAGATTCTACATTAGCGAATGTAATAGCTACAACGTTATGTGTACTAGGGTGGGGATATTTCTTATACCAGGGAGTAATAGATCCACTTGGTGGAATTAATACATTATGGCCATTGTTCGGTATTGCAAACCAAATGTTAGCAGGGATTGCACTATTACTTGGAACGACAATTTTATTCAAAATGGGGAAAAAGGCATATGTTTGGGTGACGCTTATCCCAACCGTCGGATTACTGATTGTAACGATGACAGCTGGTTATCAAAAGTTATTTCATGAAAATCCTAAAATAGGGTTTCTATCCCATGCGAAAGTGTTCCAAGGAGCATTAGATGATGGGAAGGTATTAGCTCCAGCTAAAAACGTTGCGCAAATGAAACAAATTATTTTTAATGATTATATTGATGCAGCTCTTTGTGGGATTTTTATGATAGTTGTAATTGCTGTATTAATTTCTGCACTTCGAATTTGGATTCAAGTATTAAGAAATAAGCCAATGCCGTTAAAAGAGGCTCCATATATTCCAAGAGATGAAAGTGAGTCGAGGAACTATGCTTAAAAGATTACGGAAGGTATGGGGAAAGAGAAACCAATTTATTAGTTTACTTGTCGGAGTTCCAAGTTATGAAACATATGTAAATCATATGAAAGTACATCACCCAGAAGAGGAAATCCTATGTCAAAAACAATTTTTTGCTGAGGCACAAGAAGCTAGATTTAATGCAAAAGGCGGAAAAATATCACGATGTTGTTAATGGAAGGGGCGAAATTTCGTCCCTTTTTTATTTTGTTGTTCCACGTGGAACAACAAAATAAAAAGTTTGGGAATTATAGGGATTTCGTAATACAATAACATATGGAAAGGGATAGATGGAAAAGAAAAAGTAGGGAGATTATTTTATGTTCAGAGATCTATTTGTAAATATGACAATTATTCTTTCCTTTATCTTTGTAGGTGGTCAGCTTTTAAGAGATAGGCCGTTAAAAGAGGGATTCGCTGTTTGGCAAAAATGTGTAGTAGGTATTTTTACTGGGATATTAGGTGTATTATTAATGCATTTTGGTGTACATATTGAAGATAGTCTGTTGGATTTACGTTACTTGGCAGTTATTTTGGCAGTTATAATTGGGGGGCCGATAGCCAGTAGTATAACAGTTGCTATCATTTTAATAACTCGGCTACTTTTTACTGATTACTCTTTAGCCTCTGAATTAGCTTGCTATACCATCATAGTAACCGGAATTGGTATTGTCTTCATTTGGCGGATGAAAATTTCTATATTTACAAAGTGGATATGGCTTAATGTGTATAGCTTGTCTATTTTAATATTACCACTGTCTATTTTATTTAAGGATGTATCTGTAGTGGTATTATATTTTGTTTGTAGTATTGTTGCAGGATACATCACATTTGTAAGTGCAAGTTATGTATTACAATCGAATGAATTATTTCAAACGATGAGGCATTATGCAACGATAGATGCATTAACGAATCTAGGAAATGTAAGACAGTTTGATTTAGAGATGAATCGTCATATTGGTAACAAACATATGAAGAATGATTCACTTTGTTTATTGCTTATAGATATTGATCACTTTAAGTATGTAAATGATACGTATGGTCATCCTGCTGGGGATGAAGTATTAAAACAAGTGGGGCATATTTTACTAGAAAATGCACCATTCTCAAACTTGGTTTTTCGAAAGGGTGGCGAGGAGTTTGCCCTGCTATTACCAAAAAAGAGGTTAGCATATGGAACTCGTGTAGGGGAACAAATTCGTCTAGCTGTTGAAAAGTATTCATTCCAATTGCAAAATGGAGAAAAAATAAAAATTACAGTTTCGGTCGGAATTTCAGAGTATGAAAAATCCCCAGAACAATTTATTCAATCCGCAGATGATGCATTATACTATTCAAAAAGAAATGGTAGAAACAAAGTTAGTACAGCATCATAGGAATTCGGGGAGTATTTTAAAACATTTCTGCAAAGTAATTAAAACCCACAGAACAATAAATGTTCTGTGGGTTTTAATCTATTTTTAAATTTATTAATAAAAATCTTTATGTTAGACAAGTTCTTTCGGTGCAACGAATTTGCGGTATGCACCGTGATGTGTTGGTCCTACATATTCGTTAATCTTAAATGAATGGCGAATTGCAGCTGTGATGAATTCTTTCGCAGTTTTTACTGCTTCTTTCACAGATTTTCCTTTTGCAAGTTCTGCTGTAATTGCAGCAGAATATGTACAACCTGCGCCGTGTGTGTTTGTAGTATCAATTTTTTCTGATTCTAGAAGATCGAATGTTTCTCCGTCATATAGGACGTCGATTGCAGTTTCCGTACCAAGTTTGCTACCGCCTTTAATTAGGACGTATTTAGCACCTAAAGCGTGGATTTTCTTCGCTGCTTCTTTCATGTCCTCAAGAGAACTAATTTTCACACCACTTAATTGATATGCTTCAAATAAGTTTGGAGTAACAACTAATGCTTTTGGAACAAGAACGTCACGTAAGCAGTCGTTTGTTTCAGGATGTAACGCTTCGTCTGCCCCTTTACATACCATAACAGGATCAACTACTACATTTTCGAAATTGTGCTTTTCAATTGTTTCCGCAACCATTTCGATAATTTCTACTGATCCAAGCATACCCGTTTTTAAAGCATCTACGCCAACGCCTTCAATTGTTGTTTCTAATTGTGGTTTTAATGTAGAAGCCGCGATTGGGAATACGTTATGTGCCCAACCGTTATGTGGGTCCATTGTTACGATTGTCGTCAGTGATGTCATCCCATATACGCCAAGTTCTTGGAATGTTTTTAGATCTGCTTGTATACCAGCACCGCCACTTGTGTCAGAACCAGCGATTGTAAGTGCCTTATTTAATGTCATTATGAAAGCCCCCTCAAGTGATATAATGAAAACTATGTTTTCACTATTATATCAATGTTACGAATAAGTACAAAGTGAAAAGTAGATGATTTATGTTAAGTACTATTTAAAATTTTGTATGTAGGAGAAGAATTATGTTTCAAGAGAATCGTACAAATGAATTAGTTATATTAAAAGAGATTGCAGAAACATTAAATACATCAAATGATACATATCATGTATTGCAAGCGGTCCTAGAAAAATTACTAAGTGTAACAGGTTTAACGACAGGATGGATTTTCCTTGCGGATGAAAATGGTAGGTATACAAAGTTAATTGATTATCAGTTACCAGAGGCACTTACATATGAAAATAAACGCCCAATGTGTGAAGGTGAGTGTTGGTGTTTACGTGGTTTTGTAGATGGGAAGCTAGAGCGCGCGGTTAATATTATTGAATGTAAAAGAATTAATAATGCAATTGAATATAATTGGGGAGATACGGAAGGAATTCTTCATCATGCTACGGTTCCTTTAAAGGCCGGAGGGGAAAAAATCGGGGTATTAAATGTTGCAAGCCCAGGTAAAACACATTTTTCAGAAGAAGAATTGGTTTTGCTCCAATCCGTTGCTTTTCAAATCGGGACGGCTTTAAAGCGAACCAAATTATATGAAAATGAAAAACGAAGAGCACATTATTATGTGAAATTGGAACGTTTTATTCAAGCGTTAAAAACGATTCATAAGTTTAATGTATTACCTGAGAAAGTGGTAAATCACGTGGGTGAAGTATTTCAATGGAATCAAGTGGCGTTTTTTATTAGAGAAGAAACAGAATTATCTTTGCGAGCATCTTATGGTCAGGAAGAGTTACAGGACGATGTGAAAGAAGCAGCAAAGAAGGCATTAGAAAAAGATGAGCCTGTTTTATTAAAACGTCAAATTGGTCATATTGTACATCCAAATAGGGCCGTTATCGCTACGCCAATACATATTCAAAGTCATATGTTTGGTGTCTTGTGTGTTAGTTCAAATAATGGAGAGTTTGATGTTAATACAATAGATGTAATGCAAGCTCTATCGAATCATATTTCGTTAATAATAGAGAATTTAAGATTAAATGAGCAACGCCGTGAACTTGTACGGATGGAAGAAAGGAATCGGTTAGCAAGAGATCTACATGACTCAGTTTCACAAAAATTATTTTCATTAACTTTTATGACGAAGGGTGCAGAAGCTGTTTTAAAAGGCCAAAATGAAAAGGTAGATAGTTCTTTGTATGAGATGCGTGAACTAGCGCAAGGTGCTTTGAAAGAAATGAGGACCTTGATTTGGCAGCTCCGTCCTGCTGGATTAGAGAAAGGATTATTACCAGCTTTAAAGCAATATGGTGAAAGTTTAGGATTGAAAATTCGGGAACAAGTTACAGGTGTGCGTGATTTGCCGCGTGTAGTAGAAGAAGCGCTATGGCGAATTGGACAAGAAGCTTTAAATAACATAAGTAAGCATGCGAATGTACGAGAAGCGACGATTTATTTCAAAGTGACGGAGAAAAATGTATCATTAGAAATAGTCGATCAAGGAAATGGGTTTGTAGAAAAGGATATAAAACAGAAGAAATCACTCGGTATGACTACGATGCGTGAAAGAGTAGAATTAGTTGGTGGAACAATTACAATTGTAAGTAGTAAGAAACGAACGAGTGTAAAAGTAAATGTACCATTATGAAGTGAAAATGAGGGAAGTTTGTGAAAATAAAAGTATTGTTAGTTGATGATCATACAGTTGTTTTAAAAGGATTGGCATTTTTTCTAAGCACACAGGAAGATTTTGAATTAGTTGGGGAAGCAAACAATGGGAAAGAGGCGCTAGTGAAAGTAGGCGAAACGAGTCCAGATGTCGTATTAATGGATTTATACATGCCTGAGATGGATGGAATTGAGGCAACAGCTTGTATTAAAAAAGAATATCCAAACGTGAAAGTAATTGTATTAACTAGTTTTTCTGATCAAGCTCATGTATTGCCGGCACTAAAAGCTGGGGCGAGCGGTTATATTTTAAAAGATATAGAACCAGATCAGCTTGTTGAAGCCATTCGAAGTGCTTATAAAGGTAATATTCAATTACATCCAGATATAGCAAATGCCCTTCTTTCTCAAACTTTACCGGAGGAAGAAAAAGAAGAAGAACCTTCCGTTCAAGTGGATGTGTTAACAGCGAGAGAAAATGAAGTATTGCAGCTATTGGCGAAAGGGATGAGTAATAAAGAAATCGCTTCTGTTTTAGTTATTACAGAAAAAACGGTAAAAGCTCATATGAGTAGTATTTTGAGTAAGTTACATTTATCCGATCGCACGCAAGCGGCATTATATGCAGTGAAAAATGGAATTGTATAAGACGAAAGTCGTAAGACCTAGTTCGCCTTTAGAAGGTGGACTTTTTTTATGGAAAAATACGTCTATGTGAGGACGTAATTGTCTTGATATAAAGATAAAATGTATTTGTAAGCAACAACAATTACAAGGGAGTACCCTTTTTCGTAAGTAATATATAACAACATAAGAGTGAGTAGTAGGAGGAAGAAATAATGGCAACAGTTTTATTTGTAAAAGCAAACAACCGCCCAGCGGAACAAGCAGTTAGTGTGAAATTATACGAGGCATTTTTAGCAAACTATAAAGAAGCACATCCAAATGATACAGTAGTAGAACTTGATTTATATAAAGAAGAATTACCATATGTAGGCGTAGATATGATTAATGGTACATTCAAAGCAAGTAGAGGATTTGATTTAACAGAAGAAGAAGCAAAAGTGGTAGCAGTAGCTGATAAGTATTTAAATCAATTTTTAGAAGCTGATAAAGTAGTTTTCGGGTTCCCATTATGGAACTTAACGATTCCGGCCGTATTACACACGTATATTGATTACTTAAACCGTGCTGGTAAAACGTTTAAATATACACCAGAAGGTCCAGTTGGGCTTATTGGAGATAAGAAGATTGCTTTATTAAATGCACGCGGCGGCGTATATTCTGAAGGTCCAGCAGCTGAAGTAGAAATGGCTGTTAAATATGTAGCAAGCATGATGGGCTTCTTCGGTGCAACAAACATGGAAACGGTAGTTATTGAAGGACATAACCAATTCCCAGATAAAGCAGAAGAGATCATTGCAGCAGGTCTTGAAGAAGCGGCTAAAGTAGCAAGTAAATTTTAATTAAAAACATAATCGTCACTCAAAGAAACAGCATTAACGCTTAAACGTTAATGCTGTTTCTTTATATTTTTAGCTCATCAGCCAGTTTCTCTAATTGAATTCGATTTTGTATGTAATAGGTTCTTCCTTCTTTTTTTAAATAATTTTGCTGGGAAAACTGGTTTAATACATATAAAAGATGGCGGTAACTGACGTTTAAGTATTCTGAGGCCTCAGTATGTTTTTCGGTATAGCAATTATTTTGTTCCGTTAATAGAATAAAGGCAGCTAATCGATTTTCAAACGGATAACTATAGTTTTTGGCGTAATTTTCCGTTCGGGTAATTGTTTTTTCTCCAATAAATTTGCATAGTTTCTGTAGAAAGGTAGCATCTTGCAATAAAAGATGCTGACAATCTTTAAGGGGAAGCGCTAAGCAAATACAATCATCTATTACTTCAATTGCTTTCGTAGCAGATTCTACACCAATTAATCCTAATTCCCCAATGAACGAAGGTGCTTGAATAAAGTTAATTAATGAAACCTTTCCGTTTTTGTGACTCATATATATTTTGGCTTTCCCAGAAATTAAGTAATAGAGATAAGGGAGATCGGTTCCTTCTTTGCATATTAATTCTTTCTTTTGAAAAGAGTGCAGTTCTACATATGGCAAGATATGAAAGGAAAAAAGAGTATCGAATTGGTGAATTTGTATGTATTGATAAATTTCTTCTTTATTTTTGCTAATCTGCATATTTTCACCCCTTATTATAGTATGAGATATCTCCTATTATTTTTACAAGAAGGAATGATACGATTTATGTAAATTTATTTTGGTAGAAAAGAGAGTGTGAGGGGTTTATGAAAAAATATAAAACATTGCTATTTGATGTAGATGATACATTACTAGATTTTCAAAAGGCTGAGAAAATCGCTTTACGGATGCTTTTTGAAGAGAAGGGGCTTCTTTTAACCGATGAAATAGAGGATCGTTATAAAAAAATAAATAAAAGCCTTTGGGATTCTTTTGAAAAAGGTGAAATAGCGAGAAATGAAATTATAAATACACGATTTTCCATTTTGTTTAAAGAGTACGGGGAAGAAGTAGATGGAATATTATTTGAAAATAATTATCGCAGCTACTTAGAAGAAGGAAACCAACTCATGCAAGGTGCGTTTGAATTTATAAATCAAATTCAAAGTAAGTACGATTTATATATAGTGACAAACGGTATTTCTGAAACGCAAGATAAACGTTTGCGTAATGCAGGATTACATTCATTGTTTAAAGATATTTTTGTTTCTGAAGATACGGGATTCCAAAAGCCGATGAAAGAGTATTTTGATTATGTTTTTGAACGTATTCCTAACTTCGTTTCTGAAGAAGGGCTTATTATTGGTGATTCGTTAAGCGCCGATATTAAAGGTGGATATGTAGCAGGAATTGATACTTGTTGGTTTAATCCAGAAAAGAAATTAAATGATAGCGAGATTATGCCAACATATGAAGTGCATAATTTTGAAGAATTATACGCACTATTAAAGCAGCTTGTGTAACAAAAATAGGCAGTGGAACTTTTGTCCCGACTGCCTATTTTTATTAATTTGTAGTTTCGTTATGTTTAGGAAGCGGAAATGCATTCCCAATCGCTGCTGCCCCGAGCATCGGTAATAATAAATTGAGCGGGAAAAACATGAGTAATAGTAATGTTATAGCTATTGGTTTTCTTAATGCATAGCTTGAAATAGCTGTCGTGACAATGGCTACAGAAGCTATTGGATCTATAGGGATAATAGAAGCTATAGCATATCCGATACTTGATCCAGCAAATATAATTGGGAAAATATGTCCGCCGCGCCAACCCGTATTTAAACAAACGGCAGTAATACATAATTTTAAAATTCCTGAAAGAAGTAGTACCCAGAAGGATAAATAGCTCCATTCAACGACTAAATCTTTTAATTGATGTTCCCCTGAAAATAACGTGTACGGGAGAAAAGTTCCTGTAACCCCTAATAAAATACCGCCTATAATTCCAAGTGATACCTTGTATTCCCTGAAGGGGTGGATTAATTTCTCTAATGTGAATTCTAATTTGAAATAAAAGAAACCAACTATAGCACCAGTGCTAGCAAGTGGAAGAAAAGCAATCCACTCATTAAGAGAAAGGAAACCTTCCCCAAAATCAACAATAAAGGATCCACGATTATCGAGTTTACTAAGTAATAAGTAAACGGAAAAACCAGCAAAAGTGGTAGCTAAATATACGATTGCTTTTTTTCCTTTCGAAAATCCATTAATTTGCTCACCCTCATTTTCATTCGGAGCTAAATAACCGAATAATGGTGCATTAAAAATAACACTTAAAGTGGCACCAATTCCAACCTCTGTTAGTTCATTCATTCCCTTTAAAGCAAATTTAAAGCGATCTCCTACCCATGTACAAAGTCCACCGATAATTCCAACAAGTGCAGCTTCTGGTCCTAAACTAGCTCCAAATATTAAAACGATAATCGCAGTTAAAGTAGCTTTATGTACAAAACGGTATTCAATTCTACCTGTTTTTTTATATTCAGCCATCACTTCCGGCATAAGACGTGGATATGTACCGAAGTATTTTTGTGCTAAACCAACGAGGATACCACCGATGATTGTTACACAAATGGTGTAATAAGGGGGAGAAGAGAAAAGAGTAGGTAAGTATCCCCAAATAAAGTGAATTCCGATATTTATTGTAACTAAAAATGACCAGACTGTGACTCCTACTATAGAGCCTAAAAGAATGCCATATAGGACGAGTATATGGTGCATGTCTTTTTTATTTGTCATGTTCTACCTCCGTTATGTAAGTTTTCATGTAGAAAGGATTAAATATGCTAGTGTGAAATGACTTGAATATATATAGTATCTTTTTGAGGGGGTGGCTTATTCAATATATTGGGATCTCATGAAAATTTGAAACTAACGCGGTTAAACCACCTATTTAATTCTATATATGGATTGGAGTTTTTAAAAGGTCTTTTTCAAATGAATATGGAATATATTTCTTTTATTGTTTGTATTAAATTCCTTACGTTTAATTTAGAACATTCAGAAAAACTATTTGACATCAGGAAATTATTGCTATAAAATCAACGGTAATTGCATAGTCTTATCAAGAAAAGGTGGAGGGACAGGCCCGATGAAACCTTGGCAACAGCCGTATAACGGAATTGTGCCAAATCCTGCAGGTAATAATCCTGAGAGATAAGAAAGAGCCTTAGAGCGTGTTTTCAAACTGCTCCTTTCTTGTTTTCAGGGAAGGGGCAGTTTTTTATTTTGGATAAAGTGAAACTTTAATCAGTGGGGGTTTTGCCCCTCCCCCGCTAATTATTAGCCTTCATCAATCGGGCAGTTATCTCCCACCTAACTTCCTCGCATTTGCCGAATTTGGAGGTGGGAGTCTTACTACCCGCAAATAGCGGGATAAAAGAAAGGAGAATGAGAGATGGGAGAATCATGGGGGAAAGGAACGATTTGTGTGCAAGGTGGCTATACGCCAAAAAATGGTGAGCCGCGTGTTTTGCCACTTTATCAAAGTACAACGTATAAATACGATACGTCAGATGATTTAGCAGCACTATTTAATTTAGAGGCAGAAGGATATATATATACGCGTATTGGAAATCCTACTCTAGCTGCATTTGAGCAGAAGTTATCAGATTTAGAAGGCGGTGTAGGGGCTGTTGCAACAGCTTCTGGGCAGGCAGCCATTATGCTTGCGGTTTTAAATATTTGCAGTAGTGGAGACCATTTACTTTGTTCTTCAACTGTTTACGGAGGAACGTTTAATTTATTTGGAGTGAGTTTGCGAAAGCTGGGCATAGATGTTACGTTCTTTAATCCTAATTTAACGGCAGATGAAATTGCGGCACTTGCTAATGATAAGACAAAACTCGTTTATGCAGAGTCGTTAGGAAATCCAGCAATGAACGTTTTGAATTTCAAAGAACTTTCAGCGGCAGCAAAAGAATTAGAAGTACCTTTTATCGTTGATAATACATTGGCGACGCCTTATTTATGCCAGGCGTTTGAACATGGGGCAAATATCATTGTCCATTCTACAACGAAATATATTGATGGCCATGCAAGTTCTCTAGGCGGGATTGTAATAGATGGAGGGAACTTCGATTGGACAAATGGAAAATACCCTGAACTTGTCGAACCTGACCCGAGTTATCATGGCGTAAGCTATGTTCAAAATTTTGGAGCAGCAGCGTATATTGTGAAAGCACGCGTTCAGTTATTAAGAGACTACGGAAACTGTATGAGCCCATTCAATGCATATATTAGCAACATTGGCCTGGAAACATTGCATTTACGAATGGAGCGTCATAGTGAAAATGCTCTCGAAGTTGCTAAATGGCTTGCTAATCATGATCGCATTGAATGGGTGAATTATCCAGGGTTAGATAGTAATGAAAATTACTCGTTAGCACAAAAGTATTTGAAAAAAGGTGCTAGTGGAGTTTTAACATTTGGTATTAAGGGCGGATTAGAAGCAGCAAAAGAATTTATCGCAAATGTAAAGCTTGCAACTCTTGTAACGCATGTAGCTGATGCAAGAACTTGTGTAATACATCCTGCTAGTACGACGCACAGACAATTAAGCGCAGAAAATCAGCGTTTAGCTGGCGTTACATCTGATTTAATCCGTTTATCGGTCGGTATAGAAGATGTTTCTGATATTATTGCAGATTTAGAAGCGGCGCTAGTCGGAGGCAAACAACATGCCGATCATAATTGATAAAGATTTACCAGCTCGCAAAGTATTGCAGAAGGAAAATATTTTTGTAATGACGAAGGAGCGAGCAGTAACACAAGATATACGTGCTTTGAAAATTGCTATATTAAATTTAATGCCTACAAAGCAAGAAACAGAGGCGCAATTACTTCGTTTAATTGGAAATACACCGTTGCAATTAGATGTTCATTTACTTCATATGGAATCACATCTGTCTCGCAATGTAGCGCAGGACCATTTAACGAGCTTCTATAAAACATTCCGTGATATTGAGAATGAAAAATTTGATGGACTCATTATTACAGGAGCACCAGTTGAAACTCTTTCTTTTGAAGAGGTAGATTATTGGGAAGAGCTTGGACGTATTATGGAGTATTCAAAAACGAATGTAACATCTACGCTTCATATTTGCTGGGGGGCACAAGCAGGTTTGTATTATCACTATGGTGTGCCGAAGTATCCTCTTGCGGAAAAAATGTTTGGTGTATTTGAACATGAGGTTCGCGAGCAACATGTGAAATTGTTACAAGGGTTTGATGAAGTGTTTTTTGCTCCGCATTCTCGTCATACAGAAGTAAGAGAGAGTGATATTGAAAAGGTGAAAGAATTAACGTTATTAGCCAATTCTGAAGAAGCAGGTGTTCATCTTGCTATTGGGCAAGAGGGAAGGCAAGTTTTCGCACTCGGACATAGTGAATATAGTTGTGATACGTTAAAGCAAGAATACGAACGGGACTGCCAAAGAGGGTTAAATATTGATGTGCCAAAAAATTATTTTAAACATAATAATCCAGATGAGAAGCCACTTGTTAGGTGGAGGAGTCATGGGAATTTATTATTCTCTAATTGGCTGAATTATTATGTGTATCAAGAAACCCCTTATATATTGTAAATAATGATTGTATAACACGTGGTAGCGTTTTATTTGTAAAGATTAACCTTCATTTTTCTTAATATTCAAAATACATTGTTTTTCGGATTTTTTGTCTATATAATGGCATCTAAACACAATTTTTGAGGGGTGGACAGTATTATGAAAGACATTCAAGTGGGGTTATTAGGTCTTGGGACAGTTGGTAGTGGTGTAGTTCGTATTATTACAGATCATCAAGAACGACTTATACACCAAGTAGGTTGTCCAGTGAAAGTAACGAAAGTATTGGTGCAAAACATTGAGAAAGAGAGAGAAGTAGACGTGCCTTCTACTCTATTAACACAAGATGTGAATGAAATTTTAGATAATCCTAATATTGATGTTGTCATTGAAGTAATGGGCGGCATTGATGATGCAAAAGCATATATTTTACAAGCTTTAAAAAGCGGGAAGCACGTTGTGACTGCAAATAAAGATTTAATGGCGTTACACGGAGCGGAACTCTTAGCGGTAGCAAAAGATAATAAGGCTGATTTATTTTACGAAGCAAGTGTAGCTGGAGGGATTCCAATTTTACGAAGCATCGTAGAAGGACTTTCTTCAGATCTTATTACGAAAGTAATGGGAATTGTAAATGGAACGACAAATTTTATTTTGACGAAAATGTCAGACGAAGGGAGAGCATATAACGACGTGTTAAAAGAAGCTCAGCAGCTTGGATTTGCAGAAGCAGATCCAACATCAGACGTAGAAGGTTTAGATGCAGCAAGAAAAATGACGATTTTGGCTACTCTCGGTTTCTCTACAAATGTAGAGCTTGGAGATGTGAAGGTAAAAGGAATTACTTCTATTACAGCAGAAGATATTGAATATAGTAAGAGCTTAGGCTATACAATTAAATTAATTGGCCTTGCAAAGCGAGATGGCGAGAAATTAGAGGTTACAGTTGAGCCAACTTTACTTCCAAATGCACACCCTCTTGCGGCAGTGCAAAATGAATATAATGCTGTCTATGTGTATGGTGAAGCGGTAGGAGAAACGATGTTTTATGGTCCGGGAGCAGGAAGCTTACCGACAGCGACAGCTGTTGTTTCTGACCTAGTTGCTGTAATGCAAAATATTAGGTTAGGTGTAACAGGAAATAGTGCTGTAGTCCCGCAATATCAAAAGGTATTAAAAGAGCCAGATGAAATTATTGTGAAAAAGTTTTTAAGACTTCATGTGAAAGACGAAATTGGTGTATTTGCAAAAATTACATCATTGTTCTCTGAACGTGGTGTTAGTTTTGAAAAGATTATTCAAATGCCACTTGAAGAGAAAGGGAAAGCAGAAATCGTAATTGTAACGCATCGTGCTTCTCTTGCGGATTATGAGTACATTCTACATACATTGCAATCGTATGAAGAAATAGATTGTGTGAAAGCAAACTATCGAATTGAAGGAGATGCTAAGTAGTATTGCATCTAATAAAACGAAAAAACCTATTAAGCGGCTTGCTTAATAGGTTTTTTTCTATTTAAAATCTGCGTACCGATTTGAATAAATGCTTGAATGATCCAACCTGTTGTAAAGGATAAGATAATTGTTCCAAAATAGATTGGTCCATCTAATAAGAAGCTTAATGTTAAAAATAAAAAGGCTAATGAAATTTCTGTTCTTCTAAATGTCCATTTTTTCTTCTCGGCAACGGTTAAAACGAAAGCTTCTTGAGGTGCTGCACAAAGGTTTGTAGAGACGTAAAGACCAATTCCGGCTCCGACGAATAGATTTCCACAAATAAGTGTTATATATTTTGGAAGAGAGCGGATAGCATCGATAATAGTCGTAATAGAACCAACCCAATCAACAAAAAGAGAAATAAGAATCATTGTGACAATTGTGCCGATTGTAATTTGTTTTTTGTCCCAAAAGAGTACGATCAGGGTAAAAACAAAGTTAATCATAAAAATCCAAAAACCAATACTTATCCCAAAATTTTGATATAGTGCAATAAAGAAGGAATCATAAGGGCTAAGTCCAAAGGAAGTAATTGTCGTCATCATATTAATGCCGATGGCGAGAATGAGTAAACCGCCAATGAAAAATATATATTCTAATTTGAATCGAAGCATAGTTGTATATCCTTTCAAAATGTATTTGCTAAGAAAGGATATACTGTGGAAAGCTTACCAGGTCAAGCAAGAATTTTTGCGGGGAAGGGAAGAATGAGATGACTAATATAAGAAAGATTGCTGAACTTGCTGGAGTATCTGTTTCAACTGTTTCACGTGTACTCAATAATCATCCGTATGTGAATGAACAGAAACGAAAAGAGATTTTAGCGATTATAGAAGAATTAAATTATACGCAAAATGTGAATGCTATTCATTTAGTGAAAGGAAAAACGAATGTAATTGGCGTTTTATTGCCGCACGTAAATGATCAATATTACAGTGCCATTATTGGGGGGATATCGAAGGAAACCGCAAAGAACAATTATAATATGATGCTTTGCCAGACAAATTATAGCGAAGAAAAAGAGCTTGAAATTTTACATATGTTAAAAATGAAAAAGCTTGATGGAGTAATTATATGTTCAAGGACAAATAGTAAGGGGAAACTTGAAGAGTATACGAAGTTTGGTCCAATTGTGATGTGTGAGGAAATAGATTCGAATTTCATTTCAAGTGTACATATTGATTACTACAAAGTATTTTCGCGCGGGATGAAAAGCTTAATAGATGCTGGTCATACACGTATTGGATATTGCATTGGAAGAAGTAATAGCATTAATAGCCAAAGGCGAAAAAAGGCGTATGAGGATTCACTTCAACAGATTGTTGTAACACCGTTAGATGCCTGGAAGTTTAAAGGCTGTTTTACGGTGGAAGATGGGCGCAATGTAGTCAGAGAATGGGCTAGTATGTCTGTAAAACCGACGGCGTTTCTTGTATCTTGCAATCATATTGCTGCAGGAATGGTAACGGAGGCGAAAAAACAAGGAATTCGTATCCCAGAGGATATTACAATTATCGGATGTGATGATCAAGAGGTGGCAGATATATTAGGTATTACGACGATTTCGCATTCTAGTAAAAATGTTGGTGTAAAGGCATTTGAATTATTATATGAAAAGATTAATGATGAGGAAATAGATGTGAAACATGTTGAGCTATTACCAAATTTGGTAGATAGGGAAACGACATAATAGAGAAGGTGTGAAAATCGCTTTTCGAAAATTCGTTTGGTATAATTATGGACAATCTATAGGGGCTAAAAGGGGTTTTGATATGAGATCAAAATTAGTAAAAGTAATTCTACTCATTACAATTGCGTCTTTCTGTTTATTTGCATACGGTTTTGTTTCGGGTGTAAATGATGTATTAAATCCGAAAGCTTCAAAATTAATTACGAAGACTGACGTAGTGGAAAAAGAGAAAAAGAAAACAGGAACGTTACAAATAGTTAGTTTAGGTGATTCGTTAACGCGCGGCGTTGGTGATAAAGAAGGAATTGGCTATATTGGACGAATGAAAGAGGATTTACAAAAAAATTATAAACAAAAAGTTGCACTAACCAATTTGGCAGTTAGTGGTGCGAAAATGCCCGATTTATTAAAACAAATCGAAAGCAGCGGAGCTCAATATTCAATTAAGCAAGCAGATGTAATTGTTTTAACAATTGGAGGAAATGATTTGTTCCCAGGATGGGAATCGCTCGGAAAGATCGATTTAGAGACGTATCGTCCTGATACAGAAACGTTTCAAAATGAAGCAAAGAAAATTATAGAAGAAATTCGTAAATTAAACACAGATAGTCCTATTTTTTGGCTAGGTTTATACAATCCTTTTGAGGATGTAGAAGATTTAAGAGGTTCATCAAATATTGTTGTTGATTGGAATGCTTCTTTAGAGAAGTTAGCATTAAATGATAAAAATGTATATATTACACCGACATTTGATTTATTTCAAAATCGCGGAAAAGATTTATTATACTCCGATCATTTTCATCCGAATGAAGTAGGTTACACATATATGGCGGAGCGATTAGTCCAAAATGTTGTAAGTAAATTAAAACTAGAGCAAGGAGGGGTAAAATGACGACGATACTTTCTGTACGAGACGTGAAGAAGGTAATTGGAAAGAAGACACTTGTAGAAGACATTTCATTTGATGTAAAACAAGGAGAAGTGTTTGGCTTTTTAGGGCCGAACGGAGCTGGGAAAACAACAACAATTCGAATGTTAGTCGGACTGATTAAAGCGACAGAAGGTACTATTTCTATCGGTGGTTATTCTATTAAGGAAAATTTCAGGGAAGCGATGCGTCAAATTGGAAGTATCGTTGAAAATCCAGAGCTTTATACATATTTAACGGGATGGGAAAACTTAAAGCAATTTGCGCGCATGCTTGGTGATATATCAGATGAACGTATTATTGAAATTGCAAAAATGGTTCATTTAGATGAGCGTATTCACGATAAGGTGAAAACATATTCCCTCGGTATGAAACAACGTCTCGGAATTGCACAGGCGCTTCTTGGAAACCCGAAATTGCTCATATTAGATGAACCGACTAATGGTTTAGATCCAGCTGGGATTAGAGAACTACGAGAATTTATACATAAGCTTGTAAAAGAAGAAAATATGAGTGTATTTATTTCGAGTCACTTATTAAGCGAAGTACAAATGATATGCGACCGTGTTGCTATTATTCATAAAGGAAAAATGATAACAGTTGCACCTATTGAAGAGTTGATCAAAACAGCGAGTGATCGTGTAGAATGGGTCGTTACACCAATTTCCAAAGCGAAAGACATGTTAGACGCTGCTGAAGAGGTAGAGGAAGTTATTATAGAAGATGAGCGTTTACTATGTCGTATGGATGTTGCGTCTATTAATGTTTGGAATAAGCACTTTGTAGAAAACGAGATAGATGTACATAGCGTCAAAGAGCTTGTATTTACGCTAGAAGATTTATTTATTGAACTCACAAGGGGTGAGCAACATGCGTGAATTTGCAAATCTAGTTTTAAATGAATCAGAAAAGATTTATCGTAAGAAACGGATTGTTGTTGTCATGCTTATTTTAGCAATCTTGATTCCGCTTTTTGTGTATGCTCAGTATCGTGAAATAGAAACAACGCAAAAAAGGCTTGGTACGACCGATTGGAAAGTATCACTACAGCAACAAATTGTTGATTCACAAAACCGTTTGAACAATTCTAGATTGCCAGAAGAATGGCGGGATTGGCTAAAGGTGAGGGTGGAACAGCAACAATATTATTTAGATCATGATATTAATCCGACTGCACCAGGAGCACCAACATTTGTGAGGGCGTTTATTGAACAAGGAATAACGTTATTTATTCCATTGCTCGTTATGATTGTCGCCATTGATATTGTTTCAGGAGAACGAAGCGATGGTACGATGAAAATGCTTCTGACGAGGCCAATTCGGCGGTGGAAAATACTCCTTAGTAAATACGTGACGATGTTATTTTTCATTTCGCTCATATTGCTTCTTGTTGGCGTGTTTGCTTATGCATTATCAGGGCTTGTATTTGGATACTCTGGATGGAATTTACCTGTGTTAACAGGATTCGTCATTGATAAGGAAACGTTAAATACAAACTTTGTACACCTTATTCCGCAGTGGCAATACATTTTAATGGCGTACGGACTAGCTTGGTTTGTTGCTATCGTTGTTGGAACTATATCATTTATGGTTTCTGTTTTAATTCGAAATACACCAGCTGGTATGGGCGTTATGTTAGCTGCGTTAATTGCAGGCGGCATTTTAAGTTCGTTTGCAACGTCTTGGGAAGGTGCGAAATACATTTTTAGTGTCAACTTATCGCTAACGGATTATTTATCAGGAAAACTGCCTGCATTACAAGGTTTATCGATGGGATTTTCTTTAATGAATTTAACGGTTTGGGCAGTAGTATCTCTTATCATTTCATTTATAGTATTTACAAGGCAGGATATGGTGAATTAATTGGATAGGAAGTGAAGGCATGGAAAACATTTTGCAGAATGATTGGGGACCATTACTTGGGCCAGAATTTGAGAAAGAATACTATCAATCTTTAGCTAACTTTTTAAAAGAAGAGTATGAGGCGCATGTGATTTATCCAAAGAAAGAAGATATTTTTAACGCTCTTCAGTATACAAGTTATGAAAATACAAAGGTCGTTGTTTTAGGACAAGACCCATATCATGGACCGAATCAAGCACATGGTTTAAGCTTTTCTGTACAACCTGGTATTAAAACGCCGCCATCACTGCTAAATATGTATAAAGAACTTCGAGATGAATACGGTTATGAAATTCCGAATAACGGTTATTTAGTAAAATGGGCGGAGCAAGGAGTATTATTATTAAATACTGTATTAACGGTTCGTCAAGGTGAAGCAAATTCTCATAAAGGAAAAGGATGGGAACAGTTCACAAATCGCGTAATTGAGCTATTAAATGAACGTGAAAAGCCAGTTATTTTCATATTATGGGGACGCCATGCACAGGCGAAGAAAAAGTTAATTACAAAGACAAATCATCATATCATTGAATCTGTACATCCAAGCCCACTATCAGCAAGACGTGGTTTCTTTGGCAGTAAGCCATATTCTAAAGTAAATACGATTTTAGCTAATATGAGTGAAAGAGAAATCGATTGGCAGATCCCAAATTTGTAAATAGAAAAGGTAGTTAACAGTCGTTAACTACCTTCTTATTATTGTTCATTTTTTAGTTTTGCATCTAGTACAAAAGTACCAAATGGGATAACTGATGCAACAAGTGCCCCAAGTGCCCATAAAATTGTTTTACGGTGTACGATTGTTACTTGAATTACCGCAAAGATGAATAGTATGAATAAAACGCCATGAGCCATACCTGTAATTTTAACAGCTGTTGCAAACCCTGCAAAATATTTTAATGGCATTGCTACAAATAATAGTAATAGGAAAGAAATCCCCTCAATTAAGCCGATTGCTCTTAATCGTCCGATTGGTGTAGATAACATGAAATAGCCTCCTTTAACGTATGCTTGTATATAGTAAATTTGTATTCTTTTTCAAAATAAAATAGTCTATTTTGTTCCATTATATACAAAAAGAAAGTTTACACTACGAGAATAGTGCAAAGTTCAAAATATAGTCACAAAAGCATTGTAATTTAAATAAAAACCTATTTGAAGTATTTGACTTCAAATAGGTTTTATGAATGAAAATATTAAACAAGCACTTCGCTTTTTAGTACGAATTTCTCTACAACTTTTGCAACGCCATCGTTCATATTTGTATCTGTTACATAGTTTGCAATTTCTTTAATATCATCTGGCGCATTACCCATTGCAACACCAAGACCTGCGAATTCAATCATCGTTTGGTCGTTATAGCTGTCGCCCATTGCGATAACTTCTTCGCGTTTAATACCAAGTTTTTGGATTAGTTGGTTTAGGCTTGTTCCTTTTGTAACACCATATTCAGTGAATTCTAAGAAGAATGGTTTTGAACGCATAACGCTTAATTGGCCTTCTAGTTGTTTTTGTAGTTTCTTTTCTACTTCAACAAGGCGTTCAGCTTCTTTGTTCATTAATACTTTTACTACAGGCTCTGTTACAGCGGCTTTAAAATCATCTACTCCAACAATCGGCATACCAGTAATGTCGCCCTCAATTTCAGTATAAGGATTATTTTCTTCTGTTACGATATCATCGCCAATATAAGTATGAATCCATACATCTTCAGTTTTACTAATTTCAAATAGGCTGTGAACGATTTCAGGAGATAGCGTACTACTAAAGATTTCTTCATTTGTTTTACAGTTAATAATTTTTGCGCCGTTAAAAGATAGAATGAAGCTGCCGTATTCTTCTAAACGAAGCTCTTTTGCGACGTTGCGCATACCAAACGTTGGACGACCAGAAGCAAGTACTACTTTAACTCCTTGCTCTTGTGCTGTCATTAAAGCCTCTTTCGTACGAGGTGAAATGGTATGGTCATCGCGTAATAAAGTATCATCTAAATCTAAAACAATCATTTTATAAGTCATATCGAAAATTCCTTTCTTTGTTGGAATAGAAATAAATTTTTATGAAGATATTGGGGAATATATAGTAAGACATCGAACCTCTTTACATGAAATTAGGAGAAGTTCTGCATTGTTAGTATAAATTATCATGAGCGTGTTGCCCATGATAATTTATACCGCTATTTGCGGGCAGCAAGACTTCCACCTCAAAGTTCAGCTGGAGCAAAGAAGTTAGGTGGGAGTCGGGCTGCCCGTAAACCCCCACTGATTAAAGTTTCACTTTATCATTATCGTAACAACTCTAAAGGTAGAGTGCAATAATGGAAGTTTTCCAATTTACGATAGTTGTTTTTCGTTAGAACGAGAAAATAATATTTCGAGCAAAATAGCCATTACAGATCCAAGAACGAGACCGTTACTAAAAAATGATGCTAAAAATGGTGGTAGCGTAGAAAACGCTCCTGCTGGAACAAACATAACTCCGACTCCTGTAAAGATTGAAAGGCCTGCTACTTTAAATAATCGTTCTTTATTTTGCACAGTGTCATATTCGCGAAAAGCGAGACCAATCATACTTGCAAACACAGGGTAAATCGCAGCATATCCAACTGCAACAGGGATTGCTGCAAAGAATGAAGTAATCTTTGGGAATATACTAACAAGAATAATAAAGCTTGACCCTAACATAAATGGGAGGCGTTTATAAATATTAGTCGTTGCGATAAACCCTGCTGATCCAGAAATAGCAACAGGACCAATGGCTGAAAATAGACCACCTAGCAATTGATTTATTCCTGTTATAATGCCAGCTTGCTTGAAGCGATTCTCCGCGGCATTTTCTTCATACTTAGAAACAACCTTTTGTACAACGCGAATACTTGCTAACATATTTGTTAGAAGTAGTAGTGTGACGAAAACGACCGTAATTGCCATGTTCCATTCAATGCGGGGCATTCCGAAAACAAATAGAGATGGAAGACGAATTATATCTGTCACAGGTGTTACTGGATTAGATAATCCGAAGCAAGCGAATAATATCCAGCCGCAGACGATACTGAAAAGAACGGAATATTGTCCAATAATAGGTAGCTTCATAATGAAAAAAGATAGTAAAATAACAATGAGTGAAAGAATAAATACCTTTGGTTGTACTTCTGTATGTTGTCCATCAAGGCCAAACATCCCTTTTAAGAAGGAGCCACTAAGTTGTGCGACAAGAAGGAATAAATATGTTCCAATTACTGTAGGTGTAAAGTAACGAACTAGTTTATCGATTAGTCCAAAAACACTAAGAATAATACAAATGATGCCACTTAATAGGAAAGCGTACTGAAGGACCTTAAGTGTTTCATTGCTTGATCCAAATAATACAACGCCTAAACTTGCATACAGGGAGAAAATTCCCCACCAAAGGCCTGCGGGACCTTCTTGAATAGGAAGTTTATGACCGAATATAGCTTGCAGTAGGCCGGCAAAACCGAGAACAAATAATGTCCTTTGTACAAACGCGATAGCTTCAGCGCCATCAAGACCATAACTAGTTGCAACACTAATTGGTACAATAAGACTTCCAGCTAAAATAAATAGTGCCCATTGTAAGGCAGAAAGAAATAGCTTCATTATATCAACCTCTTTCATAGATTCCGTTTCTAGTATATAGGTATTTCATTTCCTTTGGCAAAGATTGTAGATAGAGAAAAGAGTTGAAATGTAATATGAATGCACGTAAGCAATTATGGATAGCAGTTATATGTATGACCTTTGTTGTAATTCTAGGAACGCTAGGATTTATGACAATTGAAGAGATTAGCTTGTTTCAAGCATTTTGGATGACGATGATTACTGTATTAACGGTTGGATATGGTGATGTAGTGCCTGTAACACAGGCAGGAAAATTTTTTGCGCTCCTTATTATACCTGTTGGCGTCGGTATCGTTACGTATGCAATGGGGGTAGTAGCAGCTATGATCATTGAGGGTAACTTATTTCATGCGGTGCGGAGGAAGAAGATGGATAAACAAATAGCACAGTTACAAAAGCATATTATAGTATGTGGTTGCGGAAGAGTAGGGCTTCAAGTTGTACATGAATTACAGGAAAAGAAAATCCCATTTGTAGTTGTGGATAAAGATGAAAGTATATTCGAACAGGAAAAGCTTTTATATGTACATGGGGATGCAACTGAAGATCAAGTGTTACATAATGCGGGAATTTCGAAGGCAGCAGGTCTAGTGGCTATCGTAGCAAACGATGCTGAAAATGTATTTATTACATTAACGGCAAGAGGGCTTAATGATGCAATTAAAATTGTAGCAAGAGCTGAAAAGCCAGAAACAGAAGAGAAATTACGGCGCGCTGGTGCAAATAAGGTTATTAATCCATCTAGTATGGCAGGAATTCATATCGCAAAAGGTATTGCGAATCCGTTAACAGTTCATTATATTGATACAGTATTGTATGGAATAGAGCAATCATTTGTAATTGAAGAAATTCAAGTTGGTAAAGATTCTATCCTAGCCAGTAAATCGTTACTAGAGAGTAATGTGAGAAATCAATTTGATGTAACAATTTTAGCAATTTTGAGAGATGGGGATATTATCCATAATCCAACGGGGCAGGAAAAACTGCAAGAACATGATATGATAATAGTATTTGGTTCAGTGGAGAAACTGGGGCAATTTGAGAAAGAACTACAAAGTAAGAGGTGACAAGGAATGCAAGTATCTAGCGATAAGGTTTTAAATAAAATGGCGAGTGAAATTGCAAGGGCAAAAAGTAGTGAAGGACAAAAATCAAAAGAGCATTTATTAGTTGTGCGTGCATTATGTGATTTATTATTAGATGAACAAGTTGAGCCTTCTACGTATAGAGAACCACAAGTTCAATCACAAATAATCGGATCTCAGCCTATAATAACAGTTCAACCGGTTATGCCAGTTTCTGGAGAACCTGTGTATATAAAAGAAGAAGGTGCAAATGGTAATTCTTTATTTGATTTTTAAGGATTAAATCGTTTGGATTATATGTGAAAATTGCTTATGATAAAAATAAAAAGGGGAATTAAGATGAAAATTTTCTTTTTACTAGGTTGTATTGCAGCGGGGCTATCTGTTGCGTTAGGGGCTTTTGGAGCACATGGTTTAGAAAATAAAATTTCTGCAAAAATGTTAGAAGTGTGGAAGACGGGCGTTACATATCAAATGTTTCATGCAGGTGGCTTATTTGTAGTTGCTCTATTAATGGACAAAATACAATCATCACTTTTAAGCACTGCAGGTTGGCTTATGGTAGCTGGGATTATTATGTTCTCAGGCAGTCTTTATGCTTTAAGTACAACAGGGATTAAGTTCTTTGGCCCAATTACACCGCTTGGTGGTGTAGCGTTTATTGTGGCGTGGATTTTAGTCGGAACTGCAGTTGTAAAAGGATTATAAAAAACAAAAGCTGGCATTTGCCAGCTTTTTTTTATGGTCTTGGAGCATAAGTTGCTTGTTGACCAGGTAAATACGCAATTTCTCCTGGGAATTCTACATAATCTAAATAAATCATTAGTAGTAAAAATCGTTTTCCAGATTTTGGCTCACTAATAACGATATGATCACGGCCGGCTGCCTCGATAATCCCTGTATAAGATTGTGTGCCAAGCGAGCTACCACGTTCATAAGTCATTACAACTGTAGCTGGCTTACCCTTATTTAAACGAAGGATGTTTTCAATATACGATTGCTCTAGTGGTAACATCCCTTGAGAAACTGCAAGTTGAGCCTGAGCAACTTGTTGTTGCATCGCTTGCTGTTGTTGCTGTTGCTGCGCGGTCATTTGTTGCGGTTGTACATAAGTTCCAGATGGTTGATAAAAACCTGTTCCGTAGTACGGGTTTTGTTGCTGTGCCATTCAAAAATCCCTCCTCATTTTCATTCCTTAATATACGCTTGGACAATCCTCACCGGATGGTTGGAAGAAGCAGTGCTTTTTAAAACGTCCTGAATTTTGTTGGTTATACCAAGTTGGCGGGCAAGGACCTTCAGGCCTAAAGAACCATAGGGAAAAGTTGGCGGGCCAAAAACGTTGTCCCTGAATTGTCCGGCGGGCTAAGGCGATATCTTGTTCTCTCGCTCGTTGATAAAAATACCCTTTTTGGGTTGCTTCAAAACCACCAGGATTTTGATAAACCATCTGACGTAAATTTCGGACTTTTTTAAAGTCTAAGCAATCTCCGCGGACACGATTTACACCGACATTTCCAACCATTAGCATGCCTTGTTGGCCTTCTCCTTCAGCTTCAGCACGCATGAGTCTAGCTAATAACTTTACATCTTCTTCTGTATGTGCGATAACACCCATTATGTGTCACCTCTCTTTTTGGAATGCCCTTCGGAAAGAGGTTTTTTCTAGATGAAGTGTGGAACAATTACTAGTTCATACGTATGAGAAAAAGGACGCAGATATGACAACCAAACGAAGTTTTACATTTTGAGAGGAAAAGAAAAAAAGCTAGCGTGAGCTAGCTTTTCATCATTAAAATACTTTAGACCATAAGTTTGAGAAGAAATCGCCAATTGAACACATTGTTAATACGAACCAATTTGCTTTTTCTACTTCTTCAGTCGTTTTTGCAGTAACTTTTATACTTTTATTTCCGTCTAAGAAACCATATTTATCAGTTGGTTCTAAAACGATGGAACCGACCTTTGCATCTTTCTTAATAGGAGCAACTAAATGTCCATCTTCAGCGAGTGACTTATCCGCTTCAGTAGAAATTTTGTAAGGTGATTTGCTACCCTTTGCAGTAACTACTGTCACTTCTTTTTCTGGTGCAACTGTTACGTAGTCTTCTTTTCCTTTTACTACAGAAATTTTGTTATTTTTATCTACTTTTAATTTCTGTTTTTCGAAGTTATTAAATCCATATTCAATTAATGCGCGAGATTCTGTGAAACGTTCGTCCATTGATTTCGTTTTAATAATAACAGAAATAAGACGTAAATCACCGCGTTTTGCTGTAATAGTGAACCCATACCCAGCGGTATCAGAACTTCCTGTTTTTAAACCATCTGCTCCTTCATAAGAGAAAGCAGCACCTGGTAACATCCAGTTCCAATTTTCCATACGAATTGGTTTCGGATGATTATCTGGGAAGTTTCTAAATCTTTGTTTTGTATCCTCTAGCATTTCTGGATACTTTGTAATAATTGTTTTTGAAAGAATACCCATATCGCGAGCTGACATGGAATTTTCTCCATTCGGATCAGTTCCTTCAGGATGCTTTCCTTTTAAATCAGCGTTGTTTAACCCAGTAGCGTTTACAAATTTATATTTCTTTAACCCTAGTTTTTTCGCATGTTCATTTTCCAGATTCAAGAAGTTCTTTTCACTTCCTGCAAGTAATTCTGCTAAAGCAATACTAGATCCATTCGCGGAGAAGATAACGATAGAATGATATAATTCTCTTACGGTATATTGGCGTCCCTTTTCGAACGGTACGTTAGAGAATTCATTATTACGTGAAACTTCAAAAGCGTAATCAGAAATGTTTACTTTCGTATCCCAAGTGATTTTTCCTTCTTTAATTGCTTCTAATACGGCATAAACAACAATTAATTTTGACATACTAGCGATAGCTAGTAATTCATCTGGATTTTGTTCATGCAGTATTTTTCCTGTATCTGCATCAAATAGAAGTGCAGCAGCTGCCTCTATATGTATTTTTTCTTCCGCATGGGATGTTGTTACTCCTAAGGAAGAAAATGACAATAGAAACAATAGTGAAATAGACAAGATTTTCTTCATATACATTATCACCTTCGCATCGTTATTAGCATATAGCTCGTACCATTTTAGCATAAATTTGGATGTGAAAAGGTTACAATCTTACAAGAAATTTGAAAAGAATTTGTCGATTTTTGTTCAAATTTGCAGAGAAAAGAAGGTTTTTGCAGGTTAATGTAGAGGGTAATAAAAAAAGGAACGAATTTCGTTCCTTTTTTATATTATATGTGTAAAAATGTTGTTACTTTTTCGCTTGGTAAAATGTTTCCGACAAAGAATGTTCCAAATTCACCGTAGCGAGCACTTACTTCATCGAAGCGCATTTCATATATAAGTTTCTTAAATTGAAGAACATCGTCAGCAAATAATGTTACGCCCCACTCAAAATCGTCAAATCCAACTGATCCTGAAATAACTTGGCGCACTTTACCTGCGTACTGGCGACCGATTTTGCTATGACTGTACATAAGTTTCTTACGTTCATCCATAGGAAGCATATACCAGTTATCATTACCTTGGCGACGTTTATCCATTGGATAGAAGCAAATGTGATTTGCTTTCGGTAACTCAGGATATAAGCGAGCTAAGACTTGTGGGTTTTGGTATGGGTCTTCATCAGCTGGAAGATAGTTGCTTAGTTCAACAACAGATACGTAAGAATATGCAGGAACTAAATATTCAGCTAATGTTGTTTTATTTAATTCTGTTTCGATTTCATTTAACTCTTCCATTGTTGGACGTAAGATCATAAGCATAATATCTGCTTTTTGACCAACAACTGTATACATTGCATGACTGCCTTTTTTTGCAGTAGCTACTTCGTTCCATTTTTCAACGACATTTAAAAATTCAGACACTGCTTGTCCGCGTTCGTCACTAGATAATGTTTTCCATGCTGCCCAATCAATAGAACGTAAATCATGTAAACAATACCAGCCATCTAACGTTGTTGTTGCTTCACTCATTCTATTCACCTCAGTTAATGATATTTTACACGTTAACTATAGCATATATAGGTTTAAAAACATCTATATAAAGTTTCGGTGCATAAAACTGTCACATTTATATTTACCGGAAAACGGGAGAAAATAAGGTTTAAGTAGGTCTTATTTTCTGGCTGAATTTTATGAAAATATAATCATTTTCATTTTATCTATTTTTTGGGAGCTATAAGTTTAAAATATAGCTGAAAAGAAGTATTCTTAAAGGTAGAGTTTTTAACATTTGTAGGAGGGTTTATTCGTGAGCAATTTATTTACAGCAGTAAAAGAAAAAGTTCAAGGAAAAGGCATTTCTATCGTACTTCCTGAAGGAACTGATGAAAGAATTTTAGGCGCTGCAGAGCGTTTAGCAAAAGAAGAGTTAGTAAAACCAATTTTAGTTGGTAATAAAGAAGAAATTAGCGCAAAAGCTGCTAGCATGAACTTAACATTAGCAGGCGTTGATATTTACGATCCAGCTACATACGAAGAAATGGATGCAATGGTAGCATCTTTCGTTGAACGCCGTAAAGGTAAAGCAACGGAAGAAGACGCTCGTAAAATCCTTAAAGACGAAAACTACTTCGGTACAATGCTTGTATACATGGGCAAAGCACAAGGTTTAGTAAGTGGTGCAGCTCACTCTACTGCTGATACAGTTCGTCCAGCACTTCAAATTATTAAAACAAAACCAGGCGTTACAAAAACTTCAGGCGTATTCATCATGGTACGTGAAGAAGAGAAGTATGTATTCGCTGATTGCGCAATTAACATTGCACCAAATAGCCAAGATTTAGCTGAAATTGGTATCGAAAGTGCGAAAACTGCTGAACTATTCGGCATTGATCCACGCGTTGCTATGTTAAGCTTCTCTACAAAAGGTTCTGCGAAATCTCCAGAAACAGAAAAAGTTGTAGAAGCAACTCGCATTGCAAAAGAAATGGCTCCTGAATTAACTTTAGATGGAGAATTCCAATTCGATGCTGCATTCGTACCATCTGTAGCTGAGAAAAAAGCTCCAGGTTCTACAATTAAAGGTGATGCTAACGTATTCGTATTCCCAAGCTTAGAAGCTGGTAATATCGGCTACAAAATCACTCAACGCTTAGGTAACTTCGAAGCAGTAGGACCGATCTTACAAGGTTTAAATATGCCTGTAAACGATCTATCTCGTGGATGTAACGAAGAAGAAGTGTACAAGTTAGCTTTAATTACAGCAGCTCAAGCACTTTAATTCTATAACGAATTGATATGAAAAATGACCACCCTATTTCGTGTATAACGGAATGAGGGTGGTCATTTTTGTTTTTTATTTTTCTAAACTAAGTGCCTTATTGTTACGATCAATAATACGTTGTAAATTCATCTCATATAAAGGGACTTCATCCAACGTTAGTTGAGATGGTGTTAACTTTGGAGCGAATTGTTGCAACGTTTTTAAAAGACGCATCATTAAATCTTGCACTGTAATTGTTTCGCCAAGTAATTCAGATAGTGAAGCCATCGTACTTGGCACAATTTCAGGATACGTAAATCGTGTTTCTTCTCCTTGAATTGCTACGTTGTAAAAATCACGAACGAGGGCCGCGCGCTCAGATCCGCTTCCTGTCGCACATAAGTAAATTTGTACAGCAACGCCTCCGCGAATACGACGCTGAGAAATACCAGCAAATTTTTGATCGCGAATGCTCAAATCATAGCTACCAGGGCAATAAGAACCAACAATTTCTTTTGCCTCGATAGTAACATCGTAATCTTTTAACATTTCCTTAATTAAATGCCACATTGTATCGTATCCAAGATCGATGTCGATACCTTTTTCTGTTTCTTGGAATAAAAGTGATACGTTTAAAACACCTTCATCAAGTACGACAGCAAGTCCACCGGAATTACGAACGATAACATTAAAGTCGTTTTGTTTTAAAAAGGAAATACCTTCTTCTAAATGTGGTAGGCGTGAATCTTGAATGCCAAGTACAATTGTATTGTGATGAACCCAAGAGCGCATTGTTGCAGCTGATTCGCCATTTCCAATACTTGTGCATAATGTGTCATCCATTGCGAATGACTGCAACGCATGGAATGTTGGTCCTAAACTAGACTGATCCACAATGCGCCACTCTGGCTGAGATAAAATCGAACGGGAATTGCTCATATAACTAACCCCTTATTTATAAAATGACAATCTTTATTATAGCAAAAAATGAAGAAAGGGGTTTCCCATATATAAAGGGAGATTCTAAAGTTGAAGAAGCACATATGGTTGAAGTGAAATAAGAAAAGGATGCACATATGCATCCTTTTTATTCTGCAATTTTTTCTAAGTTACCGTTTCGATCCATGCGGAAAGATGTTTGTGAGCGTTCCTCATCATCCATTACTGCTAATTTACGAGCACGGTTCATAATATTCATAAGTGTTTCGTAATCCTCTTGTACAGTATGAGATTGTTGTTCTAATCTTTCTAGTTTCTTTTCTAGTTCTTCATTTCGTAAGATTTGCGCTTTAATTTCTTGTTTCAATCTCGTATTCTCGTTTTCAAGAGCTGTTACTTTTATATTTGAAGATCCAACTGTTTGTAAAAAGTAAATAACATCTTGCATTGTTATTGAGCTTTTTGGAGCAGGGACAGTCGGCTCTTGATATGGAATAGCTTCTGTATATTGAACAGCTGTTTCATACGGTACGTGTTCTTCATAATCAGTTATCGCCGCTGAAGCTGGTGGTGTATAAAGCAAACGTTTTTTTGCCTGTTCACCGCCCACAGCACGCATTTTATCTTTACGATGTTTTTTTGCTAGTTGAAGAGCTTGTTCATAGCTATAGCGAACAACAGCATTCCAGCGGAAACCACAAGCAGCAGATGTGCGATTTAACTGATCTCCTACTTCTTCAAAAGCATTTAATTGAGTACTTCCTTCTCGAACATGGCGAAGCACTGTTTCAGCAAGTAATAAATCGTCCTCGTCTGTCCAAGCATCTTGTCTTACTTTCATAGATTCAACTCCCTTTCTTTTTATGAACTTCCTATTTTTATAATGGGCAAAAAAATGAGCTTTTATACAAAGCTTTTAAAAATATGGTAGATTTCAATGAAGGGAAGAAATTTTGTTATGAATGATGAAAGCACTTGTAGGAGAAAATACACATAATATGTAGCTTTACGTAAGGATAGAGCTATATGAAGAGACTTGCAACAAGCCCCAAAGAGCGGTAAAATACCATTTAGTGTTTATTTTTAAATGTACTTGTGAAAAGTTTAAAATAGAGGAAGTGTTATATAGTGGGAAACGAATTTCGTGTGTGTGATGATTGTCAGGCAACGAATGTTAAAACGTTGATTCCGAAGTTAAAAAAAGTAGATTCATGTGCAACGATTGAAGTTGCATGTCAGTCTTACTGTGGCCCTGGTCGTAAAAAGTCATTCGCATTTGTAAATAATCGTCCAGTTGCAGCTCCAACAGAAGATGAATTAATTACAAAAATCGAAATGAAATTAAATAAGTAAGAAAAAGAAGAGTGAACAGATTACTCTTCTTTTTTTATGTCCATAAGATAGCGTTTTGTATGAATTCGTATTTCAAAATAATGGTTGACAGTCTTTTGACGTGGTAGGTAGAATAGAAAGTGTCTGATTCTGAGAATCATTATCAGGAAAAATCAATTCATCTAATTTTTTTATTATTATTTGAGAATAAATTTCATTTTATTAAATATATGTTGTTGGTTAGGATGGTTGAGGGATGGAAGCGAGCGCAAGGAGTATAGAACAGCAAGATGTGAATGTTAAAGAGATTAAGAGCAGACCGCTCGTTGCTTCTATTATTTTAATAGCGGGCACAATTTTGTTAGCTTTAAGCATGGCAGTTTCTATTTCGTTTGGTGCTGCAGATATTAGTTTAAAGACCGTTTGGCAAGCTGTATTTCAGTTTGATGGGTCTATAACGCATCATAACGTAATTCAAGAACTTCGCATGCCTAGAGCAATAGGGGGCGTAGTTGCAGGTGCCTTTTTAGCGGTATCAGGAGCAATTATGCAAGGCATGACAAGAAACCCACTTGCATCACCATCGTTAATGGGGATTACAGATGGTGCTGTATTCGGGATTGCAATTATGTATGCATTCTTCCCTAATTCACCTTATTTAATGTTTGTTATCGCATCTTTTATTGGAGCTGCGTTTGGAGCGAGCATTGTATATGGTATTGGATCTTCTTCACCAGGTGGATTAACGCCTGTGAAATTAGCTTTAGCCGGTGCAGCAATTAGTGCTTTATTAGGGGCAATTTCATCTGGAATTGCACTGTATTTCAACCTTGCCCAAGAGGTGAGTATGTGGAATGCAGGCGGTGTTGCTGGGGTGAAATGGCAAAGTATTAATATGTTAGTACCGATTGGTCTTGTTTGTCTCGTTATAGCAATTATGATGTCGAGATATATTACAATTTTAAGCTTTGGTGAAGAGATTGCGATTGGACTTGGTCAAAATACGACATTAATTAAATTTATCGGAACAGTACTTGTTCTTGTATTAACAGGTTCTGCGGTTTCTATGGCAGGGTCAGTTGGATTTGTTGGACTTGTAATTCCGCATATGACTCGTTTCCTTGTAGGCTCAGATTATAGATGGGTTATTCCATGTTCTGCGGTCTTAGGTGGATTGTTAATTGAATGTGCAGATATGTTATCTCGCGTTATTAATCCACCATTTGAAACGCCAATTGGAGCAATTACAGCGCTAATTGGAGTTCCATTCTTCCTCTACTTAGCACGTAATGAAGGGAGAGGAAAGATGTGAGGACGAGCGTCTTAACAAAAAAGAACGTTTCTATTTTAACGATTTTAGTAGGATTAATTGTCGCTGTATTTTTAGTAAGCTTAAATACAGGGACATTTAAAATACCTCCAATAGATGTATTAAAGTCATTGGTTGGACTAGGTGCAGAAGACCAATCTGTTATTTTATTTGAATTTCGTATGCCACGTATGGTTATTGCTATATTAGTTGGTTCTGCATTAGCTATGTCAGGTGCAATTTTGCAAGGGGTATCACGAAATCCACTTGCTGATCCAGGTATTATAGGTATTAACGCCGGAGCGGGATTAACAGTTGTTGTATTCGTCTACTTTTTCTTTGGAAAAGTTGGAACTGGTACATTTTTATCTGTATTTATCCTTCCATTCTTTGCGCTAGTTGGTGCGATATTAGCAGCGATTATTATTTATTTACTAGCATGGAAAGACGGCGTTTCATCTACTCGATTAATTCTTGTTGGTATCGCTGTTGCAGCCGGATTTGGTGCTGTTAGTTTAATTTTTTCTATGAAGATGACATCGAACGACTTCCGTTTTGCAACAATTTGGTTGGCAGGAAGTTTATGGGGAACAGATTGGAAATTCGTACTAAGTGTACTCCCATGGATGGTTATTTTCTTACCACTTGCCATTAGTAAAGCGCACATATTAAATGTAATGAATTTAGGCGACTCTACAGCAGTTGGCCTTGGTGTAAACGTAGAAAAGGAAAGACGTAAATTATTATTTATTGCGGTTTGTTTAGCTGGTGCATCTGTTGCTGTTGCGGGCGGCATTGGTTTTATCGGTTTAATGGCTCCGCATTTAGCGAGACGCCTCGTTGGTGGTAAACATCAAATTATGTTACCAACAGCTGCATTAATAGGAACGTTCTTGCTTTTATTTGCAGATGTAATTTCAAGAAGCGTGTTACCAACTTCAGAAATACCGGTCGGTCTTGTTATTTCTGTAATTGGCGCACCATATTTCATATATTTACTTATGAGGACAAAATAAAGGGAGGCTTTTTGTATGGCAACTTTAGCAGTTGATGCGGTATCTGTTGGCTATAATGAAGGGTTAATTATAGATGGATTAACAGTTGAAATTCCGGAAGGACAAATTACGACGATTATTGGACCAAATGGTTGTGGGAAATCCACATTATTAAAAACTGCTTCTCGTATTTTGAAAGCAAAACGAGGTACTGTTTATCTTGATGGAAAAGCAATTGAGAAACAACCAACGAAAGAAATCGCAAAGAAAATGGCGATTTTACCACAAACTGCAGAAGTGCCAACAGGTCTTACTGTGTTTGAACTTGTTTCATATGGACGTTTTCCTCATCAAAAAGGATTTGGAACATTGAAAGAAGAGGATTATCGCTACATTCACTGGGCACTTGAAGTGACGGGGATGACAGAATTCGCAAATCGTCCAGCAGAAGCTTTATCAGGTGGTCAGCGTCAACGTGTATGGATTGCGATGGCTCTTGCACAAGGAACAGATTTACTCGTGTTAGATGAACCAACAACATACTTAGATATGGCTCATCAACTTGAAGTATTAAACTTACTGAAGAAGTTAAATCAAGAAGAAGGCAGAACGATTGTTATGGTTATTCACGATTTAAATCATGCTTCTCGTTTCTCTGATCATATGATTGCATTAAAAGCTGGGAAGTTAATGAAACAAGGAACGCCAGATGAAGTTATGACAAGTGAAACGCTTCGTAACGTATTTGAGATTGAAGCTCAAATCGTTCCATGTCCAGTAAACTGTAAACCAATTTGTTTAACATACGATTTAGCGATGATTAATAATCAATTGCGTAAAAAAGCATAATTAATAGAATTTCCCCCTCTTAAAGAGGTGAGAGGGGGGAGTTCTAATGGACGTTGAGCTTCTTACCCATGGATGGGAAGTTGAACGCCCGTTAGAACGGGTTATAAACAACGATTAATAAAAATATATTAATTAAATGTTGTTTTCATGTTTCTTATAGTTACATGCAAATTATAAGAGAAATACAGCTAGAAGGAGTGGGAATATGAAGAATTTTAAAATGGCACTATTAGCAATGGTACTAGTTGTTACTTCTGTACTATTTGCAGCTTGTTCTAACAAAGAAGAAGAAAAGAAAGCAGATGCGAAGGATGCGAAGACTGAAGAGCGCACTGTACAACATGCAAAAGGGGAAATTAAAATCCCTGCAAATCCAAAGAAAATTGCTGACCTTAGTGGTTCAACAGAAGAATTATTAATTTTCGGTATGAAACCGATTATTACTGCAAATACAACACAAGAAAAAATTGATGGACATATTGCAAAGAAATTAGAAGGTGTGAAGCCAGTAGGTTCTGCTTGGGGCGATAAAATTAACATCGAAGCAGTAGCTGCCGCAAAACCAGACTTAATTCTTGTAAACAATCGTCAAGAAAAGATTTATGATCAATTATCTAAAATTGCACCAACAGTTATGTTGAAAACTCCATTAGACCAATGGCGTCCAAAATTCGAAGAAGTAGGTCAAATCTTCGGTAAAGAGAAAGAAACGAAAGAATGGTTCAAACAGTATGATGAAAAAGCAAGCAAATTACATGACAAAATCATCGCTAAAACTGGTGATGCAACATTCATGAAAATGGCTGCATATCCAAATGCTTTCCGTGTATACGGTGACTACGGTTACGGTAGCGTAATCTTTAATGACTTAAAATTACCAGCAGTTAAAGGTACACCAACGGATAAGCCGCTAGTGCAAGTACAAAAAGAAGCTTTAATCGATTACAACCCAGATTACCTATTCGTATTTACAACTGGTGACGGTTCTCAGCGTCTAAAAGAATTCCAAGAAGAATCAATTTGGAAAAATATGAACGCTGTTAAAAACAATCACGTATTCACAATTAGCAATGAAGACCTAAACAAAGGATACTTCCCGCTAGGTAAAGAAATGATCTTAGACGAAGTTGCTGAGTTTGTTTTAGGAAAATAATATATAAGGAAAAATCACTTTTACGTCGGTAAAAGTGATTTTTCTTTATATAACAGGAATTAATATAGTCTTTCATTTCTTTCTGTTTCCTATATCGTTTATAATATATAGTAAGAATGCAGTAAAGAAAGGGGGATGTCGGAAAGTGGTATATTTAAACGACAAACTCAGCGAAACAAAAGTGTTTAAAGACCCAGTACATAAATATGTACACGTGCGTGATCGCGTTATTTGGGATTTAATCGGAACGAAAGAATTTCAACGTTTGCGCCGTATTAAGCAGCTTGGAACGACATTTTTTACATTTCACGGTGCAGAGCATAGTCGCTTTACTCATTCGTTAGGTGTATATGAAATTATTCGTCGTATGATTGATGATGTGTTTGACGGCAGACCAAATTGGAATGCTGAAGATAGATTATTATGTTTATGTGCGGCATTACTTCATGATGTCGGTCACGGCCCATTTTCTCACTCGTTTGAAAAAGTATTTTCATTAGATCATGAGAAATTTACGCAAAAGATTATCGTTGGTGATACGGAAATTAATCGTGTGTTAAGCCGTGTTGATAAGGATTTCCCGCAAAAGGTAGCAGATGTAATTGCGAAAACATCTACTAATAAATTAGCGATTAGTATGATTTCAAGCCAAATTGATGCTGATCGTATGGATTATTTATTAAGAGATGCATATTTTACTGGTGTAAAGTATGGGAACTTTGATATGGAACGTATACTGCGTGTCATGCGCCCTTACGGTAATCAAGTTGTCATTAAAAATAGTGGTATGCATGCTGTAGAGCATTATATTATGAGTCGTTATCAAATGTATTGGCAAGTATATTTCCATCCGGTAACACGTAGCGCAGAAGTTATTTTAACGAAGATTTTACACCGAGCTAAATCGTTGCATGAGAAGTATTATGCGTTTAAAAATCATCCTGTTCATTTCTATTCTTTATTTGAAGAAGAAGTGACAGTAGAGGATTATTTAAAGTTAGACGAGAACGTAATGTATTATTACTTCCAAGTATGGCAAGACGAAGAAGATCCGATTTTAAGTGATTTATGTCGCCGTTTTATGAATCGAAATCTATTTAAATATGTAGAGTTTACAGATAAGCACGGTTTAGATAATTGGATGGAGCTAAGTAGCTTATTTAAGAAGATTGGACTAGATCCAGAGTATTATTTAGTTGTGGATTCAACATCGGATTTACCGTATGACTTTTACCGCGCAGGAGAAGAAGAAGAGCGCCTGCCAATCTTACTTCTTATGCCGAACGGGGAACTTAGAGAGCTTTCGCGTGAATCGGATATTGTTGAGGCGATTACAGGTAAGAAGCGAACGGATCAAAAGCTATTCTATCCGCATGATTTAATCTATGAAGATGGAAGAAAAGGAAAATATAAAGAGAGAATTATCGAGTTGTTAGAAGGAAAGAAATAAGAAGCAGCTAAGAGCTGCTTCTTATGAAAAAACTTGAAATTATTTGTCGCTTAAGCGTTTTCCGCCAACTGCATAATGGTTTTTAGACATTTCTTCGATGAAAACAACGATGTTTTCTTCAGGAGCACCAGTTGTTTCGCTTACTGCTGCGGTTACTTTCTCAGCAAGAGCTTTCTTTTGTTCTTCTGTGCGTCCTTCTAACATTTTCACTGTTACGTATGGCATGTACAATCGCTCCTTTTATGTAAGTTACACTCTTATTATAGCGGATTATGAGGAAGAACAATCGGAAAAACAAATAATTTCTTTTTTTGACATATTGAAGAGGAGATGAGTTATGGATCAGTTATTTAGATACCCATTGCAACAAATTCCATTGGTAGCAATGGCGATTATTATTGCGCTATCTGTGCATGAATTTGCACATGCGTATGTTGCATATAAATTTGGAGACGATACAGCGAAAAAACAAGGACGGTTAACGTTATCACCGATGGCTCATTTAGATCCTATTGGGATGATTGCTGTATTAATTCTTGGATTCGGTTGGGCAAGACCCGTGCCTGTTAACCCATATAACTTTAAAAGACCGCGTCTTGCAGGAATATTAGTTTCTATTGCGGGACCGATAAGTAATCTTATCTTAAGTGCAATCGGTTTAATTATTTGGTATAGCTTAATAACATTTGGTGTGTTAGATGCGATGCCACTTGCAGTAGCAGATACGCTGGATCAATTTTTCCAGATTTTTATTATGCTTAATATTGTTTTACTTGTATTTAATTTATTACCAATCCCGCCACTTGATGGGTATCGCGTTGTGGAAGATTTAGCACCAGCAAATATTCGTGCGAAAATGACACAGTATGAAAAGTATGGATCAATTGCGTTATTAATTCTTGTTATTACACCGCTTAGCAATTACACAATTCAACCTATTTTCAATGTTGTTATTCCATATGTATTAGTATTTTTACAAAATATCATTGCGCCTATTTTCAGGCTTTTTTAATCATTAAGCGAGGAGGAGTTTACATATGACAGAGAAAAAGAAAAAAATCGGTTTTAATATCGTGAAAAATGATTCAACAGATGGACATGGTGGTTTTGGCGTTGGGGCATTAAGTTTAGAAAATATTTCTCCTGTATTTGTTGATGTATTAGAGAAAACTGCGTTCGTTGATATCGGTGCGATGCATGCGCGTAGTACAGTAGAAAAAGGAATTAAGTTTTTAACAAATAAAGATGAAGTTCCAAACGGAAAACCGTTTTGGCTCGTTTGGGTAACAATTGAAAGAACACCAAACGGTGCTTATTACGCAGGTGCAACAGCCTGTGAAATGACAGTTGATCGTGAAATTCGCCGCGGATATAAATCACTTCCAGAGCATGTAAATAAAATGGATAAATCACTAAAGCGTCACATCATGATTGATCATATGGATGAATCATCTAAAAAAGTACTTGGTACATTCTTAAAAGAGCATAATGAAGCAATTTGGAACGAATCTAGTGAAGAATTGCGCCACGCATTATTAGGCGAATAAAAATAGCTGACGGATTTCCGTCAGCTATTTTTTTACCACGGGAGATATTTTTTCCACCAACCCGTCTTTTTCTTCTCTTCACTAACCTTTTCGAACTCTTCCTTATCATCAACGTGATCCATACAATACTCTGTTGGCTCTGTACCTTTTGCGAAATACATTTTCACAGAAATGGGACAATTTTTTGTAGCAATCTTACCGTTTTCAGGATTAACATCGACTGCAACAACATCTGCTGGTTGTTTGAACTCTTGTTTAGGCTGTCCATCTAATCCTTTTTCCATTGTATCGGTCCATATTTTTTTTGCGTATCCTTGTTCTGCTACGTTTGAAATGGATTTAGGTTGATCGTATCCAATCCAAACCCCTGTTACAAGTTGTGGGGTAAATCCAATCATCCAACTATCAGTTTCTGTAGAACCAGACTTTCCAGCATATGTTCTTGATAGTTTTGATAACATCGATTGACCGGTCACAGCGGCATAACTGCTTAGTTTTTTATTAAACATACCTGCCATCATTTCTTCCATCACAAAGGCTTTGCTTTTATCTAGAACTTGTTTACTTTCTAAATGAGCGTCGTATAGCATATTTCCTTCATGATCAACGATGCGCCTTATAAAGATTGGTTTTACTTCTTTTCCGCCGTTTGCAAACATGCTATAAGCATTGACCATTTCAATTGGTTTTACAGGGGATGTGCCGAGAGCAAGAGACGGAACATCTTTTAATGCGCTAGTAATACCGAATTGCTTTGCTGTTTTTGTAAGAATGTCTTCGCCTAAAAATAAATTCGTCTTCACAGCATATACGTTATCAGAAACGGCGAGTGCTTGTGCCATTGTCACAAAATCGTCTGCATAATAGTTTTTATAATTTTTCGGTTTATATTTGGAAACACCGTCACCTAAAGTGAATACAGTGTATTCGCTTTTTAAGCGCGTAGCAGGGGTAAATCCTCGTTCTAAGGCTGCATAATATAGGAATGGCTTAAATGTAGAGCCGGGCTGGCGAGCAGCTTGTGTAGCTCTGTTAAATTGACTCTTATTATAATCAGTTCCACCAACAAGGGCAGCCACTTCACCCGTTTTTGGATTCATAGAGACGAGGGCAGTTTGGATGTTTGTTGTTTCAGGTATATGATTTTTTACAGCTTGCTCTGCTACAGATTGTAATTTAGGGTCTAGCGTTGTATAAATACGTAAGCCACCTCGCTGTAAGGCTTGCTCATCTAATCCGATATCGCGAAGAAGAGAGGCTTGTACAGCATCTTGGAAATAAGGTGCAATTTCTGCAACTTTTTTCGTATCCAATGAGGCGAAAGTAAGTGTTTCCTTTTTTGCCGAGGCAGCTTGCTGTTTTGTAATATAACCCTGTTCTACCATTTCATCTAGTATGAGAGATTGACGCCCTTTAGCACGCTCTTCTTTTAAAAAGGGAGAGTAGAAGCTAGGTCCTTTCGGAATGCCTGCGAGCATACTAGCTTCTGCTAATGTTAATTCTTTTGCAGTTTTATCGAAATACAGGCGAGAAGCAGCTTCGATTCCGTAAGCACCATGCCCGTAATAAATTGTATTTAAATATCCTTCTAAAATATGATTTTTATTATAGTTCACTTCAAGGCGAACGGTATACATTGCTTCTAATAGTTTACGCTTCCACGTTTTATCATGATCTAAGTATAGGTTACGAGCATACTGTTGTGTAATAGTACTAGCACCTTGTACTTTTGCCATTGCTTTTAAATCGGCAACAATGGCACCAACAATGCGCTTTATATCAAATCCATGATGTTTGTAGAATCGTTGATCTTCAATAGATAGTGTCGCCTCTTTTACATAAGGAGAAATTTCATCGAGAGATACATTATAGCGCTTTTGTATTTCATTACTTTGTCCCATAACAGTGTCATCATTAGCGTAAAAGACACTCGTTTGCGGCACTGCAACAGGGGGAGGTCCCATAATTTTTGCAGCTATAATGATAATGAAAAAGGAAAAAACGAAAAAAAGAACACAAGAAAACATTACGGTGAAGAAAAGACGTTTATATTTTTTAAGTTTTGGATTCATAGTTTGATCCATCTTTTTCAGCCCCTCATTAATACAAGCATTATTGTATTAGTATTGAGGATTTTCGTTTATTTTAAACAATGAAATTTCCAAAATAAAAAGAGCCCCTTCATTTAAGAAAGGAGCTCAAAAGCACGCGCTGGCCAATCGGTAATAATAACATCTACACCATAATCAATCATAGTTTGTAAATCTTTATATTCATTAATGGTGTAAGGACGAAAAGCGTATCCTTGCCCTTGTGCTAATTGGATAAACTCTTTCGTTAATAATTGAAAGTTTGGATGTAATCCCGTTGCCCCACGTTTTTTTGCTTCAGCAATAGGATCTGCAAGTGGTGTATCATATAAAATCGCTCTTGGGATTTCAGGAGCGATTTCTGCTAATAATGAAACAGAGTCATGGTTAAATGATGAGAATACAATTTGATTAGCTAGATGGTATTCTCGAACAAGAGCAACAACTTTTTCTTCAATATTTAGATAGTGAATTACATCTGTTTTCAACTCAATATTGAGCTGTAAATTTGTTGTGGAGAGCCAAATAAATACTTCTCGTAATGTTGGGATTTTCGCTTCATGGAAAGAAGGGTCTTTATGGCTACCGGCATCTAAAGCTTGTAATTCTTCTACAGTTTTCTCAGAAACAAGTCCCACGCCATTTGTTGTACGGTCCACTGTTTCATCATGAATAACAACTAGTTCACCATCTTTTGATAGATGAACATCGAGTTCAATTCCGTGAGCACCAATGCGTTCAGCCTCTTGGAAGGCAATCATCGTATTTTCTGGGTGTGTTCCTTTTACCCCGCGATGAGCGAAAATAAGTGGTTTATTCATGTGGAAATCTCCTTATCATCTCTTTTTCTTCATTATGAAACTGCTTTGAGAAAAATACAATTCATATGAAAAATATTTACAAAAGTCTAACAGTTGCACAAAAGTTAACGTTAACGTAAAATGTAATAATCCGGTGAAGGGAGGAATACACATGTATAAAATTGATGAAGTAACAAAGCAAGTTGGTTTAACAAAGCGTACACTTCGTTATTATGAGGAAATTGGTTTGATTCATCCTCCAGAACGCAGTGAGGGGAATATTCGCCTGTATACAGACGAGGATATTGCAAGAATTAAAAGGATTGTGGAAGCGAAAGAAGTTCTAGGAATTACACTTCAAGAGATGCAACATTTCTTATCGTTAAAAGAAAGAATGGAACAAAGAAGAAATAGTGAGAATCCTCGTGACCGTGAAGTGATTCAAGAAATTAAAGAGATGCTTGAAAAACAAGTGCAAACGTTAGACGAGAAAATGGAGCAAATGCAGCGCGTGAAGGCGGAGCTAGAAGATAGTTTAAGCCGGGCAGGTACATTTTTAGAGAATACAAAAGGAGAGTAATCAAAATGGAGAGCAAACAAAAATTAGGGAGATTGATTACAGTGGTGGCTACCTTCCTTGCCTTTTCAGGTATAGGGGTAGTCGACCCAATTTTACCAAGTATTGCTGAACAAATTGGTGCATCGCATTGGCAAGTCGAGATGTTATTTACAGCATATATTTTAACGATGGCAATTATGATGTTACCAGCTGGAATATTTGCATCAAGATTTGGTGATAAACGAATGATGACGATCGGTCTTGCGATTGTAACTGTATTTGCATTTATATGTGGTATATCGCAAACGATTGCTCAATTATCTCTTTTCCGCGCGGGGTGGGGATTAGGAAATGCGATGTTCTTCGCAACGGCGATGACATTATTAATTACATTAAGTAAAGAAGTTCATGAAGCAGTAGGACTATATGAAGCAGCCATTGGTTTAGGGATGGCAGGTGGACCATTATTAGGCGGTATATTAGGTGGACATTCTTGGCGTTACCCATTTTTCGCGACAAGTATTTTAATTTTCTTAGCATTTATTTTAGTTTTCTTTTTTGTAAAAGAACCGGAGCGAAAAGTGAAGCGTAAAGCAGCGGGCGTAGGTGAATTGCTTAACCTGGTGAAGTATAAACCGTTTATGCAAGGTGCGATTTCAGGGATGTTATACTATTACGGATTTTTCGTCGTGCTAGCGTATTCACCACTTATTATGCATTTATCTGCTATTCAATTAGGATTTGTATTTTGCGGATGGGGATTAGCGTTAGCTTACGGTTCAGCAATTTTAGCACATAAGCTAGAAGGTAAATATGAACCGAAAACATTGTTAAAAGGTAGTTTACTCGCATTTGCGATGTTCTTAATTGCACTATTCTTCGTGAAAATTATGTGGTTACAAATCGTGTTAATCGTTCTATCTGGATTAGCATCAGGATTAAATAACGCATTATTTACAAGTTATGTAATGGATATTTCACCTTATGAAAGATCTGTTACATCAGGTGTTTATAACTTTGTTCGTTGGTTAGGGGGCGCGATTGCTCCAATTTTATCAGGAGTTATCGGTCATACCGTTTCGCCGCAAAGCCCGTTTTTAGTCGGTGGAATTGTTGTGTTAGTTGGTTGTATTATGATTTTAATTCCGATTCGTAAACCAGTAGAAATAGAGACAAAAGCCCTTTCTTAAGAAAGGGCTTTCTTTCCTATTACAGGGCAAACCCTTTTCACGTATATGTTAGAACCCTCTGACTAAAATATATTTTCGGTATTTTTGTACTTTTAACTATACTTTTTGGATGTTTTGTTTTATTTTTGTTAGGGGACATTAATGATGTCCCTATTATAAATTTGCATTGAAAGGCGTGATTGTACGATGGAACTATGGTTCACTGAAAAACAAACAAAACATTTTGGGATTACGGCGCGTATTAACCGCACATTACATACGGAGCAAACAGAATTCCAAAAACTTGATATGGTTGAAACGGAAGAGTTCGGAAACATGCTTATTTTAGACGGCATGGTTATGACAACTGAAAAAGATGAGTTCGTTTATCATGAAATGGTAGCGCACGTACCTTTATTTACACATCCAAACCCTGAAAACGTATTAGTTGTTGGTGGTGGTGATGGTGGTGTTATTCGTGAAGTGTTAAAACACCCAGGCGTAAAGAAAGCAACTCTTGTTGAAATCGATGGAAAAGTAATTGAGTACTCTAAAAAGTACTTACCATCAATTGCAGGCGCATTAGATAATGAGCGTGTAGAAGTAAAAGTAGGAGACGGTTTCCTACACATCGCAGAAAGCGAAAATGAATATGACGTAATTATGGTAGATTCTACGGAGCCAGTAGGACCAGCAGTAAACTTGTTTACAAAAGGATTCTACGCTGGAATCTCTAAAGCGTTAAAAGAAGATGGTATTTTCGTTGCACAAACGGACAACCCTTGGTTTACACCAGAACTAATTACAACTGTGTTTAAAGATGTAAAAGAGATTTTCCCGATTACTCGTTTATACACAGCAAACATTCCGACGTATCCAAGTGGACTTTGGACGTTCACAATCGGATCTAAAAAACATGATCCATTAGAAGTAAGTGAAGAGCGTTTCCATGAAATCGAAACGAAATACTACACAAAAGAATTACACAATGCAGCATTCGCATTACCGAAATTTGTTGGCGATTTAATTAAGTAAGAGCGTTAAATTGAAATAAATAAAGTGTAAGTAACTCATTTAAGGTGTTTGTCTAGAAGGCTTGAACATGCTAGTTACTTACACTGCTACAAATGAAGTAGTCTTCTTGTAATAAAAAGAAGGCGCAGGTAAATCGAGAAAGAGGAGTTATAGGCTCCAAATTTGAGAAATAATGAAAGGTTGGGATACCTTAATTTCCACACAAGGAGGAAAAGAGTATGCGTTTTGATGAAGCTTATTCAGGTAAAGTATTTATAAAAAGTCATCCAAGTTTTGAAGAGTCAAAGGCGGTTATTTATGGGATGCCTATGGATTGGACAGTAAGTTTTCGTCCAGGATCTCGCTTTGGCCCTGCACGTATTCGTGAAGTATCAATCGGTCTTGAAGAATATAGTCCGTATTTAGATCGTGAACTAGAAGAGGTAAAATATTTTGATGCGGGTGATATCCCATTACCATTCGGAAATGCACAACGCAGCTTAGACATGATTGAAGAGTATGTATCAAAACTTTTAGATGCCGGTAAGTTTCCACTAGGTCTCGGCGGTGAGCACTTAGTGTCTTGGCCAATTTTTAAGGCAATGGCAAAAAAATATCCGGATTTAGCAATCATCCACATGGATGCTCATACTGATTTACGTGAATCGTATGAAGGGGAGCCTTTATCCCACTCTACACCAATTCGTAAAGTGTGTGATTTAATTGATCCGGAAAACGTATATTCTTTCGGAATTCGTTCTGGAATGAAGGAAGAATTTGAATGGGCGAAAGAAGTAGGTATGAACTTATACAAATTTGACGTATTAGAGCCGTTAAAAGAAGTATTACCGAAACTTGCAGGACGTCCAGTCTATGTCACAATCGACATTGATGTATTAGACCCAGCTCATGCTCCTGGAACAGGAACGTTAGAGGCTGGAGGTATCACATCTAAAGAACTATTAGATTCCATCATGGCAATTGCAAATTCAAATATAAATGTAGTTGGAGCAGACTTAGTAGAAGTAGCTCCTGTCTACGACCATAGTGATCAAACACCAGTCGCAGCAAGCAAATTCGTGCGGGAAATGCTGCTCGGTTGGGTGAAATAAAAGTGAAGCCGACTGTTTAGACCCGGTGACTAAGGTTCTTTCCTGCAAAAGGTGCTTTTTACCTTTTGGCAGGGAAGGTTCTTAGACGCAAGGGTCTAGGAGGCGTAACTGGATAGAATAAAAGCGGAGGCGGCTCGCTCAGAATCGCAGGTCATTGGAACGCTCGACCGAGAAGCGCTTTTGGCTTCGAACGAGAGTGTGAAATGGCCTGCGATTCTAGCCGCTGTAGCAAGACATGAAAAAAGAGTTATTCTCAAAAGATGAGAATAACTCTTTTTCTTATGCAACTTTCTCTTCCGAAGTAATGCCGCGAATTTCATCAGCAGAGCGGATCGGATATTTGCGGAACACAATAGACCCGATGTATCCGACAATAGTGGTAACGATTCCACATAGTACAGCAGCGATCGTTACTTTTATAACGTCATTAAATCCGAACAAGACGAGAAGCCCTGGAATTGGTGATGCTGTTCCTGGCGCATTATTAACGAGCTGGAATAGCGATGTAATAATACCGGCAAGCGCACCGCCAACAAAGTTTGTCATATAGATAGGAATTGGATTAGCTGAGACAACATCGGCTTGTGTTAACGGCTCGATTGCCACAGCGATTGTATCTTTCTTTGAACAGATTTTTAGTCGTTTAAAGAAAATGAAGTTCATTGGGGCAGAAGCTGCTACGGCAAGACTACCAATTGCCATTGGTAAACCAGTTAATCCAAGCATTGCAGTTAATGCCATAGAACTTAGTGGAGATGTAGAAATAACTGTGATTAATCCACCAAGCATAATCCCCATAATGATAGGACTTTCTGTAGTTGCAACTGAAATCATAGAACCGATTTTACCGAGTGTTGCGTTAACGAGTGGATCCATAAGCATGGCCATTCCACGTGAAATTGGTGCGGCAATAAATAGAATTGCTAAAAATTCTACACCAGCTGGTAATTTCTTTTCGAGAAATTTCACGACGAAAGCACAAACGTATCCAGCGAAAAATCCTGGTAAAATACCGAATCCACTAGTAGCGATACCGATTAAAACAGCGTATACGGGTGAAACGCCGATTGCTAATGCTACTAAAATCGCCGCTGCGACACCGCTCATACTACCAGAAGCTTCTCCTACTGATTGTAAAAAGTCATTATGAAACATTTCTCCACCTATATAACGGTGAAATGCTTCAATAAGAAAACTTGCGATTGCTGCATTAGCTAAAGCACCCATCGCTTTCATTCCGTAAGGCGCACGGTAACTGAAAAGTGTAAATAGACAAAGTACAACAAGTAATAGTGCTAAACCTTGCAAGATAGCCATTTGAAAACTGTCTCCTTTGATTTTTGTAATAAAAATTTGTATCATTCAATAATAATATAAAAGTTTGTTAAACGGAAAAATTTTTTATTGGGAAATTGCTGTAAGGTGAAAAACTCTTACAATAATGTAAGGAAAGTGTAAGGCATTTCGATAGAGTATAGTATGCTTTTTTTCGTATAATACAGGTATAGACATACGGTTAGTGAGAAAGCAGTGCAAACAGGAGGCGCATTTATGAAATTGGTAATTAAGGTTTTAGCTGTGTTCGCCATTATTTTAGGAGGAACAGCATATTATTTAAACACGAAAACAGAAGGTGTGCATGCTTTTGTAGACAACTTCTTTTCAAATAAAGAAATCCAAGATTATTATGCTGTTATAGATAAAAGTGAGAAAAAAGACGATGAATATTTGTATACATTTAAAGGGTATACAGAAGATGGAAAGCTACAAGTTATTAAAAGAATGGTGAACCGTGAATTGCATACGGGTGCTTTTATAAAAATTTATGCAAAAGGTGTGCAGGGAAAAGGGTGGGCTGAAATCCCGAAAGAATCAATCCCGCAAAAAGCGTTGCAAAAAATTGAAAAACCATAAAAGGAGCGAATCGTTCGCTCCTTTTTTAGTGCGTTAAAATGGTGATAGCTGAATTTTCTTTATTAGAAATGATTTTTGCACGCCCGCCAATTGGGAAAGTAAAAATTGGAGTTGTATGTCCGAAACTTGCATTTGCAATGATAGGGATATGTGCAAGTTCAGGCTTTGAAGCAATCATTTCTTGAATGTCTTCTATCGTACATTCTGCTCCTTTTTGCATTCTTCCTATAACAATGCCTTTTACATGTTCAAAGTCAGGTTGCTGCATAAGAGAATGTAAATATCGATCAAAAGTTTTTAGGGTAGCTTTTCCGGTTAAACTATCCTCTTCGAGAAATAAAATTTTGTCCTGTAAGCTTGGCATATATGGTGTACCTTGCAGTAAATTAAATGTGCTCATATTACCACCAATAATATCTCCCGTCGCTTCCCCTTCTTGAATTGAAACATATCCTTCATTTTTAATAAATTCTCGATTTTCTTGATCCATATACCAAGAATCATCGCTCCATGTTTCAGCCGGTAATATTTCAATAGGTTCATTAGAAGTTAAACATTTTAAAAAGTAATCAGTCGTATACTCGAGCCCTTTTTCCATTCCGAATGAAGAGAAGTGAGGACCTGAATATGTAACTAAGCCCGTTTTTGTGTAAAGTGCGTTATTTAAAGCAGTAATATCAGAATAGCCACAGAAAAACTTCGGATTTTCTCGAATTAAATCGTAATCGAGATGTTTTAATAAACCGTTAGAGTTGTATCCTCCAAGTGTCGTCAAAATTGCTTTTACATTAGGGTCTTTAAATGCTTCATGAAAATCTTGAACGCGTGAAGAAATAGAAGAGGAAGCAAATTGATCTATCTCATCAGCATATTTTGAGAATGTAACTTGAAAGCCCATGTCGGTTAATTTTTTTATAGCAAGCTCTCGGTTCGTATTTGAGACAATACTTAAACTACAAGATGGTGAAATAATCCTTATTTCATCACCTTTTTTTAATTTTGTTGGTAGCATTAGATTCACCTCTTTAAATGAAAAAATATTCAGATTTTAAAAATATTTTAACATATGAAATAAAGAGAAGTTGAATTATTTTTTGAAAAGGAGTTTTCCTGATTTTTCAGCAGACAGACAGAGTCTTTTTTTGATATGATAGGAAAAGTGATTTATTATAAGTAGTATTTAATATCTATAACATTTGAAAGGTGTGCAAGACGTGAAGAAACAACTTGCAGGCTTGCCAGTACACGTTCATTTCGTAACAGAAATCCGTGAAGGGGCGAGGAAGGAAACCGTTGCTTTTGAAGCAAATGGTCAATACTATGTAAAAGGTCAAGGTACATATATAACATTCCAAGAGCCGAACGAACAAGGCGAAGTGAAAACAATTATTAAAATTCAAGATGAACAAGTTCTCATTATGCGTTCAGGTGCTATTTCTATGCGTCAGACGCATGTGAAAGGTGAATGGACAACTGGTACGTATACGAGTGAACTTGGTACGTTTGCATTGCAAACGAAAACTGATAACGTTCTTTTTAAATGGTCGGATGAAAAGAAAAAAGGACAACTCTTCTTAACGTACGCATTGCTTCTAAGTGAACAAGAAGCTGGCAGATATACAATTACAATTAATTTGAAGGAGGCAAAATAATGAATTCTTTAGAACAAGTAAAAGGATTGATTAAAGAAGAAATTCAAGCTGCTGTATTAAAGGCAGAATTAGCAACAGAAGAACAAATTCCAAACGTTGTATTAGAATCTCCAAAAGATAAAACAAATGGTGACTTCTCTACAAATATGGCAATGCAACTTGCACGCGTTGCGAAAAAAGCACCTCGTATGATTGCAGAAGAATTAGTTGCAAACTTCGATAAAGCAAAAGCTTCTATTGAAAAAATTGAAATCGCTGGTCCTGGTTTCATTAACTTCTACATGGATAATAGCTACTTAACAGACTTAATCCCAACAATTGTAAACGCGGGTGAAGCATACGGTGAAACGAATACTGGTAAAGGTGAAAAAGTACAAATTGAGTTCGTATCTGCGAATCCAACAGGCGATCTTCACTTAGGACATGCACGTGGTGCGGCAGTAGGTGACACTTTATGTAACGTATTAGCAAAAGCAGGATACGATGTATCTCGTGAGTACTACATTAATGATGCTGGTAACCAAATTCATAACTTAGCTCTTTCTGTTGAAGCTCGTTACATGCAAGCTTTAGGTTTAGAGAAAGAAATGCCAGAAGACGGTTACCATGGTGCGGACATCATTGGAATCGGCAAACGTTTAGCTGAAGAATTTGGTGATCGTTATGCAAAAGCTGATGCAGAAGAAAGCTATGAATTCTATCGTTCATACGGTTTGAAATATGAGTTAGCAAAACTTCAAAAAGACTTAGAAAGCTTCCGTGTTAACTTCGATGTGTGGTTCTCAGAAACATCATTATACAAAAACGGAAAAATTGATCAGGCTCTTGCTGTATTAAAAGAGCGTGACGAAATCTTTGAAGAAGGCGGAGCAACTTGGTTCCGTTCAATGACTTACGGTGACGATAAAAACCGTGTATTAATTAAAAACGACGGCTCTTACACATACTTAACGCCAGATATCGCTTACCACCGTGATAAATTAGAGCGTGGTTTCGATAAGCTAATCAACATTTGGGGTGCTGACCATCACGGTTACATTCCTCGTATGAAAGCTGCTATTCAAGCGCTTGGTTACGATAAAGACACTCTTGAAGTAGAAATCATTCAAATGGTACAACTGTACCAAAATGGTGAAAAAATGAAGATGAGTAAGCGTACAGGTAAAGCAGTTACACTTCGTGAGCTTATGGAAGAAGTAGGCGTGGACGCAATGCGTTACTTCTTCGCAATGCGTAGCGGTGATTCTCATTTAGACTTCGATATGGACTTAGCTGTATCAAAATCTAATGAAAACCCAGTATACTATGCACAATATGCACATGCTCGTGTATGCAGTATCCTTCGTCAAGGTGAAGAGTTAGGATTAGCTACAGGCGGAGACGTGAATTACAAACTTGTTACTTCTGAGAAAGAAGTAGAGTTACTGAAAAAACTTGGTGAATTCCCAGCTGTAGTAGCGGATGCAGCACAAAAACGTCTGCCACACCGCATTACAAGCTATGCATTTGAATTAGCAGCAGCATTACACAGCTTCTACAATGCAGAAAAAGTATTAAACCAAGATAACTTAGAATTAAGTAAAGCTCGTTACGAATTAATGAAAGCCGTACGCACTACACTTCAAAATGCACTAGCAATCGTAGGAGTATCTGCACCAGAAAAAATGTAATAAAGAAAAGCGGAAGCGGCTCGTTTAGAATAAGAGGTGGATGGAGCTCCTAACAGAGAGGCGCACTTTGCCTCGGAGGAAGGCGCGAAGCCACCGAGTATTCTAGCCGCTGGAGCTGGACAATAAAGAAAAGCGAAAGCAGTTTTTCGTTTTAAGTAAAAGGCAATCACACGATGGTGTGGTTGCCTTTTTGCATGGAGATAATAAAAAAATATAATTTTTATCCAACAAAAGGAGAGTTTGCATCGTCTTATATAAGTGACAGGGGGTACGATGGAAGAAAAGGTGGAAAGATCGAGTATTGGATTTGTTTCATAAAGAAGGGCCTTGTAAGAGGCCCTTTTTCTATTGAATTGTATAAGTAACAGAAAAACTAACAGGACTATAGTAAACGTAAGGTGCATGAAATTGAACATACATATTTCCATCTGTTTTTGCAGTGAAAATTCTGCCGTAACCATCAGAATAACGCCCAATAAGGTTATGATTTGAGTCATAAACACTGTAACTAGGAGTTTTGCTGTTAGGATGAATTGTTAGTTCTTGTCCTTTTTGAAGGAAAATAGGTTCTTGTTCGGAACTACTTCCAGTTTGCAAAGAATAAAATTTTGTAAAGCTTTGTTCTTGAGCGGCAGCAGCCTTTGTTTCTGGAATAAAAGCGGTAGTTCCAGTAATTCCTGCTAAAGTTAACGCACCTGCTAAAATCATTTTTTTCATAGTAGAAAAAGCCTCCTTATTAGTTGTAATCATTTTTGTTACAGTTAATATTGTATACGATAATACATAGGAGAAAATATGCTTTTATGCATATATGTTTTTTCTCAATAAAAGACCACTGATAAAATCAGTGGTCTTTTAAAGCGTTAAGCAGCCTTTTGTTCAGTTTGAGTAACAGGTGTTTGAAGTGTATTATAAACTCCTGTCCCGATAACTTCTAATGCCATTTTCATACGTTCAGGCGAAATGTTTTCTAGCACATTATCTTGGGGTGTATGGTATACCTTTTCAATATGATAGATTAATGGATTCCAACTATCGACGCCCATCCAAATAAATAGTGCAGAAGGAATACCCACTTCAGAAAATGGTACGTGATCACTAGAGCCAAATTTCCCTTGAAGAACGAGATCATTATTTAATTGTTTACCTGCTTGTAAGGCAGCATCTGTTACAAGGTTTGTTGAGCCATCAGGAGTCATTGCATATAAATTCTTTGCTTTATCATAATTTGTTGCAACCATGTCTGCGTTAAAGACACCTAAAATTCGATCGCGTTCTTTTTGGGACAGACTATTAACATAATAATCAGAGCCAAGTAAGCCAGTTTCCTCAGAACCAAAAGCAATAAAACGAATTTCTTTATTAGTTTCTACATTTTGAAAAGCACGAGCCAGTTCTAATACTAATCCTGTACCAGAAGCATTATCATTTGCCCCAGGTGCTCCAACGACACTATCGTAGTGTGAACTTACAACGACGGCCTTTTCATTACCTGTACTATTTTTTGGTTTCTTTTTTGCGATGACATTTAAGGATGTTAAATTAGATTCATGTCTCGCTTTTAGGGAAAGAATTGTTGTCTCTTTTTTAGCGATTTCTTCTTTAAATGCATTCCCTTGAGCATAAGCAAGACCGAAGACAGGGATAGACTGTTTTTTAGTTAAGCGAGGATTGAAAGTTTGTCCATAGTTTCCGCGTCCGCCAATTAAGCTGTATAAAAGAACACCTTTTGCCCCTTTACTAACAGCATTTTCAACTTGTTTATTATAATCTGCTACTGTTGAACCCCTTTCGAATAAAACAATTTTTCCGTTTACCTCATTTGGAATATCGTCTAATTTTGTACCACCTTGAACAAAGATAAGCGGAGCTGTAACAGCTTCTGTAGAAATTAGTGCATTTGGAGCAGCACCAGCTTGCCAATTACGCTTTGTCCCAAATGGTGATTCGATAAATCCAACGTATTGATCCGGCACTTGAAAGGGCTGATATTCTACTTCATATCCCATTGATTTAAGCTTTATACCAACATAGCGAGAAGCCCATTCTTCTGATTTTGTACCACCTGGCCGGGGACCGATTGTTTCGGATAAGAAACGGATATGCTCGATGGCGCGGTTTGCATCAACTTGTTTTGTAATAGGTGGAGTCTGTGTAATTTCTGACGTGGAATCAGCTTTTGCTTGTCCGATTGGAGCTAAGCTAACGGCGAGTGATACAGCAAGCAAGGAGCTTACTATTTTTTGTTTCAGTGATTTTCTCATTTTTTCCTCTCCCATTCTTCTATTCTCTCTGACTGACAAAAGAAGACGGATAACGACTTTATACTGCTATTTTTGAGCAGCACTATTGTGGGCTAATAATCAGTGAGGGATGAACAAAAACCTCAATGATTAAAGTTTCATTTTATTTTACCTTTATATGTATGAATTTTAAATAATTGTATGTTGAGAAATAAAAAAACGCTATATGCACATTTACATATTTTCAGCGAAGATATGTATGCTATCATTTTAAATGAAGGTTCGCTTTCTGTTCGGAAGGCTCCTACATTGCATGAATCTAGTGTACCCAAACTTTAGATTATGTAGGGAAAAGGGATCCGTTATAGGGTTTCTTTTCTTTTGTTTGAATCATGTGATGGTAACTATGTTTCCGCATTTCATAATTGCCATCAGTGATATATGTAAGGCATCCATATGAAAATACGAGGCTGTTCAAGAGTTTTCCGTACTTTTGGACAGCCTCACCCCGTTAAAAAGACGATACTTTATGTATCGTCTTTTTTGTGCAAAAAAACAGCCAATCAATTTATTAATTGATTGGCTGTAAAACATATTATTTATAATGTTTTTTACGTTTTGTAGCTAAAATACTTAACAATCCAGCCAGTAGAAGAACGATACCTGCTGCTTGTGTATGATTTTCTCTATGACCTGTGTTTGGAAGTTTTTTATCTATATTTCGATCATCTTGCTGTTTGTTTGTCTGTGTTTCAGGATTTCCTTTTTCTAGTTCCTTGGAAGTTTCTTTTCCAGGTTTCTCCTCTTTATTTGGAGGAGTAATTGGTTTATCATCTCCACCTGGTGAAGATTCGATTTTCTTATTTGAAACTGTAATTTGTAGTGGTGCAGCTTGAGCTTTTTCAATTGTAAAGTTTATTGGTGAAGCATCTAATTGATAGCCTTCAGGAGCCTTTGTTTCCACTAATTGATAATTACCAGGTCTCAAATCATTTATGATTAATTTACCGTGTTGGTCTGTTTTTAGACCTTCTCGGATTATTTTCCCATCCTGGTCTAAGATATTGAAAATGGCACCTTCAAGTGTTCCACGATGATCAATATCGACTTTAGTTAACTCAATTGAACCCTTTGTTAAACTATTTAAAGCTGTAACAGGGGTAACCCCAGATTGTCCCTGCGTAATTGTGAAGGGAATTGGCTTAGCATTTAAATCATAGCCAGTAGGAGCTTTCGTTTCAACGAATTGATAGTCTCCTGGACGTAAATCGGAAACGGAAATTTTTCCATGTACATCTGTTGTAAGGTCAGTATGAACATCGTTACTGTTCATATCAACGATTTTAAATACTGCACCTTTAAGAGTAGAACCATCGACGTCATCTACTTTAGAAAGTTCGACAGCACCTTTTGTTAAGCTGTTAGTAGCAGTAACAGAAGCGATTTTTTCTTGACTCTTTTTAACTGTAAACTTAATAGGTGTTTCGTTTAAGTCATAGTGTTCAGGAGCTTTTGTTTCGATAAACTCATAGTCTCCTGGTTGTAAGTTATCAATGACTAAACGGCCGTTTTTATCAGTAGTCAAATCGGTACGGACGTCGTGTCCATCTTTATTAACAATTTTAAATACTGCACCCTCAAGGGTTGTATTTTTTTCAACATCGTCCACTTTAATTAACTCCACACTACCTTTCGTTAAGCTGTTAGTAGCTGTAACGAAGACGTGCTTTGTTTGACTTCTTTCAATTGTGAACTTAATTGGTTCTTCATTTAAGTCATAATGTTTCGGAGCTTTCGTTTCAATGAATTGATAATCTCCTGGTTGTAAGTCTTTAGCAATGATTTTACCGTCTTTATTTGTAACTAAATTCGTACGAATGTCGTTACCGTTCATATCAGTAATTTTAAATACTGCACCTTCAAGTATTTCTTTCGTATCTACAGAGTCAACTTTAGTTAATTCCACGCCGCCTTTTGTTAGGCCATTCTTAGCGGTAACAGAAATAGGTTCCGCTTGTCCTTTTTCGATTGTGAATGGAATCGGTTCTTTATTTAAATCGTAGTGTTTCGGCGCTGTTGTCTCGATGAATTGATACTCACCAGGACGTAGGTCAGAAACACTGATTTTACCTTGTTGATTCGTAATAAGATCTTTGCGAATTGCAGTACCATTCATATCAACAATTTTAAATACCGCGCCTTCAAGAGTAGTGCCATCGACGTCATCCACTTTAGAAAGTTCCACGCCGCCTTTTGTTAAACTATTTTTCATAGTAATAGTAGCAATATCTTTCTGGCTTTTTTCAATTGTAAATACAATTGGTTTTTTATCTAAATCATAATGTTCAGGAGCCGTTGTTTCGACAAATTGATACGTACCAGGACGTAAGTTTTCAACAACGATTTTTCCTTCACCGTTTGTTTTTAAATCTGTTTTAAGTACTTTGCCATTTTGATCTAATAAATTAAATACAGCATTAGCAAGTTTTGTTTGATCGTTTAGGTCATCAACTTTAAGTAGTTCGATACTACCTTGTTGTAAGCTATTTTTAGCAGTTAAAGAAATGGCTTTCTTCTGTCCTTTTTCGATAGTGAAACTGATAGGTGTTTCATCTAAAACGTAATGCTTTGGAGCTTTCGTTTCGATGAATTGGTAATCACCAGGACGTAGGTCTTTAACTTCGATTTTCCCTTGTTCATTTGTAACAAGGTCTTTATGAATTACATCACCATTCATATTAACGATTTTGAATACCGCACCTTCAAGAGTAGTGCCATCAACATCATCAACTTTAGAAAGTTCAATTGCACCCTTTGTTAAAGCATTCGTAGCCGTAACATGAAGAGTTTCAATTTGGCTTTTCTTAATTGTAAATACGATAGGTTTTTTGTCTAAATCGTAATGTTCAGGAGCCGTTGTCTCAACGAATTGATACGTACCAGGACGTAGATTTTCAACAACAATTTTTCCTTCACCATTTGTTTTTAAGCCTTCTTCAACTAGCTCTCCGTCTGCGTCTAATAAATTAAATACAGCGTTAGCAAGTTTTGTATCGATATTAATATCGTCAATTTTAGTTAATTCAACGCTACCTTTTTTCAAAGTATTTTTACCTGTAACAGTGATCTCCTTCGTTTGACTTCTTTCAATTGTAAATGGAATCGATGTCTCGTCTAATACATAATGCTCAGGGGCCTTTGTTTCAATAAATTGATAGTCTCCCGGACGTAAATCAGAAACAGAAATTTCACCATTGTCATCTGTAACAAGGTTTGTATGAACTTCCTTACCATCCATGTCAACGATTTTAAAGATTGCACCTTTCAGCATCGTACGATCGATGTCATCGATTTTTGTTAATGTTACTGCACCTTTCTTTAAGCTGTTAGTAGCAGTAACAGTAATATTCTCTTTTTGACTTTTTTCGATAGTAAACGGAATAGGGTCTTTGCTTAAGATATAGTCTTTTGGAGCTGTCACTTCAATAAATTGATAATCTCCAGGACGTAAATCAGAAGCAGTAACTTTACCGTGTTTATCAGTCGTTAAACCTTTGCGAATTACCTTTTTAGTATCATGAGCGTCAACAATTATAAATTCTGCACCTTCAAGAGTAGTGCCATCAACATCATCAACTTTAGTTAAAGTGACGCCACCTGTAAGTAAACTATTTTTTACAGTAACAGGGATAGGAAGATCTTCCTTGCTACCTTTTTTAATCGTGAACTTAATAGGTTTTTTGTCTAATTTATAATGTTCAGGAGCTTCTGTTTCAATAAATTGGTAATCGCCTGGTGCTAACTCAGGAATAACTAGTACCCCATAATCATCTGTTTTTAAATCTTTCATAATTTCGTTGCCAGTTGCGTCCTGTAATGTGAATACCGCGCCAGCAAGAGTTATATTGCTTTCCACATCATCTTCTTTAATTAGTTTGACTTTACCTTTCGTCAAGCTATTTTTAAATGTAAGTGGAATTAGCTTTTGTTGCCCTTTTTCGATTGTGAATTCAATTGGTTCTACATTTACATCGTAATAAGTAGGGGCCTTTGTTTCGATTAGTTTATAGTTACCAGGGCGTAAGTCGTCCACAACTAATTTCCCATCACTATTCGTAACAAGGTCCTTATGAATTACCTTTGTATCATCATTTGCATCCACAATTTTAAATACTGCACCTTCAAGGGTTTCCTTAGCATTTACAGAATCAACTTTTGTTAATTCAATACCGCCTTTCGTTAAGCTGTTAGTAGCAGTAACTTTAATAGCAGATGCTTGGCTCTCCTTAATTGTAAATTCAATCGGTTTTTTATTTAAGTCGTAATGCTCAGGAGCTTTCGTTTCGATAAATTTATAGTTACCTGGACGTAAACCAGTAGCAATAATTTTACCTTCTTGATTCGTAACTAATTCTGTACGGACATCTTCATTTTTGTCATTAACAATTTTGAAAACAGCACCTGTGAGTGCAGTTCCGTCAATATCATCCACTTTTATTAGTTCAACATCGCCTGGCAGTAGACCATTTTCAGCTGTAATAACAATTGATATTTTTTGATCTTTCTCAATTGTAAATTCAATTGGTGTTGATCGTAGTTCATAATGTTCAGGAGCTTTCGTTTCAATAAATTTATATTTGCCTGGACGTAAATCAGAAACTTTAATAGTTCCATCCGTATCGGTAGTTAAGTCTGTACGAACGTCTTCGTTCTTTTCATTAACGATTTTGAACATGGCTCCAGCAAGAGGGGTCTTTTTATCAAATTCATCGACTTTTAATAACTCAACGGCACCTGTTGTTAAACTGTTTTTTGCCGTAATTGGAATGATACTTGTTTGACTTTTCTCGATTGTAAACGGAATTAGTTCTTTATTTAAGTCGTAGTATTTAGGTGGTGTTGTTTCAATAAATTGATACTCACCAGGCTCTAAATCTTTAACGGTTAAAGTTCCATCTTTTTCTGTTTTTAAGTTTGTACGGACGTCTTCGTTTTTGGCGTTAACAATTTTGAATACCGCACCTTCAAGAGTAGTGCCATCAACATCATCTACTTTTGTTAAAGTAACGCCACCTTTAGTTAAAGTGTTTTTTGCTTTAACGGAAGCTGCTGTAGTTTGGCTTTTTTCTATTTCGAATAGGATAGGTGTTTTGTCTAATTCATAATGCTCAGGAGCTTTTGTTTCGACAAATTGGTATTTACCAGGACGTAAATCTTTTGCTTCGATTTGTCCATGTTCATTTGTTGTTAATTTCTCATATCCAGGAATATTTTTTCCGTTGCGATCTTGAACAGTAAACTCTGCTCCTGCTAAAGCTTTATTATGATTATCAACTTTTGTTAAAAGAGCAGATCCTTTAGTTAAACTATTTGTCGCAGTTCGGTTCACTACTGTCGTTTGATCTTCAGAGATAGTAAAGCGAATAAGTTTACTATCTAGTTGATAATGCTCAGGAGCCTTCGTTTCTTGTAAGTAGTAAGTTCCTGGCTTTAATTCATCTATAATAATTTGTCCGTTATTATTTGTTGTTAATTCTTTGTGTTCTGGAATTACTTTTTTGTCTTTATCAAGTAGTGTGAAAACGGCACCTTGCAGTGTTACGTTTTTATTCAGGTCATCAGACTTTGTTAAAACTACTTTCCCGACAAATTTCTTATTTGCAAGTGTATATGTTGTAGTCTCTTGTGTACCAAGTTCAACAATTTTCCCTTGTTTTAAATCCCAGCTAATTACATAGCCTTCAGGAGCTGTTGTTTCTTTTAATAAATATTTATCGCGTTTTAAGTTATTAAATTTAGCAATCCCGTCTTTGTCTGTTGTTATTTTACGGATAACGGTTTTCCCTGTACGATCGTATAAAGTAAATTCTGCTCCGGCCAATGGTGCTTTCTTATTGTCGTTATCAACCTTTATAATTTCAAGGTTTCCGCGGCCTTTGGTAGCAGATCCTCCGCCCGAACCGGAAGACATTCGTACTTCAATCGTTTCGGTAGTTTCTGTATTTGTTACTGTTAACTTATTGCCTGCGATTTTCGCTTTATTACTTACTTTTTCTTTATCGTCTGCATTAATAAGTGAACGATATTCTAAAATATAAGCTCGATCAATTTTTTTCAAGAAGGCAATTTCGAAATGTTGCTTTCCGGTATTATTGTCTGTTGTGATCTTTAACTTATAGTCTGTTCCTTGTTTTAATTCATTTACTGTATCTTTTGTTAAATTTCCATATGGATCGACAGTTGTAGGATATAAGTGGAATGAATCTTCCACAAGTACCTGATTGTCTGTTGGATCGTCTGTTACAACTGCGTCTGCAATGGTTGATTGGCTTTCGTTAATTGCAATACTCCAATTAATATAGTTGTCATCTTGTATAGCTTTTTTTGTAACAAAGCTACCACCTTTATTTACTTGAGCATCACCTTTAAGAGTGTTAACAATTTTAGAGCCATCTTTTAAATCGGCCTCGTTGTTGTAGGTAGCTTGGATAAGCTCACCATCAAGGCTTGTTTTAAAGATAATATAATAAGGTGAATTAATTGATTGTTTGAAATGAACCTTTAGGGTGCTGTTATTTTTATCTGTAGGTTCTTCAAGTTCATATTGCTCAGTTGGTACAGCATTACCAGGTCTTGCATTATCCGGGCTTCCATTTAAAATCATGTCACGTACTTCAATGGATCCTGGTACTAACTTTTGTTTATCTTTTATTACGTCTATGACATAAGGATCTTTAATCTCAACATTATTATAATTGAAGCCTATTATCCAAGTAATTTCCTTTATTTGGGCGTTATAAGAACCGTATTTATACCCATTCGCCTTTGTGAAAGTATCAGGATCAAAATTCGCTGCATCTTTATTTGATTGTGGCTTAGAATCGGTATCTATCCAAGATAAGTTACCTGTATTTTTAAATGAAGTTTGGCCACTTTCTAATTTTGTATAATCAAAGTCTGTAGTATATTTTACGACTAATGTCTTTGTCATATTAGACTGATATGTACCTATAAGAGTAATGTTGAAACCTTTATCCGTCACATCTAAAACATAGTCAGTCCCAGCTTGAAGAGTATAATCTCCGTCTTTAATTTCTAGTTTCTTATCTTTTAATTGCAATCCACCATGATCAAAGGTATCCGTAATGGTCGCGTTGTTTAATGGATAGTTGTTATTATTTACTATAATTGTCCAAGTTGTTGTTTTGTCTTTGTAGTTTGTTTCAGCTTTATTATTAGATTTAATAATGTTTTGCTGCTTGAAGCCGGCTTCATTTTCTTTACTTGAACCATTATCAGCTGTAACTGTATTTTTTACTTTTCCATCTGTTATGACGTTATCAGTTGGCTTTGTTTTATAGGTAATTACATAAGCACTATTAATATCCTCATTAAACTGTAGGTCGAATCCATTTTTCTTTTTACTTACAGTGTAATTAGTAACAGCGTCTCCTGTTACAAGCTTTCCTTTATCATCATATGAAGCATTTTTCACGACAATAGAATTTTCATCTAGTACATGTGCAGCGTCAAAAACATCTTTTAAAATTGCATCTGTTTTTTTGATATCTCTTTGATCACCATTGTAAGTAATTGTCCATTCAATCATTTGCGTCTTTGGATCATATTTACTCGTTTTGTTTAAATGTGTACCACGAGAAACCGTTACAGTAGAGCTTGCGTTTTGTTGCTTTTGATTATCACTCGTTATCGTAACGTTATTTTGGAAATTTTCAACATTTTCATCAGTAATTTTTGTGGTATATTCGATTTGGTATGCTTTATCGATGTTATCTTTAAAAGCAATCTCCAATTTTGAACCATCCGATGAAGTGATTTTGTAATCTGCTGGATCAGCTTCTGCACCACGTGTTGCGTTCCCATTAACATCAACTTCTAAATAATAAACTTTAATAGAATCTTTATTTAAGTTTGTACCTTGTGGGATAGTATCTTTAAAAACAGCGTTTATAAGCTTATCTTTCGTTTTATTCATTTCTACTGTCCAATTAATTTCATTTGTATTAATTGGCCTATCAGGTAACCCTTTTTTATTCGTAGCTGTTTGGACATTAGGCTTAAAGTCAACTGTAATAGAAACATCTTTATCTTTAATTGGGAAAGGAATTTCTTGTGTTGTTGTACCTTTAATTTCAGCTTTATTAAATTCTGTCTTTAATTGTAGGTTACCAACAAGATCTGGATGTTCTTCAACATAATCGTTGAATGTCATTGTGACCTTTCCTTCTTTTGTAACAGTAAAGTTTCCAATTGTGTTGTTTTCGCTATCGTATAAAGGACTGTTAATTGTATTGTAAATCTTAAAATGTTTAGGAAGATCAAAAATATAGTAATCTCCACTTTTGACATTCATCGATTTTAAAAGTTCCCATGTAAACTCAATATTGGCAGGGGAATCTGTACTTGGACGGTTATCCTCTGTAAATGGTTTTCCGTCTTTGTCCGTTAACTTTACACCCGTTAAAATGTTTGTTGTTATTTGCTTTGGACCTGAATTTGTATTCTCAGCAGGATTGCTTGCTAATTTTTGTTCTGAGTTGTCAGTGGCTTGCTTAGCTGCTGGATTTTGTTCCGGATTGTCGGTAACAGGTTTAGCTGCTGGATTTTGTTCCGGATTGTCAGTAACAGGTTTAGCTGCTGGATCTTGTTCCGGATTGTCAGTAACAGGTTTAGTTGCTGGATTTTTCTCCGGATTATCAGTAACAGGTTTAGCTGCTGGATCTTGTTCCGGATTACCAGTAACAGGTTTAGCTACTGGATCTTGCGCTTGTTTATTAGTATCCTGTTTGGTTACATCTTCTTTAGAATCTTCTACTTGAACAGGAACTGAAATAGGATGAAGCATTGTTCCTAGAGGAAAAGCGATTTGAACTGATTTTTCTCCAGTTTTTAAAGTTGGATTAAATACAGTATCAAGTTTAATTTTTCCTTTAGCACCTTTTGAAATTTCTACTTGATCATTAAATATTAGCTTTAATTTATTATCTTTAGCTGTTATAAAATATTGACCAATATTTTTTTGATCTGCTACTAAATTCCCTTGCGAATCTTTAGATACTTTTAATGCAAGTGGTATTTGAAGTACTGCGGTATCGTTTGCATGTACAACTTGTTGATCTTTTATTGACCAAGCGTATTCAACTTGAATAGTTGATCCTATCTTTATTAAGTTGTTAGGATTTTTTGCTTCGTCAATAATATGATTAGTTGCATCTTTCATTTCAACAGTGTCAAATAATGAATCTCCTGTTAAGGTTTCCGCTCGTACTTGATTGTATGGAAAACTAGCAAGCTGCGAAAATAGTACGAATACAGTTAAACATATATTGAAAAGTTTTTTCATTGTTCCTCCTCTGAGCATCCCTTTGTCCATTGGGGGCTTATTCCACATGAACAAAGGGAATATTAAAAGTATTTGTTATAAGCGATTTGTTTTTACTATCCCTCCATTTCTATACGCGCTCTCCGACAAAAAAATGATATTCAATGTAGTGTTATTTAACGTAAAACAAAATGTATATTTACACATTTATATGGAAATATACACAATTCGACAAAAAATGCCGAAAAAAATACTGATATAAAAATGATATCAGCCCTTTATAGGTGAGAGTTTTCATGTAAATCAAATAAAAAGAATGGTTATAAAGGTAAGTTTTACGATACATGCTAACCAAAGTAATGTATCCCTTTGTGAAGGCTTGTTTTTGCCTTAAGGTTATGTGGAAATAAAAATCTAGATAGGGTTGATTTTGGTCAGAATGAAGAGAATATGTACTTTGAAAATAGTCATCTGTTTTGTCTAAAGAGAGTTTTACGATTAGTGGACCGAAGTGGAAATACGATTGTTTCTTACACTGTTAGAGGAATATAAGAATTACAGAATATTCGACTAATCCGTTACTACGGTCATTTTTGAAACTGTTTTAAATAATAAAAAAGAAGGTACGTTACTTCTTAGCGACAATATCTTTTTAGTAAAGATAAGCCTAAATAACCTTCGCTAAAGATTATATACTTAAATGATAAAGAGTTCAACAGTATTTCATATATTTTCCAAAAGTGAAAAAACGACTGTTTTATGTAGAATCAATCTACAAAACAGTCGTTTTTTTGTATTATATTTCTGTTAAAATTATTGGCTCACCACGTGTTACGACAACTGTATGTTCACATTGTGCAACAAGGCTTTTGTCTGGTGTCACGAATGTCCAGCCGTCATCACCGCGTTCGATAATATGATCCGCTTTCATAGAGATAAATGGCTCTACAGCGATAACAAGGCCGTCTTTTAGAAGAGCATTATCCATTGGATCATAGTAGCTTAAAATGTGGTTCGGAGCTTCGTGTAAGCTAAGACCGATACCATGACCAGTTAAGTTTTGAATAACGCTATATCCACTTTTATGTGCAAAGTTAGAAACAGCACGACCAATTTGATTTTGTTTTGATCCAGCTTTTACTTTTTTCATTGCTTCCCAAAAAGCATCAACAGCTGCTTGGCAAAGCTTTTCTTTTTCTTCGTCTTCACCAAGAACAAATGAAATACCCGTATCAGCATAATAACCGTCAAGTGCTGCTGATACGTCTACGTTTACTAAATCGCCTTCTTTTAATACGCGATCTCCTGGAATACCGTGAGCAACTTCTTCATTTACACTAATGCAAGTTACGCCTGGGAATTTATATTCTTTTTCAGGTGCTGACATAGCACCGTGCTCATCTAATACCTTTTTACCAATTAAATCTAGCTCTTTCGTTGTCATACCTGGCTTCGCTTGCTTTTTCATTTCTTCGCGTGCAAGTGCAACGATGCGGCCGATTTTTCGTAAACCCTCTAAATCTTGTTCATTACGAATAATCATGAAAACCACTGTCCTTCCTCGAATAGATATCTTATCCGATTGTATCATGTTTATTTTGCTCCTGCTACTTACGTGCGGTATGCGGGGTGATTCTGCTCATAGAGAATACATGACAATTGTCATATTGATGTCATGACGCATCATACTGTTTCCTAACTTTTCCAAGGAATACAATGTAAATATAAGAAACGGCGGGGGTGGAGAGATGGAAAAGATTATTGAAGTAAATGGTGTTTCTAAAACATTTAAACATAAAAAAGCAGTAAATAACGTTTCATTTCATGTAAATAAAGGGCAAATAGTAGCATTACTCGGTCCAAATGGTGCGGGGAAAACAACGACAATTTCAATGATGCTCGGATTAAAAGATCCGACAGAGGGGAATGTCTCTATATTTGGAAAGAGTCCGAAGCACAGAGATGTTCGTAATAGCCTCGGTGCGATGCTACAAGAAGTAAGTGTGATTGATAGTATCACGGTAGAAGAAGCAATCGAGTTATTCCGTAGTTATTATACGAATCCAGTAGCGAAAGAAACATTACTTCAGTTATCAAATTTAGAATCAGAGCGAAAGCAAAGATGTGAGAAATTATCGGGTGGCCAAAAGAGAAGGTTAAATTTTGCACTGGCACTTGCAGGAAATCCAGAGTTGTTATTTTTAGATGAGCCGACAGTTGGAATGGATATTACGTCTCGAAAAACATTTTGGGAAACGATTAGAAAGTTAGCAAGTGAAGGGAAAACGATTATTTTAACGACGCACTATTTAGAAGAGGCAGATGCTTTAGCGGATCGGATTTTATTATTTGCGAACGGAAAGATCATCGCAGATGGTACGCCAGATGAAATGAAAGCGACAATCTCACAAAAAACAGTTTCGTTTGTTGCAGCAGAGAAAATACCAACAGCGTTATTAAAAGGATTGCCACATGTGACGGGAGTGCAGTTTCATGAAGCGCGTATTATTTTAAAGACGGATGATACAGATGCTACATTGCGAGCAATATTTAAGAAAGATTTACCTATTATGGATATTGCAGTTGAGCGCGGAAGTCTGGACGAAGCATTTGAACAGTTTGTCGCAAATCAGAAGGAGGAAATCGCATGAGAGCATTATGGATGCAATGTAAAATAGAGGTTTTACGTACGTTCCGCAATAAATTATTCATCTTTTTCTCATTATTAATGCCAGTTATGTTTTATTACATCTTTACAAATGTTGTTCAAGTCCCGCAAAACGGAGATGCATGGAAAGCACATTATTTAATTTCAATGGCGACTTTCAGTATTGTAGGGACTGCCCTTTTTAGTTTTGGTGTGAGACTTTCTCAGGAAAAAGGGCAAGGATGGACACATTTGTTAAAAATTACACCGCTTCCAGAGGGGGCATATTTAGCAGCTAAAATTATTGCTCAAACAGTAGTGAATGCTTTTTCAATCTTAGTTATTTTTATGGCAGGAATATTAATTAATAATGTTGAGTTAACGATAGGCCAATGGATTGGTGCAGGATTATGGCTATTACTAGGCGTGACACCATTTTTAGCCCTTGGAACAGTAATAGGTTCAATTAAGAAGGCGGATGCAGCAGCTGGTTTAGCCAATATTTTAAATATGTGTTTAGCAATTCTTGGCGGCTTATGGATGCCAATTGAAATATTTCCAAAAATATTAAGATCTATCGGTGAATGGACACCAACATATCACTTCGGAAGCGGGGCATGGGATATTGTAGCTGGAAAATCAATTGGATGGGAAAATATCGCGGTACTAGGAGGTTATTTCCTTATATTTGTTGTAGTATCAATATATATAAGAAAAAGACAGGAAGCGGTATAAATGATAGAGAAGAAGAGGATTGAGATTTTTCCGAAACATATGGGTTTCTTCCCGTATATGTGGTTAGTGTATCTGTTATTTCCAATTTATAATTTAACACAAGTATCAGGGGGGAAGCTTGTAATGGGGCTCGGTATGTTGATAGTATTCATTATCACATACCGTCAACTTTATTTTGTTCAGAAGACGTTCGTTTTGTGGGCGTGTATTCAAATGATATTAACCTTTTTATTTGCCATATTTTATAATCCTTTCATGATATTCTTTGGCTTTTTTACGGCAAGTGCGATGGGCTTTGCGCCAAGTAAAAAAGTATTTCGAGTGCTACTATGTCTGTTAGTTGTAATGCTCGGAGCATTTGTATTTGTAAATATGAATCAACTAACACCGGAAAATTTAGTGAATATAGTTCCAATGTTTATTTTAATGCTACTTACACCATTTGGAATGCGTAATTTTAATCAGAAAAAGATGTTAAAGAACCAATTAAACGAAGCAAACGAGCAAATTAAAGATTTAGTAAAACGGGAAGAACGGCAGCGAATTGCAAGAGATCTTCATGACACGTTAGGCCACACATTATCCCTTATTACGTTAAAAAGCCAGCTTGTTGAGAAGTTAATCGTAAAAAATCCAGAGCGTGCAAGTGTGGAAGCCAAGGAAATTACACAAACATCTCGTACCGCTTTAAAGCAGCTGAGGGAATTAATTTCTGATATGCGCATGATTACAGTAGAAGAAGAGCTTGAGCAAATAAAAGCAATCTTACAAGCAGCTAATATTGAATTGGAAATAAAGCAGGAAGCAAGTTCAAGTTCGTTATCACCAATTGAACAAAATATTGTCGGGATGTGTTTACGTGAGGCTGTTACGAACGTTGTAAAGCATAGTAAGGCATCGCGGTGTACAGTTTCTGTATTGGAATCACAGGGTGAATTAATCTTAACAGTAGAAGACAATGGTATCGGTTTAGAGGATCAAAATCATGATGGAAACGGTATCCGCGGTATGAAAGAGCGAATTGCTCTTATTGATGGATTTGTTGAACTAAATACGATAAATCCAGGGACGCTATTAACAGTGAAAGTCCCAGTTGTCATTAGAACAGGAAAAGATGAGGTGAGGGCATGATTCGAATTATTATTGCGGAAGATCAACGGATGCTTCGTGGTGCATTAGGAGCCCTGCTTGATCTAGAAGATGATATCGAAGTAATTGGGCAAGCAGCGAACGGGGAAGAGGCGCTAAAATTAATCGAATCGCTAAAACCCGATATAAGTATTATGGATATTGAAATGCCAATTCAAAGTGGTTTAGATGTTGCTGAAACGTTAAAGAAAGAAAAATCATATTGTAAAGTAATGATTTTAACAACATTTGCAAGGCCGGGGTATTTTGAAAGGGCGATGAAAGCTGGTGTGCACGGATACTTGTTAAAAGATAGCCCGAGTGAAGATTTAGCCGCAGCAATTCGTAATGTAATGAAGGGAAAACGAGAGGTTTCACAAGATTTAATGTTTGGTTTATGGCAGGAGCAAAATCCGTTATCAGATCGTGAAAAAGAAGTGCTGTTACTTGCGAAAGAAGGAAAGACAGCAAATGAAATTGCGAAAACACTTTATCTTTCACCTGGTACAGTACGTAATTATATTTCCGAAGTGTTAACGAAGCTCGACGCGAAAAATAGAATTGAGGCAATTACAATTGCGGAAGAAAAGGGATGGATATGAAAAGAAGTTTACCTACAAACGGTAAACTTCTTTTTTATTATTGTACTTCTATTACTCTATTTACTTTTTGTAATGGTTTATAACCATGTGCTTCAAATGCTTTTGCAAATTCATTTGATACAGCATTTCCGTATAAATCTTTTGCAGCCTGTACGATGTGGGACTGAAGTGATTCAAAATCTTCAGCTGAAGTTGCGTAGTTTTGCAATGCCCGCATAACAACTTTACTTACCTTTTCATTGCCTTGTTTTTGAACAGCAACATTGTTATATGTCTTACCCTCAGCTAATTGATATAATACGTGACTAATGATACCAGAATTTACGTGCGACTCTTGATCATTTCCGTCATTATAGAAATCTTGTAAGTTTGTATATAGTTTGTTGCCGCCGTCACCAATTTCCCCTGGGATGTCACGAATTGTTAGACCACCTAACGTATCACCCATAATCCAATTCCCTTTATCTTTCTTTACGTAATATTCTATTTGTGTACCCCAAAAATCTGCTAAACCTTCATTTAGCGCAGATGTTTCAGCACTTGGATATCGCACAATTTTATTTTTCGTCGTACCACTAAATACAGCATGTCCAAATTCATGGGCTGTTACGTCAAGAGCGGATGTTAATTTCCCGTTTAGACCGTCACCAAAGACCATTTGATTCCAACCTGGATGCCAAAACGCATTTACATAGTTTTCTTTTACACCATCACTAACTTCAGTAGAATCAAATCCGTGGACGCTAGCAACAACTTTTGAATCTTTATTATCGTAACTTTTTAGATTATGTTCTTTCTTAAAATAGTCGTAAATATTACTCATATTTTTCATAACGCCAGCTGCTTCTTTATCTGCAAAGTTCGAAGTGGTACTTGAAATAAGTGTCCCTGGATAACCGGCTTGGCTATCGCCACCAAGAGAGTCAGCATAGTCTGCGTTATAAATATAAATACCATTTCCACGGGATAAATCAGCTAAATAAAATTTTCCGTCAGTACCTTTTGCGATATTAAATAATACATTTTCTTGTAGTGCATTTTTCCCAGTTCCTTGTTCTTTCACTGGTGATAGTTTAGGTGCTGTTATTTGATTAATAGTTTTATTCTCTTTATTTTTAATGAACTTTTCTTGGAAAAGTACTTCACCAGTTTGTAAGTCCATGATTGCATTTCCGTTTATAACTTGTTCATTGTTTTCATAAGTAAATGTAAGGACCGTTGCGTATGTATAGTGCCCATCTTTTTTCTTATAAACTACCGTTTCGCTAGAAAATTCTGTTTCTGTCGCATCACTTGGAATTTGAAGTATATTGCATAATTTAGATTTTACTTCATTTTTCGACAAAAAATTTGTTATAGTAAGATTAAGTTGTTGGTCTAAATTTTGGGCAACTTTACCACTAACAGTTGTAATTATTCCGTTTTTATCTACTTTTACAATGAGATCTTGACCATATACTTTATAGTTTTTGTATGTTTGTGCAAGGCGTAATTCGGTTTGATTTTCTTTTGTTTCTTTATTTGTAGGTTGAAAATCGACATTCTTTTCAGTAGTAACTTGCTCTTGTTGAGCTTTAGCCCCATTTACCTCACCTTTTAAATACTTTTTAGCAATATTCTCTTTTGTATCGTTTTGAGGTTGTGTTAATTTTCCGATTGTTAAACCAGGCTGAGCAATTTCAACTTTCACTTCATTTTTATCTAATTCTTGAGCGTGAATAACTTCTGTTGATAAAGGACAAAGAAGACCGAATGTAACGAAAGCACTAGCAAGTTTTCTATAATTCATCTATAACACTCCTAATCTTGTATTGTGTATGTGAGATGAATTGTATGAGAAATTTGCCGAATTTTATATATATTATGCATTATTTCATATCAAAAATTGTCGAATTCACATTATTGTAGTGGTATGACAACTTAAAAAAATTAGATTGTTATAATGGGATGGTGAGTAAGTATGCATGCAGAAAAATTAGGAAGCGAAATAAAGAAAATTAGGGTAATGAGAGGATTGACACAGAAACAACTCTCCGATAATGTATGTCATCAATCGGAAGTGAGCAGAATTGAATCGGGCGCGGTATACCCAAGTATGGATATATTGCAAGGTATTGCGGCGAAATTACAAGTTCCCATTATTCATTTTTATGAGGTACTCATTTATTCCGATATTGAGAAGAAAAAGCAGTTTAAAGATCAAATTATTGTACTTTGTAAGCAAAAGAAATATAAAGAAATTTATAATAAAGTATGGAATGAACTGAAAAAGGAAGAATATCACCCTGAGTTTCAGCAGTTTCTTCAATGGCAATATCATGTATCTGCGTATGTGTTGAAGAAGATTGATTATGAATATTGTATTCTAGAGTTAAAAAAGCTACTAAATCAACAATTAACTGGGATAGATATGTATCAAAATCTTTATATAGAAAATGCAATTGCAAATATTTATGCTGAAAATAGCTATTTTAAGAAGAGCATTGAGTTATTTGAAGATATATTAAAACAATTAGAGGCATTGCATGATAATGAAGAATTTGACGTGAAGGTAAGGTATAATCATGCAAAAGCATTATACTTAGATGATCAATATGAAGAGTCACTTTATCAAGTAAATAAAGCGATTGAAATATCGTGCCGAATTAATAGTATGGCATTAATTGGACAGCTATATTATCAAAGAGGTGAATGCCTAGGGAAGTTGGAGTACGATGGGGCAGAGATTGAAGATGCATATAAAAAGGCAAGTTTCTTTTTTGATATATTAGAAATGCATGCATATAAAGAAGCGCTCGCAAATAAAATCAGTAGATAAACAGCCTAAAAAATGGATATGCATAATTGCATATGATATGGATAAATTTTCATGATATATTAAAAGAAAAAACGTGGGTGATGGAATATGAAGAAACTACTTATTGGTAGTCTATTAACGTTAGCGATGGCATGGGGTATTTCACTAGGGGATACAGCTTTAGAGAAAAGCCAAGTAATTTCTCATAACGATCAAGAGGTACAATTAGCTGCAGATCTACCTTTTGAATATTAAAAAAAACAACCGTCTTACTTAGACGGTTGTTTTTTTGTGGAGTAACATCCAAACATCTTTACTAGAAACAGGTTTGCTAAAGAGGAATCCTTGAATGTGGTCACAGTTTTGCTCGTGTAAAAACTTCCATTGTTCTTCTGTTTCTACACCTTCCGCAATAACCTTTAAATTTAATTCTTTTGATAGCGTAATAATGGAAGCGATAATCGCTTCTTCTAAAGGGCTATTTGTAATTCCACAAATAAATTCTCGAGCAATTTTTAATGTATTGATTGGATATTTCGTTAAATAAGCTAAAGAACTATAACCAGTTCCAAAGTCATCAATTGAAATTTGAATACCGAGATTTTGAAGTTCTTCTAGTTTAGCAATTACAGAATGATTTTGATTAATCGCGATACTTTCCGTAATCTCAATATCTAGCGCTTCCGGCTTTAGTTCTGTTTCTTCCAAGACTTTTGAAATAGTTGATATTAAATCTGCGTGATTAAATTGAACAACAGATAAATTCACACCAACCTTTAAGTTTGAAAATCCTTGGTTATGCCACTTTTTTGCTTCTAAGCAGGCTGTACGTAAAATCCAATTACCAAGTTCAATAATAAATCCTGTCTCCTCTGCTAGAGGGATGAATTGGGCAGGTGATACAATCCCGAGTTTTGGGTGTTTCCAACGAATTAACGCCTCAAAACCGATAATTTGTTTTGTTTTTGTGTTTACTTGTGGCTGGTATTCAAGGAAAAATTCATTTTGTTGTAGTGCTTTTGAAAGCTCACCTTCTAGGAAGTGTATTTCATTTTGAGCAATACTCATTTCTTTTGAGAAGAAAACGAATCTGTTTTTTCCATTTGCCTTTGCTCGATACATAGCCATATCTGCATTTTTCATTAATTCGGTTACATCGGTTCCGTAGTCAGGGTACATTGCAATTCCGATACTCGGTGTAACAGAAAGTTCTTCATCCTTAATAAAGTAAGGCTTATTTAAGATAGTTAAAATTTGTTCAGCTATAAAAGAAGCACTTTTTTCAGAGTACATATCTGGTAATAGAATCGTAAATTCATCTCCGCCTTGGCGGGCAACGATATCTTTAGAACGCAAACATCCACGTAATCTTTTTGCTACTTCAATTAATAATAGATCCCCAACATCATGGCCGAGTCGATCGTTAATTTTTTTAAATCGATCTAAGTCGAGGAACATGACCGCAACGTCATTAGTGTTGTTTTGAGCTGTATTTAAAATCGTTTTTAAATCTTTTTCGAATTTCCGGCGATTCGGTAGTCCTGTAAGTGCATCATGGAAAGCCAAATGTTCTACTTGTTTTTGTTTTTCATATAAAGTTGTAATATCACGTGCTATACCAAACATCCCAACAACTTCTTTATTTATAAAAGTCGGGATGAGTGTAATGTGAAGGTAATAATAATAGCCCTCTTTTTCTTTTGTACGAACTTCTAGAGTTTGTGGTCCACCTTCTTTTGTAATTTGCAAGGATTTCTTCAATAATTTATGATCTTTTGGATCAATGAAGTGTAGAAGAGAATAGCTCGTTACTTCACAATAGTAGGCTGTAAATAAACTTTCGCAAGCCTTATTAGATTGTTGAAAAATCCCGTTCATATTTAAAGAAAAAACAGCATCAGGATGATCCTCGAATAAAGATGTATAACGTTGTTCACTTTTTGATAGTGCAGATGCGCCTTCTTCAACTTTACCTTCTAGTTGTGTAGTCAACTGTTCGTACGTATCGATTAATACTTGATTATCTTTCCACATGTAAAGTTGTCGTAGGAATAATAAGATAAGTGATAATACGAGACCGATTAACATGAATTTATCATCCCAAGGCTGAATGACAATAAAGGAAAAAGTAATGATTATACTAAAATAAGGTAATATAAAGCGTACATAATCGAATCGATAATATTTAGTCTTAGTTTCATGTTGCATTGGTTTATCTAAAATGTATAGTATGGACGATAAACCGATTAATAAAATTGAAGCAGTATGTATTAAATAAGAGACTTCAGAAGAAGTTTCCATTCCTGATCTTAACTGGAACAGGTGTATATATCCGTAAACAAGTATGATAGTGAAGCCGACAATTAATGAGATTCTACTAGAAGAATACTGTTCTCTTCTATATAAGCTAATAACGGCGTAAATTACTAATGATTGTGCAATAAAATATCCAATTAAAACCCACGTATCTGTTGTTAACATACGAAAGCTTGAAATGTCTAAAATAAAGGTTAAGGTAAAGTAAATATTCATAATAACAATAAAGATGCTATCGAATGAAAATTGAGCAAGACCTCTAATGGAGTAATGTTTTATGAACTTTATAGCAAAGCCAGAAAAGAGCAAAATATATTGTACGATGAAAAAAGGTAGTGCTCTATATGAAAATATGACTTGATCATAAATAGAAAGAGAATGAAGAAATAAAGTTATTTCCATAGTTAGTCCACATAGGCAAGTACATAGTAGTAAAACCCAAAATAGTTTATCACCGCGCTTCATTTTTTTAATTGCTTTATATAAACAATAACAAGAAAAGAGTGCAGCAAAACAAAATAAGAAGAGAATTCCAATTTCTTTTATATTCAAGTCCTTAGGGATAAGGAATATCCAAAGAGAAAATATAATAATATACATCATGACAAATTGTACATATTTTTTTTGATTAATCATATAATGGCTCCGTTTCAATAAAGTTGAATCACAGGGGGAAAATGCTAATTTAAATAATAGCATACAAATGGAGATGTTTTTTACTGTAAAAATTACTTTTTTTTGAAAAAATAGCGCAATGTTACAAATTACCATTGTAACATTGCGCCATTTTTTCTTTTTATTCCTCTTATTGAAGAGATTTCACTTATTAATTGGAGAAGTGCTAAATCCTTTTGTTTACTTTCAATCATAATATCGAAATCACGGTCAACCTTTTTTGCAATGTGCAAAAAGGGTTTAATAAATTCTAAATCAATATAATCTGAGTGGGCCCTAAATTCTTTTTCTGATTTAGGAGAAGAAATATGAACTTTAGGTGGGATATTTGTATGTGACCAAGTTTCAAATATCATAGGAAGTAACTCTTCTAGCGGCTCACCACAAAGGTTCGCTATGTGATGATGATAATCGAACACGAAAGGGATTTTTTCTTTTTGACAAATAGCCAAAGTTTCAGAAGTTGTATATGTTTTATCGTCATTTTCAAGAGTCATTTGTCTTTTTATATGGTAAGGAAGTTTTTGTATGTTTTCATGAAAACGTTCGATTGCCTTCTCCTTATTTCCATACGCACCACCTACATGGATATTAATGTAGGAAGAATTTGCAATTCCCATAGCATTTAACACGTTATAATGATAGGTCATATCTGTAATCGCATTAGTTGTAATATGTGATTTGTCGCTTGTAAATAGTGTGAATTGATTGGGATGAAAACTTACGCGTAAATTGTGTTCTTGAATTAATGCTCCTATTTTACGCCATAGTGGAGCAAATATTTGAATGTAATCAAATTCAACTTCAGGATGTGTTGCAAGCGGGACGATAGAAGATGATAAACGATATAATGGAATTTCGTGTGCAATATTGTAATGAAGGATGCGTATTGTGTGTTCTAGATTTTGCAGTGTAACATTATATAATTTATCTTCACGTTCTTGTTTTTTTAGTTTTTTCCAGCTTGTAAATGTTATTGTTTTGGCAGGCGAACAGTCCCATAATGCCGTAGCATGTGAGACATATCCAAATCGAATTATCATATGTGATGCACCTCTTTGGCTCTTGAAATTTCTCTATAAAAAGAATGCGAGTACCGTTCCTATCCATTCCTTTCCTCTGTCGATCATGGAGAGAGGGCTGACATCTTCAAAGGAAAGTAATGAGGAGCGTCCTAAATCTTCCTCGAATTTACCTTTTACTTCCTGTATGAAATATTTATCGTATAAAAGGCAATTGATTTCATGGTTAATATATAAACTTCTCATATCGAAATTAGCAGTTCCGATATCACAAATATGATCGTCTACTATAATGATTTTTGCGTGGAAAAATCCTTGCTGAAAAGCGTAAATATTACAACCAGCTTGTATTAACTTTCGGCAATATGGGAATTTTGCTTCTCGAACGAGGGCATGATCAGCCTTTTGTGGAACGAGAATAGTTATTTGAACCCCACGTTTTCGTGCTTTTAATAATGCATTCATAATTTTTTTTCCAGGAATAAAATAGGGTGTACCGATAAAGAGTTCTTTTTTCGCGCTTTCGATTAAATGTAAAAATGTATTTTGTAAATAGGCACCATCAGTAGGGATGAAACGATGTAGAACGGTCCCTGGTTGTTGCATAGGAAAATAAAGAGATGAATCTAATAAATTTTGGTCTGTATCGTCGAGCCAATCATGTAAAAATTGTTTTTGTAAATCTTGTATCCCTTCTCCTGTAAGACGTAAATGATAATCTCGCCATAATCCTAACTTTTGATTATGCCCTAAATATTCCTCGCCAATGTTAAATCCACCGATATAACCAATTTTCCCGTCAATAACTGTAATTTTTCTATGGTTTCTTTGATTTGCAGAAAAGAAAGGAAAAGGAAATTTTACTTTATGACAAAATGAAAAAGAGACACCATGCTTTTGTAGGGAGTAAATCACTTCTTTTGATAAATAATGACTTCCAAACCGGTCGAGTAAAAGTCTTACTTCAATTCCTTCCTGTGCTTTATCGATAAGTAACTTTAAAAACGTACGACTTATGTCATCGTTTTTTACAATAAAAAATAAAACGTGCACATGGTGTTTAGCTTGTTTTATATCAGTAAAGAGAGCATCGTACAGATCATTTCCGTATGTATAAAGGCGAAAATCACTTTGACGTAAAGGGAAAGAACGAGAACGTACACGCTTTAAATGAACAATTTTCCCATATGAAAGGTCAATTGTAATCCAGAGAGCGCTGCCTAATAACAAGAGAGATAAGAAGAACATAAGTAAATTCCCTCCTTCACGGTCTTTTCACCATCAGTTTTTTTACAAATCAAAAATTTACTTTATCCCGCTATTTGCAGGCAGTAAGACTCCCACCTTAAAATTAGGGTGAAACCAGAAAGTTGGGTGGGATTCGGGCTGCCCGTAAAGGTCCGATTAGTGTGGGCTAATAATCATTGGGTATGAACAGCCCCGCCTAGATTAAAGTTTCACTTTATAGTTTCACCTAAATAAACAGCTTTATTAAAAAATGTGTTGTTGTATAACAAAAAACTGTTGACTGAATGCTCACTCATTATATAATGGGAATAGGGGATATAATTCAGAAAATTATATATTTTCGAAGATTCTAAAAAAAGAAAGAGGGCTTACAAAGAGAGGGGTAGCATAAAATGAATAGCTTACTAATCATTAATTGGCTGGCTGCCATTGCTGTTATTACTTATGCGGGATATTTGTTTGTATATCTTATACGAACGAGGATGGCCTACATACAATTAGGAAAAAAGATTGAATTTGATCGTCGTTTTAAAGAGCGTTGGGATCTCCTTAAGGTCAATGTTTTCGGTCAAAAAAAGTTGCTGAAAGATAAAAAGAGCGGCATCATTCACGTTATGTTCTTTTACGGATTTATTCTTGTCCAATTTGGAGCAATTGACTTCGTTTGGAAAGGGCTTGCACCAGGATCACATCTTCCACTTGGACCACTATACCCTGCATTTACATTCTTCCAGGAAATTGTCACACTTGTTATTTTAATTGCAGTCTTTTGGGCTTTTCATAGACGCTATGTTGAAAAGCTTGTTCGTTTAAAACGTAATTTCAAATCAGGTCTTGTCCTTATCTTTATCGGTGGCTTAATGATTTCTGTGCTACTTGGTAATGGGATGGGAATTATATGGCATGGCGAAGAGCTTTCGTGGAGTGAACCAATCGCTTCTGCAATCGCTTACGTTTTCTCAGGAGTAAATGAAATCGTAGCCATTTCAGTGTTCTATTTCTCTTGGTGGGTGCATCTATTAATCTTGTTAACGTTTTTAGTTTATGTACCACAATCAAAACATGCGCATTTAATTGCTGGACCAGTTAACGTATTTTTTGGTCGTCTTTCAAATCCAGGAAAACTTGAAAAAATCGATTTTGAAGATGAAACGCAAGAAACATTCGGTGTTGGTAAAATTGAAGACTTTAGACAAAATCAACTTATCGACTTATATTCTTGCGTCGAATGTGGTCGTTGTACAAATATGTGTCCGGCAACAGGAACAGGAAAAATGTTATCACCGATGGATTTAATTTTAAAACTTCGTGATCATTTAACTGATAAAGGAGCAGCGGTAACATCAAAAGCACCGTGGGTTCCAGTTGTTGCTTTTAATAATACACAAGGAAATCAGTTAGCGATGATGGCAGCTGGAAAAGGACAACAAGAATCAGCGGCTACAGCGCTAGCGTACGACCCAAGTTTAATCGGAGATGTTATTACAGAAGAAGAGATTTGGGCATGTACAACGTGCCGTAACTGTGAAGATCAGTGCCCAGTTATGAATGAGCATGTTGACAAAATTATTGATTTACGCCGTTATCTTGTTTTAACAGAAGGAAAAATGGACGCAGAAGCGCAACGTGCGATGACAAACATCGAGCGTCAAGGGAATCCGTGGGGTCTGAACCGTAAAGAGCGTGAAACATGGCGCCAAGGTGATGATGAAGTAACGGTTCCAACTGTAAAAGAAAAATCAAAAGCTGGCGAGGAGTTCGAATATTTATTCTGGGTTGGATCAATGGGTTCGTATGACAATCGGAGTCAGAAGATTGCGATATCATTCGCGAAGCTAATGAACGAAGCAGACATTTCATTTGCGATTCTCGGCAATAAAGAAAAGAATTCTGGAGATACACCGCGCCGCCTTGGAAATGAATTCGTATTCCAAGAGATGGCAACAAAAAATATCGAAGAATTTGAAAAAGCAGGAGTGAAGAAAATCGTTACGATTGATCCTCACGCTTATAACACATTTAAAAATGAGTATCCAGACTTTGGCCTACAAGCAGAAGTCTATCATCATACAGAATTGTTAGCTCAGTGGGTGAAAGAAGGACGCTTAAAACCTGTTCACGCTATTGAGGAGACAGTTACGTACCATGATTCCTGTTATTTAGGAAGATACAACGAAGTGTACGAGGCACCACGCGACATTTTGAAAGCAATTCCTGGTGTGAACCTTGTAGAAATGGCACGTAACCGCGAAACAGGAATGTGCTGTGGCGCAGGTGGTGGCTTAATGTGGATGGAGGAGACAGCGGGTTCTCGTATTAACGTTGCCCGTACAGAACAAGCACTAGATGTGCAACCATCCATTATCGGTACAGGTTGTCCATATTGCTTAACAATGATTAGTGATGGGACGAAAGCGAAGGAAGTAGAAGAGAAAGTTCAAACACTTGATGTAACAGAGATTTTAGAACGATCTGTTATCGGGCAGAAGAAAGAAGCAATGTAGTTTGTAAGCATGTATACAACTTTAGAAAGAGGTGCAATTATTGCACCTCTTCTAAGCGTAAGGATACCGAGCGAGCGCTCGGTGCTAAAAAAAGAAATGGGGGAAAGAAATATGAATAAAACAGTTATTTTAAGTGCTGCAAGAACACCGGTTGGAAAATTTGGAGGAACTTTAAAAGACGTGAAAGCAACAGAACTTGGAGGAATCGCAATTAAGGCAGCGCTTGAAAGAGCGAACGTTTCCGCTAGTGATGTTGAAGAAGTTATATTCGGAACGGTTATCCAAGGAGGACAAGGACAAATTCCATCACGCCAAGCAGCAAGAGCGGCCGGCATTCCTTGGGAAGTGCAGACAGAAACAGTAAATAAAGTTTGTGCATCAGGACTTCGTGCAGTTACGTTAGCGGATCAAATTATTCGTACTGGTGATCAATCACTGATTGTAGCTGGTGGAATGGAATCGATGAGTAACAGCCCTTACATTTTACGAGGGGCAAGATGGGGATACAGAATGGGTAACAACGAAGTTATCGATTTAAACGTTGCAGACGGTTTAACATGCGCATTTTCAGGTATACACATGGGTGTTTATGGCGGAGAAGTTGCAAAAGAGGATGGGATCTCTCGCGAAGCACAAGATGAATGGGCATATCGTAGCCATCAACGTGCGGTTTCGGCACATAAAGAAGGTCGTTTTGAAGAGGAGATTGTACCAGTAACAATTCAGCAAAGAAAAGGCGATCCTATCGTCGTGGCTAAGGATGAGGCGCCGCGCGCGGATACAACGATTGAAAAATTAGCGAAATTAAAGCCTGTTTTTGATAAGACGTCGGCAGTAACAGCGGGTAATGCTCCTGGACTAAATGATGGCGGTGCTGCGCTTGTATTAATGAGCGAGGACAGAGCGAAGCAAGAAGGAAGAAAGCCATTGGCGACAATTTTGGCGCATACGGCGATTGCAGTAGAATCAAAGGATTTCCCAAGAACACCAGGTTATGCAATTAATGAATTGCTGAAAAAGACAGGTAAGACAATTGAAGAAATTGATTTATTTGAAATCAATGAGGCATTTGCGGCAGTAGCAATTGCTAGTACAGAAATCGCAGGGATTGATCCGGAAAAATTGAATGTAAATGGTGGTGCTGTAGCAATGGGGCATCCAATTGGAGCGAGCGGAGCACGTATTATCGTTACACTTATCCATGCACTGAAGCAGCGCGGCGGCGGACTTGGAATTGCTTCTATTTGTAGCGGTGGCGGTCAAGGTGATGCAGTGATGATTGAGGTTCATTAATTTACGTTCAGGAAATTTTTGGTTTATTAACAACTTATATTAAGGGGGAAGAAAGAATGGGTGTACAAAAAATAGTTGTAATTGGTGCAGGACAAATGGGTTCAGGTATCGCACAAGTGTGTGCAATGGCAGGCTATGATGTGAAAGTGCAAGATTTAAAGCAAGAGCAGTTAGAGCGAGGGTTAGCTGTTATTTCGAAAAATTTAGCCCGTCAAGTAGAAAAAGGCCGTATGAAGGAAGAAGAGAAAGAAGCGACTTTAAATCGTCTTACATGGACGCTCGATCTAAATAGTGTCAAAGAAGCGGATCTTGTTATTGAAGCAGCTGTTGAGAAAATGGATATTAAAAAGAAAATTTTTGCGAATCTAGATGAAATCGCTCCAGAACACGCGATTTTAGCGACGAATACGTCATCGTTACCAATTACGGAAATTGCAGCGGTAACGAAACGTCCTGAGAAAGTAATCGGCATGCACTTTATGAATCCAGTTCCAGTTATGAAACTCGTTGAAATTATTCGTGGTTTAGCTACAGATGATGCAGTGTACGAAACGATTGAGGATATTACGAAAAAAATCGGGAAAGTGCCAGTCGAAGTAAATGATTTCCCAGGGTTTGTATCGAACCGTATTTTATTACCGATGATTAACGAAGCGATCTATACGTTATATGAAGGTGTAGCGACGAAAGAAGCGATTGATGAAGTAATGAAACTTGGCATGAATCATCCTATGGGACCACTTACATTAGCTGATTTTATTGGTTTAGATACGTGTTTATACATTATGGAAGTGTTGCATGAAGGATTAGGAGATAGTAAATATCGCCCATGTCCATTATTACGTAAGTATGTGAATGCAGGATGGTTAGGACGTAAAACGGGTCGTGGTTTCTACGTTTACGAATAAATTCCTCCCTTTATTAAAGTAGTGGTCTGACCAAATTATTAAAAAGATATATAGCAAACGGAGGCGAAGTACATGAATTTTCATTTTACTGAAGAGCAACAAATGATGAGGAAAATGGTTCGAGATTTTGCGCAGAAGGAAATAGCTCCCTTTGTTCCTAGTATGGAACAAGGGGTGTTCCCAAAAGAGATTTTGCAAAAGATGGGTGAGCTTGGATTAATGGGTATTCCAGCGCCTGCAAAATATGGCGGGGCAGAAATGGATTTTATTTCTTACATTCTAGCGATTGAAGAAATTTCAAAAGTAAGCGCAACGGTTGGTGTAATTTTAGCTGTACATACGTCAGTTGGAATGAATCCGATTTTGTATTTCGGAACAGAAGAACAGAAGCAGAAATATGTTTCTAAACTGGCGACTGGTGAATATTTAGGCGCATTTGCTCTAACAGAACCGAATGCAGGATCAGATGCAGGTAGTTTGAAATCAAGAGCTGTAAAAAAGGGCGATCACTACATCATTAATGGATCGAAAGTCTTTATTACAAATGGTGGTGAAGCAAGTACATATATCGTCTTCGCGTCTACAAATCCAGATGCAGGGAAAAGCGGGATTTCAGCATTTATAGTAGAGAAAGATACACCAGGCTTAATCATCGGAAAAGATGAGCATAAGATGGGTCTTCTTGGTTCTCGTACAGTGCAACTTACGTTTGAAGATATGAAAGTGCCGGCCGAGAATTTACTTGGTGAAGAAGGACAAGGATTTAAGGTGGCAATGGCGAATTTAGATGTTGGGCGAATTGGAATCGGAGCGCAGGCATTAGGAATCGCGGAAGCGGCGCTTGCATGTGCGATTGATTATGCGAAAGAGCGTGAGCAATTCGGAAAGCCAATTGCGGCGCAGCAAGGACTCGGATTCAAACTTGCAGATATGGCGACTAGCGTAGAAGCAGCGCGATTACTTGTATACAGAGCAGCATCGCTAAGAGCACAAGGATTACCATGCGGTAAAGAAGCTTCTATTGCGAAATTATTTGCTTCTAAGACGGCTGTTGAAGTTGCGATTGAAGCAGTGCAAGTATTTGGTGGTTATGGTTATACGAAAGATTATCCAGTAGAAAGATTTTTCCGTGATGCGAAGATCACACAAATATATGAAGGAACGAGCGAAATACAAAAGCTTGTAATTAGTCGAGCTTTATAAAAAGGCAGAGGGGGAGACGGGAATGCATTTTAAATTATCAGAAGAACATGAAATGATAAGAAAAATGGTTCGGGATTTTGCAAGGAATGAAGTAGCACCGACAGCAGCAGAGCGTGATGAGGAAGAGCGATTTGATCGCGCTTTATTCGATCAAATGGCAGAGCTTGGTTTAACCGGTATTCCGTGGCCTGAAGAATACGGCGGAATTGGAAGCGATTACTTGGCGTATGTAATTGCCGTTGAAGAATTATCCCGCGTTTGTGCTTCTACAGGTGTAACGTTGTCTGCACATACTTCACTTGCTGGATGGCCAATTTTTAAGTTTGGAACGGAAGAGCAAAAACAAAAGTTTTTGCGCCCAATGGCTGAAGGGAAGAAAATTGGTGCATATGGCTTAACAGAACCAAGCTCTGGATCAGATGCTGGTGGAATGAGGACGACTGCAAAGCGAGATGGAGACCATTACATTTTAAATGGTTCGAAAATCTTTATTACAAATGGCGGCATTGCTGATATTTATGTTGTTTTTGCATTAACAGATCCTGAGTCGAAGCAGCGCGGCACGAGTGCATTTATTGTGGAGAGTGATACGCTAGGATTTTCAGTTGGGAAGAAGGAAAGTAAATTAGGAATCCGCTCTTCGCCAACGACTGAAATTATGTTTGAAGACTGCCGTATTCCTGCAAGGAATCTGCTAGGGGAAGAGGGCCAAGGATTTAAAGTTGCGATGCAAACGTTAGATGGCGGCCGTAATGGTATTGCGGCGCAAGCGGTCGGGATTGCACAATCCGCTTTAGATGCTTCTGTAGAATATGCAAGAGAACGTCATCAGTTTGGGAAGCCAATTGCGGCGCAACAAGGAATTGGCTTTAAACTTGCAGATATGGCAACGGATGTAGAGGCAGCGCGTCTTTTAACATATCAAGCGGCTTGGCTTGAATCTGAAGGGCTTCCATACGGGAAAGAATCAGCGATGTCAAAAGTATTTGCAGGTGATACAGCGATGAAGGTAACGACTGAAGCAGTACAAGTATTTGGTGGTTATGGTTATACGAAAGATTATCCAGTAGAGCGTTATATGCGCGATGCAAAGATTACACAAATATATGAGGGAACACAAGAGATTCAAAGGCTTGTAATTTCTCGTATGTTAACGAAGTAGGAACGAAAGCGTAGGTATTTTCCTACGCTTTTTACTTCCAAAAATAATAGAGAGAGGTGAAGGCATGGTTAAACATAATGTACATGCGTCGGTGAAAGATGAAAAATTAGTTGCGTTAAGGCGTGAACAAATGATTAAAGGTGCGGTGCAGCTATTTAAGCAAAAAGGATTCCCGCGTACAACAACGAGAGAAATTGCGAAAGCGGCTGGATTTAGTATCGGAACACTTTATGAATATATTCGCACAAAAGATGATGTATTATATTTAGTTTGTGATAGTATTTATGAACATGTAAAAGAGCGGTTAGAGGAAGTAGTGTGTACAGAGAAGGGAAGTATAGAAAGCTTAAAGATAGCGATAACGAATTACTTTAAAGTGATGGATGAATTGCAAGAAGAAGTATTAATTATGTATCAAGAGGTACGTTTTTTACCGAAAGAATCACTCCCCTATGTATTAGAAAAAGAGTTTCAAATGGTCGGGATGTTTGAGAATATTTTAGAGCAGTGTACGGAAAATGGGACATTTACACTAAATAAAAAGGAAATACAGCTTCTTGCACATAATATTTTCATACAAGGACAAATGTGGGGATTTAGACGCTGGGCGCTGCAAAAACTGTATACGCTCGAAGAATATACTGAAATGCAAATTAGGTATGTAATGCAAGGGGCGCACATGCTTCCGAAATAAGGAATAGACAAATTATAATTTTATTACCATATAAAGTGAAACTTTAATCAGTGGGGGGGGTGTTCATCCCCCACTGATCATTAGCCCTCACCAATCGGGCGTTCACGGGCAGCAGGGCTCCCACCTAACTTCTTTGCTCCATCCGAATTTTGAGATGGGAGTTTTATTGCCCGCAAATAGAGGGATAAAAGTTTCCCGTTTTTTTTGTAGCATATTTGTGCGACTTTTGTTTATAATGAATAGTATGGATTTTTTTAAGCAGACCGTTGTATATAAGGTTATATTTGAAGAAAGGAAGTGCCGCATAAGTGAATTTTAAGCAATATTCACCAGAAGAGCTAAAAGAATGTTCAATGATTGAAGTTGTACATAGCGTTTTAGGGGATAAAAGACAAGCAACGACATTCAACGAGTTGGTTCAAGAAATCGCTCAAGTGCTGGGACTATCTCAAGAACAAGTTAATGCGAAACTCGCACAATTTTATACAGATTTAAACATCGATGGACGTTTCATTAATTTAGGCGAAAATCGTTGGGGGCTACGTAGCTGGTACCCATATGAGCAAATTGATGAAGAAATTCTGCCTCAGCCAAAACCGAAGAAGAAACGCAAAGTTGAAGAGGACGGTTTTGACGACTACATTGAAGAAGATGATGATGTAGAAGAAGATACAGAAGAAGATGTAGAAGATGTAGAAGATTTGGACAAGGTTCTTGAAGACGAAGACGCAGATGATGAAGATGATGATCTTGATGATTTAGAAGAAGATAATGAAGACTTCGAAGAAGAAGAACTTGAGTATGATGAAACTGAAGAAGAAGAAGAGGAAGAGCGGTAGTTCTTGACTTTTCATTATCGTCCATGTAGAATCATTTTTGGGCTCTTTAAAAAAGGACGATAATACTTTTAAAGTGTAAATATAAAAGAAAATTGCTCCCTACTTATTACTTTATGTGATGAGGGGAGCAATTTTCTTTTTTGTTTTTTGTTTAGAAAATAAAAAGAGTCTAACAATAAGATAGGTACAGTGTTATCTACATACGTTGCGCTTTGCAACGGTGATTATATAACAACGAAGTAGAAGGGAGTATTTTCATGACTAAGTATATTTTTGTAACAGGCGGTGTAGTATCGTCTTTAGGAAAAGGTATTACAGCAGCATCTCTTGGAAGACTTTTAAAGAATCGTGGTTTAAACGTAACTATTCAAAAGTTTGATCCATATATTAACGTAGACCCAGGGACTATGAGCCCATACCAACACGGTGAGGTATTCGTAACAGATGATGGTGCAGAAACTGACTTAGACCTAGGTCACTATGAGCGTTTTATCGACATCAACTTAAATAAATACAGCAACGTAACAACAGGTAAAATTTACTCTTCAGTTCTTCAAAAAGAGCGTCGTGGTGAATATTTAGGAGGAACAGTTCAAGTTATTCCTCACATTACTAACGAAATTAAAGAACGTGTATATCGTTCTGGTCGCGAAACAAACGCCGACGTTGTTATTACAGAAATCGGTGGAACTGTTGGTGATATTGAGTCTCTGCCATTCTTAGAAGCAATTCGTCAAATTAAGAGCGACATCGGTCGTGACAATGTAATGTACATTCACTGTACGTTAATCCCGTACTTAAAAGCAGCGGGCGAAATGAAAACAAAACCAACGCAACATAGCGTTAAAGAGCTTCGCAGCTTAGGTATTCAACCAAATATTATCGTTGTTCGTACAGAACTACCTGTTTCTCAGGACATGAAAGACAAGCTTGCATTATTCTGTGACATCGATACAAAAGCAGTTATCGAAGCACGAGATGCAGATACTTTATATGCGGTTCCATTAGCTCTTCAAGAACAAAACATGGACCAAATCGTTTGCGATCACTTAAAATTAGACAATCCTGCTGCAGATATGACAGATTGGAATGCACTAGTTAATAAAGTACGTAACCTTTCTAAGAAAACAAAAATCGCTCTTGTTGGTAAATACGTAGAGCTTCAAGATGCATATATTTCTGTTGTAGAAGCACTTCGTCATGCGGGTTATTCATTCGACACAGATGTAGAAGTGAAATGGGTAAACGCTGAGCACGTAACAGCAGAGAACGTAAAAGAATTAGTTGGCGATACAGATGGTATCCTTGTACCAGGTGGCTTCGGTGATCGTGGTGTAGAAGGTAAAATCGTTGCAATTCAATATGCTCGTGAAAACAAAGTTCCATTCTTAGGAATTTGCTTAGGTATGCAACTTGCATCAATCGAATTTGCACGTAACGTATTAGGATTAGAAGGGGCTAACTCTTCTGAAATTAATCCTGACACACCTTATGCAATTATCGATTTATTACCAGAACAAAAAGATGTAGAAGATTTAGGTGGTACACTTCGCCTTGGTCTATACCCATGTAAGCTTGCTGAAGAAACGAATGCTTACAATGCTTACAACGAGCCGGTTGTATATGAACGTCATCGTCATCGTTATGAGTTTAACAATCAATTCCGTCCAGATATGGAAAAAGCGGGATTTGTATTCTCTGGTACAAGCCCAGACGGTCGTCTAGTGGAAATTATTGAATTACAAGATCACCCGTGGTTCGTGGCAGCACAGTTCCACCCAGAACTTGTATCTCGTCCAAACCGTCCACAACCATTGTTCCATGACTTCGTAAGTGCTTCTATTACGAATAAAGAGAGCAAGTAATAAAAAAAGCGCCTGAAATAGGGCGCTTTTTTTAATATTCGTTTAACATTTCATCAATTGTAAATTTCAATCCGTGATAAGCAAATAAAGCTATAATTAAACTTGGGAACCCGTACCGGTTACCTTCATCATCTGGAATAAGACCTTTTAACAGCTTTGTATCAATATGTACATCTGTATATTGTTCCAGTGATTCAGCATCTTCTTGAATAGCCGAGATTCCAACGATAGATTGGCCTTCTTCATGAAGCTTTTTCGCGATTTTTATAATTTCTTCATCTGTCGAAAAACGACTAATAAGAAGTACGCGGTCCGCAGAAGTCACTGCCGCCAGTTCACCGTTTTCTATTAAACATTTTGCTTGTTTCATTGGTTCGGCGCCAAATAATGCTTCTGAAACAATGCCCTCCATTTCGTTTGTACCATGCAAGTAAATGAAGCCGTCGCCAACTAACGCCTGGGCAAGTAGACGAGCGCTATCTTCTATATTCATTTCCTCTTTTTGAGAAATTCTGGAGAAATATCCACTTAATTGAGTTGAGAAAATTTTTAACATGTTGTTGCTCCCTTCTTTCGTGTTAGCTGGTTCTCATTATAGCTTATTTTTTTTGGAAAGGGGAAATAGTAGGGTGGCATAACAAAATAGGAAACGGTAAAATAAGAAAGAATAGGAAGGGATTTGGCAAAGAGTAGCGAAAATAAACCGATAAGATATAAGAAGCTTTAAATCTTGTACTTACACAGAAAGGTTGGGAGTTATGGAAGGGAAAATTTTAATCGTTGATGATCAATATGGCATTCGTGTTTTATTGCATGAAGTGTTCCAAAAAGAAGGTTATCAGACGTTCCAAGCAGCGAATGGATTTCAAGCTTTAGATATCGTGAAAAAGGATAATCCGGATTTAGTAGTGTTAGATATGAAAATCCCAGGTATGGATGGTATAGAGATTTTAAAACATGTAAAAGAAATTGATGAGAGTATTAAAGTGATTTTAATGACTGCTTATGGAGAATTGGATATGATTCAAGAAGCGAAAGATTTAGGAGCTTTAATGCACTTTGCTAAACCGTTTGATATTGATGAGATTCGTCAAGCAGTGAGAGAGCAGCTTGCTGTAGAGGCGTAAAAAATGAATTTTTTATAAAAAATATGTAAAAAAGCGTTTACATGGACTATTGAGCAGGTGAATACGGTTGAGTTTTTGAGTACAAGTTGTTATCCTATTGAGTGTAGAAAGAAGTCCGGTATGTAAATATACATATTTTACCTTATTCTGGTCATACTACCAGCGATAAGAATTTATCGGATACAAAAAACGTTTTTTAGGAGGATTCACCATGCCTTTAGTTTCTATGAAAGAAATGCTAAACACAGCACTAGAAGGAAAATACGCAGTTGGTCAATTCAACATGAACAACTTAGAGTGGACTCAAGCTATCTTAGCTGCTGCGGAAGAAGAAAAATCTCCTGTAATCTTAGGTGTATCTGAGGGTGCAGCTCGTCATATGACTGGTTTCAAAACAGTTGTAGCTATGGTTAAAGCTTTAATCGAAGAAATGCACATCACTGTACCTGTAGCTATTCACCTTGACCATGGTTCAAGCTTCGAAAAATGTAAAGAAGCAATCGATGCAGGTTTCACATCTGTAATGATCGACGCTTCTCACCACCCATTCGAAGAAAACGTTGAAACTACTAAAAAAGTGGTAGAATACGCACACGCTCGTAACGTATCTGTTGAAGCTGAGCTTGGAACAGTTGGCGGACAAGAAGACGACATTATCGCTGAAGGCGTAATTTACGCTGATCCTGCAGAGTGTAAGCACCTTGTTGAAGCAACAGGTATCGATTGCCTAGCTCCAGCTTTAGGTTCTGTACACGGTCCTTACAAAGGTGAGCCTAACTTAGGATTCAAAGAAATGGAAGAAGTTCGCGACTTCACTGGCGTACCTTTAGTATTACACGGTGGTACTGGTATCCCAACTGCTGATATCGTAAAAGCTATTTCTTTAGGTACTTCAAAAATTAACGTAAACACTGAGAACCAAATTGAGTTTACAAAAGCTGTTCGTGAAGCATTAAACAAAGACCAAGAAGTTTACGATCCTCGTAAATATATTGGACCTGGCCGCGACGCTATCAAAGCAACTGTTGCTGGTAAAATGCGTGAGTTCGGTTCTAACGGTAAAGCGTAAGAATAAAATTCCGTTTTGGAAACCGTCTAGTCTTTTAGACGGTTTCCTTTCGTTGTATAATGAAAGCGCGAACAAGTCTAAAGATTTTATAAAGTAAATTTTTTATTCGCGAATATAGAAAATAATGTGCATAGTCCTATTAATAAATGTGGTAAGTATCTGAATTGAGGGATTTGATTCGATGAATAGTTAATCTTCATCTATTTGTACAGCAGGGGAGCTACAGGTGATGGTTTTCTACTTATTGAGTTTCAGGATGGAAAGAGTGATTGAGATTCTTAAGGGGGAATCTTCTACTTCTTATAAAGAAGTAGAAGATAAATACATTCACAAGAAGGGAGCTCAATATGGAAAAGTTGCTAATTGAAGGCGGAAGAGCTTTAAATGGAACGATTCGCGTGAGTGGTGCAAAGAACAGTGCTGTTGCACTAATTCCAGCGACAATTTTAGCAGATACTCCAGTAACTATCGGTGGCGTTCCTAATATTTCGGACGTGAAAATGTTAGGAGATTTACTAGAGGAAATTGGAGGGAAAGTAACTTATGGGCAGGAAGAAGAGATGGTAGTCGATCCTTCTAACATGGTTGCGATGCCTTTACCAAATGGAAAAGTGAAAAAATTGCGCGCCTCTTATTATTTAATGGGTGCAATGCTTGGCCGTTTTAAAAAAGCTGTTATTGGGCTTCCAGGTGGATGTCATTTAGGGCCACGACCGATTGATCAGCATATTAAAGGGTTTGAAGCGTTAGGGGCACATGTTACAAATGAACAAGGTGCCATTTATTTAAGAGCAGACGAACTACGCGGGGCACGTATTTATTTAGATGTTGTTAGTGTAGGAGCTACGATTAATATTATGCTAGCGGCTGTACGAGCGAAAGGTAGAACTGTTATTGAAAATGCAGCGAAAGAACCAGAGATTATTGATGTAGCTACATTGTTAACGAGTATGGGAGCTCGTATTAAAGGTGCTGGTACAGACGTAATCCGAATTGATGGTGTGGATTCACTGCACGGTTGTCACCACACTATCATTCCAGACCGTATTGAAGCTGGTACGTATATGATTTTAGGAGCAGCGTCAGGAGGAGAAGTAACAGTTGATAATGTTATTCCTCAGCATTTAGAATCCGTTACTGCGAAGCTAAGAGAAGCTGGTGTTCAAGTTGAAACGAACGATGACCAAATTACAGTGAACGGCAATAGAAAGTTAAAAGTAGTTGATGTGAAAACGCTTGTATATCCAGGGTTTCCAACAGATTTACAACAGCCGTTTACAACGCTTTTAACAAAAGCGCATGGAACAGGAGTTGTAACTGATACAATTTACAGCGCACGTTTCAAGCATATTGATGAATTGCGCCGTATGAACGCGCAAATTAAAGTAGAAGGCCGTTCGGCAATTGTGACTGGACCTGTTTTATTGCAAGGTGCGAAGGTGAAAGCGAGTGACTTACGAGCTGGTGCCTCCCTTGTTATTGCGGGTTTAATGGCAGATGGCATTACAGAAGTAACGGGACTTGATCATATTGATCGAGGTTACGAAAATATAGTAGACAAGCTTAAAGGGCTTGGTGCAAACATTTGGCGAGAACAAATGACAAAGCAAGAAATTGAAGAAATGAAGAATGCATAAAGTGAAACTTTAATCAGTGTGGGTTATCCCACGCCGATTATTAGCCCTCACCAATTGGGATAAGGTGGTGATACTTCCGTTAATGGGGAGCGAAGAATCACTACTAACGGAAGTACACTTTATAGAAAAACAAGGTTCACAAAATACGGCAGAAATATAAAGGCTTAAAAGGAGAGGGATTATCGTGGAAAGAAGTTTATCTATGGAGTTAGTACGTGTAACAGAGGCTGCAGCATTATCATCAGCGCGTTGGATGGGGCGCGGAAAAAAAGATGAGGCAGATGGTGCAGCAACATCAGCTATGCGTGATGTATTTGATACAATTCCGATGAAAGGTACAGTTGTAATTGGCGAAGGTGAAATGGATGAAGCGCCAATGCTATATATCGGAGAAAAATTGGGTACAGGATATGGACCACGCGTAGACGTTGCAGTTGATCCTTTAGAAGGGACAAATATCGTAGCGGCTGGCGGTTGGAATGCGCTTGCTGTTATTGCAATTGCAGATCACGGCAATTTGTTACATGCTCCTGACATGTACATGGATAAAATCGCGGTTGGCCCAGAAGCGGTTGGAGCAATTGATATTGACGCACCTATTATCGACAACTTACGTGCTGTGGCGAAAGCGAAAAATAAAGATATTGAAGATGTTGTAGCGACAGTTTTAAATCGTCCGCGTCATCAAGCAATTATTGAAGAAATTCGTAAAGCTGGAGCTCGTATTAAGTTAATTAACGATGGAGATGTAGCTGGAGCAATTAATACAGCATTTGACCGTACCGGTGTAGATATTTTATTCGGTTCTGGTGGGGCGCCTGAAGGAGTATTAGCTGCGGTTGCATTAAAATGTTTAGGTGGAGAAATCCAAGGGAAGCTTCTTCCTCAAAATGAAGCTGAATTAGCTCGTTGTAAAAAAATGGGTATTGAAGATATAAATCGTATCCTTCGTATGGAAGACTTAGTAAAGGGTGACGATGCAATCTTTGCAGCAACAGGTGTAACGGACGGAGAACTATTACGAGGCGTTCAATTTAAAGGTAGCGTCGGAACAACACAATCCCTTGTTATGCGTGCAAAATCAGGCACAGTACGCTTCGTAGACGGACGTCATAGCTTAAATAAAAAACCGAATTTGGTTATTAAATAAAAAGTGGAGGCGGCTCGTTCAGAATCGCAGGAGGGTGGAGCTTCTGACGTAGAGGCGCTTTTTGCCTCGCAGGAAGGGGTTAAATGACCGTAGATTCTAGCTGCTGAAACTGGATTAAATACAAGCAGAAATGCCTTATCTATTCGGCCTTAAAATCAGGGGAGTAGAAAAAAGTAAGAAATATAACAAGCGAAGACAAATTTTCTTGTCTTCGCTTGTTGTATTTGTGTTTCAACGTATTGATTAAAACTAGACAAAAGGGTTACAATAGTGAATATTATCTACTTGAACTTATTGCCTTTCATTATTATTTATTTGCCTTCCGTATTTTTTCCCTTTACCCATGTGAAAAGAGAATAACGTTAAAGTGTGGTGTCTGAATGAATTTGTCAATTGCAGCATTAGAAAACATGAAATTAAAAGAGTTATACGAGCTTGCGAAAGAATTTAAGATTTCGTATTACAGTAAGTTAACGAAAAAAGAGCTGATTTTCGCCATCTTAAAAGCTCGAGCAGAAAAAGAAGGTTTCTTTTTCATGGAAGGCGTATTAGAAATTATTCAATCAGAAGGATTTGGATTCTTACGTCCTATCAACTACTCTCCAAGCTCAGAAGATATTTATATCTCAGCTTCGCAGATTCGTCGTTTCGATTTACGTAATGGAGATAAGGTTTCTGGTAAAGTACGACCTCCGAAAGAAAATGAACGCTATTTTGGATTATTACAAGTTGAAGCTGTAAACGGAGATGATCCAGATTCAGCAAAAGAGCGTGTGCATTTCCCTGCATTAACACCGTTATACCCAGATCGCCAAATGAAATTGGAAACGGAAACGAAAAAGTTACCGACACGCATCATGGATTTAATCGCACCAGTTGGATTTGGACAACGTGGTTTAATTGTCGCGCCTCCAAAGGCTGGTAAAACAAGTCTGTTAAAAGAAATTGCACACAGTGTCACAACAAATCATCCGGAAGCAGAATTAATTGTACTTTTAATTGATGAGCGTCCAGAGGAAGTAACAGATATTGAACGTTCTGTTAAAGGTGACGTTGTAAGCTCTACTTTTGATGAAGTACCAGAAAATCATATTAAAGTAGCTGAGCTTGTATTAGAGCGTGCAATGCGTCTTGTAGAGCATAAAAAAGACGTTGTCATTCTAATGGATAGTATTACCCGTTTAGCGCGTGCTTACAACCTTGTTATTCCGCCAAGTGGTAGAACTCTATCAGGTGGTATTGATCCAGCTGCTTTCCATAGACCGAAGCGTTTCTTCGGGGCTGCGCGTAATATCGAAGAGGGCGGTAGCTTAACAATTTTAGCAACAGCGCTTGTTGATACAGGTTCTCGTATGGATGATGTAATTTACGAAGAATTTAAAGGAACTGGAAATATGGAACTTCATTTAGATCGCTCATTAGCTGAGCGTCGTATCTTCCCGGCGATTGATATTCGTCGCTCTGGTACGCGTAAAGAAGACCTATTAATTCCGAAAGAACATTTAGACAAGCTATGGGGTATTCGTAAAACAATGCGTGATACACCAGACTTTGTTGAAGGCTTCTTACGTAAACTTCGTCAAACAAAGACAAATGAAGAATTTTTACAAAACATTGTTGCAGACTCAAAAAGGTATGTAACAACTAAGTAAAGGGAAAAGATTGGGACTCGCTTATTTCATAGTAAGCGAGTTTTTTATGTTTTTAAGGGAATATTAGAGAGAGTAATATATGGAAAAAATTTTGTTTTGGAGATAAAAATCATATTTGGATCGAGAGCTTGAAGTGTCCTGCGATTCTGGGCGAGCCGCTTGCGCTTTTAATTGATATCCAGTTCCGGCGGCTAGCTCTTCGTGTCTAAGAACCTCCGCTACTCAAGGTAAAAAGCACCTTTTGTGCGAGAGAACCTTAGCCAGTCAGAGCTAAGCGAGCCGCCTCCACTTTTAATTTTAAAAAGACAAAAACAGGTAGTTGCAAAATGGAGTTAGCCTTGTTATAATTTCATCATATGTGTTTCATCAATATAGTTGTGTAAGCAGCTGAAGATGAAAAACTCTGTTTCGAAAATGATTCAGGGCGGAAGGAGATGAAAAGAATGAAAGCAGGAATCCATCCAAATTACAATAAAGTTGTATTTATGGACACGAACACTGGCTTCAAATTCTTAAGCGGGTCTACAAAAGGCTCTAGCGAAACTGTTGAGTGGGAAGATGGTAACACTTATCCATTACTAAAAATTGAGATCAGTTCTGATTCTCACCCATTCTACACTGGACGTCAGAAGTTTGCTACTGCAGACGGACGTGTTGACCGCTTCAATAAGAAATACGGCATCAAGTAATAAAGAACATAAAACAGGCAAGTGTATGTATTCGCTTGTCTGTTTTTTTTGCGAAAATATTAAACCTTTACCCTACTTTGGATTAGGAAAGTAGATGAAAGGAGAGCTCAATGTACTTAATGAATCAAAATGGTTGGATTGAAGTGATTTGCGGGAGTATGTTTTCTGGGAAATCAGAAGAGCTCATCCGCCGTATACGCCGTACGCAATTTGCGAAACAACATGCGATTGTATTTAAACCATGTATTGATAATCGTTATAGTGAAGAAGATGTTGTATCACATAATGGATTAAAGGTTAAAGCAGTTCCTGTTGCAGCTTCAAAAGATATATTTAACCATGTAACAGAAGAAATGGATGTTATTGCAATCGATGAGGTACAATTTTTTGATGGGGACATTGTGGAAGTGGTGCAAGTATTGGCAAATCGTGGCTATCGTGTCATTGTAGCTGGATTAGACCAAGATTTCCGTGGTCTACCATTTGGACAAGTTCCTCAGCTGATGGCGATTGCTGAACATGTGACTAAATTGCAGGCAGTTTGTTCTGCATGTGGATCTCCTGCAAGTCGTACGCAACGTTTAATCGATGGAGAACCAGCGGCATTTGATGATCCAATTATTTTAGTTGGGGCTTCAGAATCGTATGAACCACGTTGTCGTCATTGTCATGCAGTACCTACAAAACAAAGATAAATGAAACTCGCTATGTAGAGCGGGTTTTTTTCAAAAATAGACGAAGATTGGTGGCAAGCTTTTCGTGTCTAAGCACCTCCCGCACTCAAGGTGAAAAGTACCTTTTGTACGAGAGAACCTTAGCCAGTCAGAGCTGAGCAAGCCGCCTGCGCTTTTAAATATAATCTAGCTCCAGCGGCTAGAATGGTCGGTGGTTTCGCTTCTTCCTGCGAGGCAAAGAGCGCCTCTCTGTCAGAAGCTCCAACCTCCTCCCATTCTGAGCGAGCCGCCTGCGCTTTTAAATATAATTTGCGTTTTTTTGATTAAGTACCATATACTATTTGTATTAGATACTAGGATGTAGAGGTGAATGGTGTGTTAGATCGTTTGCAAGCTGTAGAAGATCGTTATGAGAAGTTGAATGAGTTGTTAAGTGACCCAGAGGTTATTAGCGATACAAATAAGCTTCGTGAGTATTCAAAAGAGCAATCTGATATTCAGGACACGGTAGAGGTGTACCGTGAGTATAAAGATGTTCGTGAGCAATTACGAGATGCAAAAGCAATGTTAGAAGATAAGTTAGACGCTGATATGCGTGACATGGTAAAAGAAGAGGTTTCTGAATTAGAAGGACAAGAGAAAACATTATCAGAACGTCTGAAAATTTTACTTGTTCCAAAAGACCCTAATGATGATAAAAACGTTATCGTTGAGGTTCGTGGTGCTGCTGGTGGTGACGAGGCGGCTTTATTTGCTGGTGATTTATATCGTATGTATAGCCGTTATGCTGAGGTGCAAGGTTGGAAAACTGAAATTATCGAAGCGAGCTATACAGAGTTAGGTGGATATAAAGAGATTATCTTTATGATTAACGGTAAAGGTGCTTTCGCGAAGCTGAAATTCGAGAATGGTGCTCACCGTGTACAACGTGTTCCTGAAACGGAATCTGGTGGACGTATTCATACATCTACAGCAACTGTAGCTGTATTACCAGAGGCAGAAGAAGTAGAAATTAATATTCATGAAAAAGATGTTCGTGTTGATACATTTGCTTCTAGTGGTCCTGGTGGACAAAGCGTTAATACAACGATGTCAGCGGTACGTTTAACACATTTACCGACTGGTGTAGTTGTATCTTGTCAGGATGAGAAATCACAAATTAAGAATAAAGAAAAAGCGATGAAAGTATTACGCGCACGTGTTTATGATAAGTTTAGACAAGAAGCGCAAGCTGAGTATGATCAAAACCGTAAACAAGCTGTTGGTACGGGAGATCGTTCAGAGCGTATTCGTACGTATAACTTCCCGCAAAACCGTGTTACAGACCATCGAATCGGTTTAACGATTCAAAAGCTAGATCAAATCTTACAAGGTAAGTTAGATGATTTCATCAATGCCTTAGTGATGGAAGATCAGGCTCAAAAGATGGAGGCAGCTGAGTAATGCGTGTCTATGAAGCCCTGAAATGGGCTTCTTCTTTTTTACAGGAAAATGGACGAGATGAAAATGCGGGAGAAATTGTCCTTTGTCATGTATTAAAGACGAACAGAACCGGAATGCTCATGAATATGCGTGAAGAAATAACTGCGGAACAAGAGAAAAGTTTTGCAGAATTTATCCACAAGCACGTAGAAGGTACTCCGATCCAATATATGCTTGGTTATGAAATGTTTTATGGCCGATCATTCTTTGTAAATGAAGAGGTATTGATACCAAGACCGGAAACAGAGGAACTTATAGTTGGGGTGCTAGAGAGAATTGAGCGCCATTTCGGTAATGAGGAGCTTCACATAGCGGATATTGGAACAGGTAGTGGAGCGATTTCTATTACGCTCGCTTTAGAAAATAAAAATCTTCGTGTGTATACAGTAGATATCGCGCAGGAGTCGATTGAAGTTGCAAAAGAAAATGCAAAAACTTTAGGGGCGGATGTAACTTTCTATCACGGCGATTTACTGTCACCGTTCTATGAAACAGGTCAAAAGTTAGATGTTGTTGTTTCCAATCCTCCGTACATACCAGAGGAAGATTGGCGTGGTCTTTCTACTGTTGTGAAGGAGCATGAGCCGAAGCGTGCGCTTGTTGGTGGGGAAGATGGACTAGATTTCTATCGTCGTTTTATGGAGGAATTGCCGAATGTATTACAGAAAAAGGCGATTGTGGCGTTTGAAATTGGTGTAGGCCAAGGTGAAGATGTGAAAGCATTATTACAGCAAACTTTCCCGCGCGCTCAAGTTGAAGTTGTATTTGATATTAATGGAAAAGATCGCATGGTATTTGCAGAGATGGAGTAAGGCATAAGCCTTACTCTATTTTTTGTATAAAAAATTCGTAACTACTCAGCCATACATTTCATTTAGAAGTTTGGTAAGGAGTATTATTCCAGAGAAAATATGCCTCTTATTACCTATAGAAAGTTATTTTCATTTTTCAGTATATAGATTGCTGCCACGAAGATAAAAATGGACATACACTTTGCTAGCTTTCTTTGTTTTAAAACTTCGCATGTGGCAGGAAAAGGCACTGACCGCTCCTGTACATAGCCAGTCCCTCTTGCCCATTTAAACAAATGCTTTTCTGTCGGTTTTTCATAGAGTGGCTGAGTAGTTACAAAAATTTATATAGATTTTGAATTTAATAGTTTAGAAAGAAGTAACTCTGTCCACACTGTTTCTAGAGGGGACGGTGGAGGAAATGAAAAAACAAGTTATTGCTTACTTTCTTTTATTATTAATTGGTGCACAGTTACTTGTGCAGTTTGGATATATGAAAGCTGATGCAAAAGGGCCTGCTGTTATTCCGAAAGAGGCCGTTCGATTACGTATTTTAGCTAATAGTGATTCTGATAAAGATCAGGCATTAAAACGTAAAGTACGTGATGAAGTGAAAGCACAAATTGATGGATGGGTAGCGGATTTAACGTCATTTGAAGAAGCTCGAAAAGTAATTCAAAATCATATTCCTGAAATTGAAAAGACAGTGGCGAATACGCTGAAAAGAGAAGGAAGTAAAGAGGCGTTTCAAGTGAAATTTGGTAAGAATGTAAAGTTTCCTACAAAGGTATATGGAAATTTTATTTATCCGGCAGGAGAATATGAAGCGGTACTTATTACAATTGGAAAAGGTGAAGGTGCAAACTGGTGGTGTGTATTATTTCCACCGATGTGTTTCTTAGATTTTTCAAGTGGTACAGCTGTAAGGAAAGAAGAACATGTTGTGAAAGCTGAATCTCCTGAAGAGGAGCAGGTGAGACAACCAGATGAGGAAGTAGTGGATGTACCGGAGAAGAAAGAGGATAAGGTGAAAGAAAAGAAAGTAGTAAAGCCGGAAAAAGCTGAAAAAGTAACAGTACAGGAAAAGAAAGTAGTAAAACACGAAACGCAAGTAGAAGAACAGCCCGTAAAAAAAGTAGAAACAAAAACTGTGGAAAAAGTGGAGAAAACTGTGGAGCAAAAACAAGAAAAGCAAAATGAGTATGTAACAGTAGAAGAGGAAGAAGAGAAACCAGAGGTTAAATTATTTATCGTCGAAGCTTTTACAGCTTTATTCTCTAAATAGTACTATTAATAAATCCTTCCCCATATATATCAATGAGGAGGGATTTACTATGAAGAACGTGTATTTTGCTACGAAAGCAGATGTAGAAAGATTGCATTCTTTTTTCGGACAAGCTAATAAAAAAGATGATAAAATAAATGAGTTGTACGCACAATTTATGATCTTGGAAGAGGCAGGAGAAATACGAGCGGTAATTGGATATGAACAAAGTGGAAAAAATGCACTTATCCGTTCTTGTTTATTCACACCTAATGTGGATAAACAGACTTTCTTATATTTTTTCGAGATGTTTTTGCAGTATATGAAAGAAAAAGATATTCGACAATTGTACTTACTCACAAATCATCCACAATCTGTGACAATCTTTCAGTTTTTTAACTTTGTCATTATAGAGAAAGAGGAAGTGCCAGAGGAAATTCGACAGTTAGAACACTTTTGTAAAAATATAAAAGAGCTAAATGCAATAATACTAAATTGTCAGCTATTCACAAAGTTATCCACGGATTAACAAGGTTTATCCACATTTTGTGGATAAACCTTGTTTGTCTTTTGGATAAATCTCATAGTAAACTAAAAATAGACAAGTATTTCATGGTAGAAAAGGACGTGGGAAAAAATGCATACAAATATGTGGATTGTGGATAATGTTGTGGAAAGAAAAAAATATTATCCACAATTAAAAGAAGCGGCAAGATTATTAAGAGAAAATGAAGCGGTGGCCTTCCCGACGGAAACGGTATATGGGTTAGGAGCAAACGCAATGGATGATGAAGCGATAGCGAAAATTTTTGAAGCGAAAGGGAGACCGAGCGATAATCCACTGATTGTCCACATAGGAACAAAATCTCAGTTAGATGGTATTGTAAGAGAAATTCCGCCGGTTGCAGAAAAGTTAATGGAGCATTTTTGGCCAGGACCATTAACAATCATTTTACCGAGAAAAAAAGGGATTTCAGAGAGGGTTACGGCAGGACTTAATACAGTTGGAGTGAGGATGCCGGATCATCCAGTAGCGCTCGCCCTTATTGAAGAGGCAAACGTGCCTGTTGCAGCACCGAGTGCGAATCGTTCAGGACGCCCAAGTCCAACGTTAGCTTCTCATGTGTATGAAGATTTAAATGGAAAAATTGCTGGTATTGTTGATGGCGGGGCAACAGGAGTAGGCGTTGAATCCACTGTAATTGACTGTACGAGCGAGGTTCCGACGATTTTACGTCCAGGTGGGATTACGAAGGAGCAATTAGAAGCAGTGATAGGAAATGTTTCTTTAGATCCAGCTTTAAAGGATGAGAAAGAAAAACCGAGATCACCTGGAATGAAATATACACATTACGCACCGAAAGCGCCACTTAGTATTGTTGAAGGGTCCCGTGAGTTTATTCAACGTATTGTGGATGAGAAAAAGAAAGAAGGATTTAAAGTAGGTGTATTAACGACAGAAGAGTATCAGCGTGTGTATAGTGCAGATGTTGTATTGTCTTGCGGTGTGCGAAGCGATTTAGCCAGTGTTGCGACTAAGTTATATGATGTGCTTAGAACGTTTGATGCAAGTGAAGTAGATGTTATTTTTAGTGAATCATTCCCGAATGAAGGAATAGGAAATGCAATTATGAATCGTTTAACAAAAGCTGCGGGACATCATATTATCACTGAATGATAATGTACCTTTAGCAAACAGAATATTTCTCCTCGGATAAGCATATTGTGAAGTAGCACGTCCGAGGGGGGATATGAGTGACACTTGAACAATTAATACCTTTAATAATTATGGCATTTGCCCTGGGGATGGATGCATTTTCAGTGAGCCTCGGTATGGGAATGGTAACATTAAAGTTAAGACAAATCCTTTATATCGGTATGACGATTGGGATATTTCATATTATTATGCCATTTATCGGAATGGTACTAGGACGTTTTCTATCAGAGAGGTATGGGGATGTTGCGAATTTTGCAGGAGCTATTTTATTAATTGGGCTAGGGTTCTATATCGTATATTCGTCTATTTTAGAAGGGGAAGAGACTAGAACTGCTCCAATTGGAATTAGTTTATTTGTATTTGCATTTGGTGTCAGTATAGATAGTTTTTCAGTAGGTCTTAGTCTTGGAATTTACGGAGCAGAGACGATTATTACGATATTATTGTTTGGATTTGTAAGCATGTTATTAGCGTGGGTTGGCTTATTAATTGGTAGACATGCGAAAGGTATGCTTGGTACATATGGTGAAATAGTAGGTGGTATCATTCTGGTTGGATTTGGATTATATATCCTTTTTCCTATATAATTTTATGTAGGAGGGAATTATGAACAAGTTATTGGGATGGTATGTTAAGTTTTTAACCTTCTTTCCTCGATGGCTAAGAAGACTTATAATTTGGGGTATTATTTTGCAAATTTCGATGTTAGGTTGGATAAAATTAATTCGTGAATGGTAAGATGATTCCTTTCTGTGCATAGTTTTGTTTGTACTATATTGATCGCACTAAAAAATTGCAAATATAGAAAGGATGAGATGAATGACGAGATTGAAGCAAGTTTTTGGTATTATTATTAGTTTTTTTGTTTTTTGGTTTAGTATGCTCGGTGTACAAATGTTTGCCGAGTTTTTAGATATTGAGTCATTAAAATTTGTTGCAGGAAAATCGGAGGCGGCGCGTGCGTTTTATTCACCGTATCCATTTTTAATCGTTTTCCTTATTACATTGCTTTCTTTATATTTCTTTGTAATAAAGCTTGGTAAATCTAAAAAAGAGAAATTACCTGCATTAGAAGAAAAGAAGGAAGAATTACAGTGAAAAAATCCCCCGCTTTTAGCGGGGGATTTTATATTTGGGTGATGAAAGACTCCAATACTCTATGATTCTGAACGAGCCGGTTTCACTTTTAGTTGATATCCAGCTCCAGCGGCTAGAATGGTCGGTGGCTTCGCGTCTTCCTGCGAGGCAAAAAGCGCCTCTACGTCAGAAGCTCCATCCTCCTCCCATTCTGAACGAGCCGCTTCCGCTTTTAGGTTGATATCTAGTTCCAGTGGCCAGCTCTTCGCATCTAAGAACCTCCCGCACGAAAGGTAAAAAGCACCTTTTTTGCGAGAGAACCTTAGCTGGTCAGAGCTAAGCGGGCCCCTTCCACTTTTAGATTGGCCTCACCAATTCAAATTGTTCTCCTAGTTTTGCGTAGTTGTGTCCTGCTAGGCGGCTTATTGGTTTTAGTTCTTCGGCGTGAATTCGGCCGTTTTCGTATAAGTGTTCTGCGACGTGGAAGCGAACGACACGGCCAATTAGTAGATCACAAGCTGGTGAGTCTTCGGTTCCGCCGAGCGGGATAGCGCGTTCTAATACGCATTCCATTCGAATGTTTGCTTCTTTCACTCCTGGTACTGAAATGACATCACTGTCGATTGGTGTTAGTTTTGCTAATTCGATTTCACTTTCATTAGGGGGTAGGTTGGCTGCTGTTTCATTGATCGCTTCTACGTAAGATTCATCAGAAATATGTACGACAAATTCCCCTTTTTCAATTGCGTTTCGGGAAGTGTCTTTCGGTTTTCCTTCTTTTCGTTGTACTGAAACTGAGATAAGTGGTGGATTGGCAGCGACGATATTGAAATAACTATATGGTGCACCGTTCAATACACCATCTTTAGTTACAGAAGTAACGAATGCGACAGGACGTGGAATGATACTTCCTGTTAGTAATTTGTAATTATCTTTTTCGGTTTGTTCGTTTGGATTAATGGATAACATGTTGTAATCCCCTTTCTAAATATGAATACTTATTGTTTGTTTACAAGATATCAATGGGAATCTCCTGCTGAAAATAATATTTTTTTGATGATGTGAAAAAGAGATTACCTCAATTTGAAGTAATCTCTTTTTTGTAAATATCTTGAAATAGAGATAAATATTAAAGTAAAACGTATGCACCAGGACCGATTAAAGCTACACCAACAGCAACGGCGATTAAAATTAAATTATATTCAAATCCGTCTTGTGTTACCCAGTAACCATTTTTTCCGTGAACAGTGAAGATTGCCATTAACATTGTTCCAACGATAAATAATGAACCAATTGCAGTGAAAATACCTGATGCGAATAAGAAACCACCTAATAATTCAGTTGCACCAGCCATAAATGCCATAAATACACCAGGGCGTAAACCGATTGATTCCATCCAACCGCCCGTTCCTTTTAAGCCATAACCACCGAACCAACCGAATAATTTTTGAGCACCATGACCCATGAATGTAATTCCTATAATAAGACGAATAATAAGAAGACCGAAATCCATCATTTTTGAAAACCTCCTAAAAGTTTATTAACTTATTGTATGTAAGTAATAATAAAATAGTTACTTACTTTAGTCAAGTGAATTCCGAAAAAAGTTTGAAGTAAATTTTACAAATTAACGACAAAAAATAAAATGTAGTAAAGACCTCTAGACAAGTTGGGTGAAAAAAGAGAAAATATAAGTAGAAGTTAACTTCTTATTGTTATTCAGACAATCAGAATTGACTGGAATTTTGTGAAGCGCTACAATAAGAGTCTATTAGTAATGACGTAATTTATTTCGAAAGCGTTTTTACAGTATAATATTCGAAGTATGAAGTCTTACATGTATCCCGAGCTTTACTAGGGATTGCCCTATAAACTTTTAGGTAAATTATAAGGAGGACTATCCTATGTTTAAAAAATTATTCGGTTTTGGTTCAAAAACAAATGAAGAAACAATCGTAGCTCCATTAACTGGAGCAGTGAAAAATATTGAAGAAGTACCAGATCCAGTATTCGCTGGTCGTATGATGGGTGACGGTGTTGCAATCGATCCTACTGAAGGTGTAGTTGTATCTCCAGTTGATGGTGAAATCGTACAATTATTCCACACAAAACATGCTATTGGAATTAAAGCGAAAAACGGTACAGAAATTTTAATCCATGTTGGATTAGAAACTGTAAAGATGGAAGGCGAAGGTTTCGAAGCTCACGTTTCTGAAGGCCAAGCTGTAAAAGCTGGAGATAAATTAATCTCATTCGACTTAGAATTAATCCGTGAAAAAGCGAAAAGCACAATTACTCCAATCGTTATTACAAACACAGATGCAGCTGAGTCTATTAAGACAACTGTAGGTGTAACAGCTACAAAAGGTTCAACAGAAGTAATGAAAGTTACAATGAAATAATTGTTGTATAAAAGGAATCCGTTTCATATGAAATGGATTCCTTATTTTTTGTCGTATGTTTAGTAGGTATGTTAAAATACTCTAGGCACTTGGAAATAGGGTTTCACATATATGTGGATAGGCGCATTTTTCTTAGAAAAATGCGCCTATCCACATTTCTTTTGTTCCATCCTAATGTAAGCTATTATTAAAGGGAAAAGATACAATATAGGGGGTGGGTTTGGATGAAACGAGTGTTATTTGTTTGCACTGGTAATACATGTCGTAGTCCGATGGCTGAGGCGCTGCTTCGTCATCATGGAGGAGATAAGTTTGAAGTGCAATCTGCTGGTGTTTTCGCCTATCCTGGAAGCGATGCATCGGTATATGCGAAGGAAGCTTTAGCTGAAAAAGGAATTTCAATCGATCATGCCGCGCAGCAGGTAAACGATATTTTGGTTGATTGGGCGGATATTGTAGTAACAATGACGGAAAACCATAGGGAAATTGTACTTGGGCATTATCCGAGTGTTGAAAAGAAATTGGATACATTATATGGATTAACTGAGGGTGTAAGTAAGGATATTTCAGATCCATTTGGCGGATCGCTTTCTATTTATAAAGAAACGTTAGAAGAGATGGAAAAACTTGTACAAACTTTACTGAAAAAACATTCAGAAGGTTGATGTTTCGTGTATAATACGATATTGGAGATCACTTCGTTCTATTAAGGTAGCGAGTGTAAATGAAGATAATTGATTGAAACTTTGGAGGGGTAAAAATGAAAGTAGTAGTAGCATCTGATCACGGCGGTATGAATATCCGTAAAGAACTTGTAAGTTTATTAGAAGAGTTAAATATTGAATATATTGATTTAGGTTGTGAATGTGAAGCTGGTTCTGTTGATTACCCTGATTTTGCGTTTCCAGCAGCAGAAATGGTAGCAAATGGTGAAGTGGATCGTGGCATTTTAGTTTGCGGGACAGGCATTGGGATGTCAATCGCAGCAAATAAAGTAAATGGTATTCGTTGTGCATTAGTTCATGATACTTTCAGTGCGAAAGCGACGAGAGAGCATAATGACACTAACATGTTAGCAATGGGCGAGCGTGTAATTGGAGCTGGTCTAGCGCGTGATATCGCGAAAATTTGGCTAACAACTGACTATGAAGGTGGCCGCCACGAAAACCGCGTAGGAAAAATTAAAACGTACGAAACAAAGTAATAGATTCTAACTATAAGTAGTTTGAAATATAATTTGGTGAACCAACCTGTGAAAGGAAGAGGCGTAATGACAGAAATCGTAAAGGTAAGAGAACAGCTACAAATATCGCTTTCTGATTTCCAAGAACAAGCCACGCTGCAAAGTGGCCAAATTTTTGTAGTGGGGTGTAGCACGAGCGAAGTGCTAGGTGAAAGAATTGGAACATCAGGAACGATGGAAGTGGCAGAGGCGATTTTTTCTGAATTTAAACAATTTCAAGAACGAACAGGTATTGAATTGGCGTTTCAATGTTGTGAGCATTTAAATCGTGCTTTAGTAGTTGAGAGAGATGTAGCGATGAAATATCAATTTGAAATTGTAACAGTTACGCCTGTTAGATCAGCAGGTGGTGCATTAGCGACGTATGCGTATCACAATTTTAAAGATCCGGTAGTAATTGAGTTTATTAAAGCAGATGCAGGAATGGATATCGGCGATACATTTATCGGTATGCATTTAAAGCATGTAGCTGTACCGGTTCGTACAAGTGTGAAGGAAATAGGAAGTGCGCATGTAACGATGGCGAAAACACGTGGGAAGCTAATAGGTGGAGCACGTGCTGTTTATGCGGCAAATGAAGAAGCTATTCCTTGCCGTTAAACATGAAAAATTATAAAGTCTTATAACAGCTTTATATTGAAAGGTAAAAGGTATGTAGTCTGACCTTATAATAGAAGAAAGAAAAGACCAATTTTGGTCTTTTTTTTTCTTTTATGATATAGAAAGTCATGTTAGAATGTAGTTGAAAACATGAAGGTTCGAAAGAATTACAACCTGAATTTTCGTTTTTTCTGAATAAATGAGAAAAAACTATTGGGAATTGATGTAATTCGTTCAGAAAAGGGGGATTTTGGTGAATTATTTAAAACGTCAAGATGAAAAGGTATTTGCTGCAATTGAGGCAGAACTAGGAAGACAGCGTTCAAAGATTGAGCTAATTGCTTCGGAAAACTTCGTAAGTGGAGCAGTAATGGAGGCGCAAGGTTCTGTTTTAACGAATAAGTATGCTGAAGGATATCCTGGAAAACGTTACTATGGTGGTTGTGAACACGTAGACGTAGTAGAAGATATCGCACGTGATCGCGCGAAAGAAATTTTTGGCGCAGAGCATGTAAATGTTCAACCACATTCTGGTGCACAAGCGAACATGGCAGTATACTTTACGATTTTAGAGCAAGGCGATACAGTACTTGGTATGAATTTATCTCATGGTGGTCACTTAACACACGGAAGCCCTGTTAACTTCAGTGGAGTACAATATAATTTCGTAGAATATGGCGTGGATGCTGAATCTCACCGTATTAATTACGATGATGTATTAGCAAAAGCGAAAGAACATAAACCAAAATTAATCGTTGCAGGTGCAAGTGCATATCCTCGTGTTATCGATTTCAAACGATTCCGTGAGATTGCAGATGAAGTGGGTGCATACTTTATGGTTGATATGGCACATATCGCTGGTTTAGTAGCTGCTGGTTTACATCCAAACCCAGTACCACATGCACATTTCGTTACAACGACAACACATAAAACATTACGTGGTCCACGTGGTGGTATGATTTTATGTGAAGAGCAATTTGCAAAACAAATTGATAAATCAATCTTCCCTGGTATTCAAGGTGGTCCACTTATGCACGTAATTGCTGCAAAAGCTGTTGCATTTGGTGAGACACTACAAGATGAGTTTAAAACATATGCACAACATATCATTAATAATGCGAATCGCTTAGCTGAAGGTCTTCAAAAAGAAGGACTTACACTTGTTTCTGGTGGAACAGACAATCATTTAATCTTAATTGATGTTCGTAACTTAGAAATTACAGGTAAAGTAGCAGAGCACGTATTAGATGAAGTTGGTATTACAGTGAACAAAAATACAATTCCATTTGAAACAGCAAGCCCATTTGTAACAAGCGGCGTACGTATCGGTACAGCAGCTGTAACATCTCGTGGTTTCGGTTTAGAAGAAATGGATGAAATTGCGGCACTTATTGCTTATACATTAAAAAATCATGAGAATGAAGTTGCATTAGAAGAAGCAAGTAAGCGTGTAGAAGCGTTAACGAGCAAATTCCCAATGTATACAAATCTATAATAGATTGAAAAAGACTGCTGAAACATAATTGTTTTAGTAGTCTTTTTTTTGGACATATATTGGTTTTAAAGTATGTATACAAATGATGAATAAATTTTGGCGATATAATGAAGGATACAGCTCCCATAATTGGTAAAGATACTAGATAGATTCATTCTAATTCACGATTTTACCAAATTTGCCCTTGAATATTAGTAACGTTTTCTTTACAATCGTAAATAGTGCAAAAAAGCGTGTGAAAACGCATGAATATCATCTAAAGGAGAGATTCACATGGGAAAACTGTATGTATTTGATCACCCGTTAATTCAACATAAGATTACATATATTCGCGATAAGAATACAGGTACGAAAGATTTTCGTGAATTAGTGGACGAAGTAGCAAGCTTAATGGCTTTCGAAATTACTCGCGACCTTCCACTTCAAGACATTGAAATTGAAACACCTGTAAGCAAAGCGACAACAAAAGTGATCGCTGGTAAAAAACTTGGTTTAATTCCGATTTTACGTGCAGGTTTAGGAATGGTTGATGGAATTCTGAAATTAATTCCAGCAGCAAAAGTAGGACACGTTGGTTTATACCGTGACCCTGAAACATTGCAACCGGTAGAATACTATGTGAAACTTCCAACGGATGTAGAAGAGCGTGACTTTATCGTACTAGATCCGATGCTAGCAACAGGTGGTTCTGCAGCTGAAGCAATTAATTCTCTGAAAAAGCGCGGTGCAAAGCAAATTAAATTAATGTGTATCGTAGCTGCTCCAGAAGGAGTAAAAGTAGTACAGGAAGAGCATCCTGATGTTGATATTTATGTAGCAGCATTAGATGAGAAGTTAAATGACCATGGTTATGTAGTTCCAGGTCTTGGTGATGCTGGTGACCGTTTATTCGGAACGAAGTAAGACAACAGACGAGAGGGGAATTCCCCTCTCGTCTTTTTTTTTCACCTTGGGCGTGCAGGGGAGGGGGAGATAAATATACAGGGTATATACAACATAAGTTATATACACATCACATATAATATAGAAGTCTTACGTCTCGGGGACACTATATTATGGAAGGAAAGCGCTATATCTTAAAAATATAATAGTGACAAACTTGTGAACATTTTCTTCTATTATAAAGAGAAAACTGTTAGAAATTGCATATCTCTAACCAGTATTTAGAAGGGGAACGTTTTCATTTTTGGGAGGAAATGCCTAATACTCAAATTTTTTGATTTTTTACGATTTCTCGTTGACACTGTTAATACCCTATTGTATGCTAACAACGGGGATAGATGGTAGGGCTTTCAGTGACAAAAATACATCTATTCCGTGACGAAAATGTAAACTTTTTATTTTGTATAGAATTTATGCAGAAAAATGAGTTATTATTAACACATCGTGAATGAGGGTTACATATTGGAGGGATGAATCCTTGCAAAAAAACGATCGCAGCCATATAAAAGCGTATGCTTTAATGTCAGGAATTCTTGCTCAGTTAGTTGGTTCTATTCTTATTGGAATCTTTGGTGGGCAATGGATTGATAATAAGGTTGGAACGTTTCCATTGTTTCTTATTATAGGGTTATTACTCGGGTTAGGAACAGGGGTATACGCAATGATTCGACTCATTCGACATTACTATTCGGGAGAGCAATGATGATAGACGTACATGGACTTGTCCAAAGACAAAAGAAATATATGTACTACTTGCTTGCGCTTCTAATGCTAGGATGGGGATTTACCTCTTACAAGGATGTATTTCTTGGACTGATTATCGGAACGATTTTCAGTTTTCTTAGTTTGCGCATCATTGCACGTAGAACAGACAAGCTGTTAGATCGCGTAACAAATGGAGAAAACGTGAAGTTTAAAGCAACAGCGGTAAGTACATATTCAAGATTTGCCACGATTGGGTTATTAATTTTATTTGCAGCCAAATATCAAGAATTAATTGCGATGTGGGGCTTAGGTGTAGGATTGCTGACAGGATACCTTGTCATGATCATAGATTTTCTTTATTTAGAGTATACGAGCAGGGAAGAGAGGTGAATTACTAGTGGAACACGGTAAATTAGTTGAATTTCTAGGTTTAACGTTCGATTTGTCATCAGTTATGATGGTTACTGTAGCAGCAGTTATTGTTTTCTTAATCGCTGTTATCGGAACTCGCAGCTTAGCGCTTCGCCCAACCGGGATGCAAAACTTCATGGAATGGGTGTTTGACTTCGTGAAAGGGATTATCAATAGTACGATGGACTGGAAAACAGGTGGACGATTCTTAACGCTTGGCGTTACGCTTATCATGTTTATCATCGTATCGAACTTCCTTGGTTTACCATTCATGTATTCAACAGTTGAGGCTGGCGAACATATTGCATGGTGGAGATCACCAACGTCTGATCCAGCAGTTGCATTAACATTAGCCGTGATGGTAGTTACCCTCACCCATTACTATGGAATTAAGATGAAGGGTACGAAAGAATATGCTAAAGGTTATTTCCAACCTATGAAATTCTTATTCCCATTAAAGGTTATTGAGGAGTTTGCTAACACATTAACGTTAGGTCTTCGTTTGTTTGGTAACATTTATGCAGGTGAAATCTTATTAGGATTACTTGCTAAGTTAGGCGGAGCATCATTCCTTGGAGCATTAGGTGCACTTGTACCGATGTTAGCATGGATGGGATTCAGTGTATTCGTTGGATCAATCCAGTCATTTATTTTCGTAATGTTAACGATGGTTTATATGGCTCATAAAGTAAGCCATGACCATTAATATAATTTAAGTAAGAAAAAATTTATTTTTTTATAATACAAAGGAGGACAAATTAAATGAGTTTAGGTGTAATCGCAGCTGCAATTGCAATTGGTTTATCAGCATTAGGTGCAGGTATTGGTAACGGTCTTATCGTATCACGTACAATCGAAGGTGTTGCTCGTCAACCAGAATTAAAAGGCGCACTTCAAACAATTATGTTCATCGGGGTTGCATTAGTTGAGGCACTTCCAATTATCGGTGTAGTTATTGCTTTCATCGTAATGAACAAATAAGGGAGACTCCCCTTACATAGATGGCGAAGAGTGTTTTTCCGAACTTTCTTCGCCATTGCTTTATGAACGAAACGTATGTCTTTTTTTTTCATATGATCAATTTAGATATTTTGAAGGGAGTGAATCCTTGTGCCAACTTTATTATTAGGGGCTTCCATTCCATTTGGAACGATTGCTTATACATTGTTCATTTTCTTACTTCTATTAGTAATGCTACGCAAATTCGCGTGGGGTCCTTTAATGGGAATTATGAAAGAACGTGAAGAGCATGTTACTAATGAAATCGACGCTGCAGAAAGAAGTAATGCTGAAGCGAAGAAATTAGTAGAAGAACAACGTGAAATGTTAAAACAATCGCGTGTTGAAGCACAAGAGTTAATCGAAAGAGCGAAGAAACAAGCTGTAGATCAAAAGGATGTTATTGTTGCTGCTGCGAAAGAAGAAGCAGAATCAATTAAAACAGCTGCTGTACAAGAAATTCAACGCGAAAAAGAGCAAGCAATTGCTGCTTTACAAGAACAAGTCGCTTCTTTATCTGTTCATATTGCTTCTAAAGTAATTGAAAAAGAACTAAAAGAAGAAGATCAAGTGAAGTTAATTCGCGATTATATTAAAGAAGTAGGAGAAGCGCGATGAGCAATGGGATTGTAGCAAAACGTTATGCTGTCGCTCTTTTTAAAATTGCAAAAGAAAAACACGTATTAGAAATGTTTGAAGAGGAATTACGCCTTGTACAAAACGTTTTTACAAAGAACGGAGAACTACATAGCTTTTTAACGCAACCGAACATTTCAAAAGAGCAGAAGAAAACGTTTCTTGCAAACGTATTCGCATCTGTTTCTGAATCTATTTTAAATACGTTATATATTTTAATTGATAACAAGCGTATTGATATCCTACCTGAAATTGCAAATGAATATGTTGTTCTTGCTAATGAAGAACGTAACGTAGCGGATGCAACTGTATATTCTATTCGTCTTCTATCAGAAGAAGAAAAGCTTAACATTGCAGAAGCATTTGCAAAAAAAACAGGAAAAGATGCAATTCGCGTGAAAAATGTTGTGGATGAAGATTTACTAGGCGGCATTAAAGTACGTATTGGAAATCGCATTTACGACGGAAGCTTACAAGGCAAATTAGCACGTATTCAGCGTGAATTAATGAAGAATAGATAGGGGTGAAGCACATGAGCATCAGAGCTGAAGAAATTAGCGCACTGATAAAGCAACAAATCGAGAACTATCAGTCTGAAATCGAAGTTAGTGATGTTGGTACAGTTATCCAAGTTGGTGACGGTATTGCGCGTGCTCATGGTCTTGATAACGTTATGGCTGGTGAACTTGTAGAGTTCTCTAACGGCGTTATGGGACTAGCACAAAACTTAGAGGAAAACAACGTAGGTATCATTATTTTAGGACCTTACACAGAAATCCGTGAAGGTGACGAAGTTCGTCGTACTGGTCGCATCATGCAAGTACCAGTAGGAAAAGAACTAATCGGTCGTGTTGTAAACCCATTAGGTCAACCAGTTGATGGTTTAGGCCCAATCAATACAACAAACACTCGTCCAATTGAAAGTCCAGCACCAGGTGTAATGGATCGTAAATCTGTTCATGAACCACTTCAAACAGGTATTAAAGCGATCGATGCTCTTGTACCAATTGGCCGTGGTCAACGTGAGTTAATCATCGGTGACCGCCAAACAGGTAAAACAGCAGTTGCACTTGATACGATCATTAACCAAAAAGATGAAGATATGATTTGTATCTATGTAGCTATCGGACAAAAAGAATCAACAGTACGTAACGTAGTAGAAACACTACGTAAGCACGGTGCATTAGATTACACAATCGTTGTAACTGCATCAGCTTCTCAACCAGCTCCATTATTATACCTAGCTCCTTACGCTGGTGTAACAATGGGTGAAGAGTTCATGTACAATGGTAAACACGTATTAGTAGTATATGATGACTTATCAAAACAAGCAGCGGCTTACCGTGAGCTTTCATTACTATTACGTCGTCCTCCAGGTCGTGAAGCATATCCAGGGGATGTATTCTACTTACATTCTCGCTTATTAGAGCGTGCAGCAAAATTAAGTGATGCAAGAGGCGGCGGTTCTTTAACTGCACTACCTTTCATCGAAACACAAGCAGGGGACGTATCAGCTTACATCCCAACAAACGTAATTTCTATTACGGATGGACAAATCTTCTTACAATCTGACCTATTCTTCTCTGGCGTACGTCCAGCAATCGATGCGGGTACTTCTGTATCTCGTGTAGGTGGATCAGCTCAGATTAAAGCGATGAGTAAAGTATCAGGTACACTTCGTCTTGACCTTGCATCTTATCGTGAGTTAGAAGCGTTCGCTCAGTTCGGTTCTGACCTTGATAAAGCAACACAAGCGAAACTAAACCGTGGTGCTCGTACAGTTGAGGTATTAAAACAAGGATTACACAAACCGTTACGTGTAGAGAAACAAGTTATCATTCTTTACGCTTTAACACGTGGATTCCTAGATGATATCCCAGTAGTAGATATCACTCGTTTCGAAGAAGAATTCCATGCTTGGTTAGATTCAAATGCAGCTGACCTATTAAGCGAAATCCGCACAACTAAGAAACTTGCGGATGACGACAAATTTGCAGCAGCAATTAACGGATTTAAAAAAGTATTCGTAGCTTCTGAATAATAAATAAAAGCGGAAGCGGCTCGTTCTGAATGTGAGGGGGATGGAGCTTCTGACGAAGAGGCGGTCTTTGCCTCGTAGGAAGAAGTGAAGCCACCGAGCATTCAAGCCGCTGGAGCTAGATAATATAAAAAGGCATCTCAAGTTTTGAGATTGCTGACGGTTATGTAAAGGAAAAGAGTAGGTGCACCTATTCTTTTCCTTCAATCATGAGCAAGAATATCTTGCAACGTAGATTAGGAAGAGGATTCTTACTAATCGTGCCAACTTCCGGAAAAAAGGTGGTGAAAACCTGTGGCATCTTTACGCGATATAAAAGCGAAGATTAACTCGACAAAGAAAACGAGTCAAATTACGAAAGCGATGGAGATGGTATCTGCATCTAAGTTAAACCGTGCAGAGCAAAATGCTAAATCTTTCGTTCCGTATATGGAAAAGATTCAAGAAGTAGTAGCGAGCATTGCGCAAGGAAGTAAAGGAATTAATCATCCAATGCTAAATGCGCGTCCTGTAAAGCGTACAGGATACATCGTTATTACATCTGATCGCGGACTAGCAGGTGGTTATAACAGTAACGTATTACGTACAGTAAGTAACGTAATTCGTGAACGTCATAATATGGATTCAAACCAATATTCAATTATTGTGCTTGGACGACTAGGACGTGATTATTTAAAACGTCGCGGCTTTAACATCATTGATGAAGTAGTTGGACTATCTGACCACCCATCATTTACTGATATTAAAGATATTGCTTCTCGAGCAATTGCGATGTTTGCAGATGGTGCTTATGATGAGCTGTATATTTACTACAATCATTATGTAAGTAAAATTTCACAAGAAGTAACGGAAAATAAAATTTTACCGCTTACGGATGTGGCGTCTGATAAACCGACGACAGCTTATGAATTCGAACCTTCTGAAGAAGAAATTTTAAAAGTATTATTGCCACAATACGCAGAAAGCTTAGTGTACGGTGCATTACTAGACGGTAAAGCAAGTGAGCACGCGGCGCGTATGACAGCAATGAAGAGTGCTACAGACAACGCAATGGAAGTTATCGATTCACTTACACTTTCATTCAACCGTGCGCGTCAAGCAGCGATTACGCAAGAAATTACGGAAATCGTTGGTGGAGTAGCAGCGTTAGAATAGTATTAAAAGGTGGAAGCGGCTCGTCCAGAACAAGAGGGCATTGGAGCTCCTGACGAAGAGGCGTAGTTTGCCTCGCAGGAAGGCGCGAAATGACCGACTGTTCTAGCCGCTGGAACTAGATTCAATAAAAAGCGTAAGCGGTTCGTTCAGAATGAGAGGGGGATGGAGCTTTTGACGTAGAGGCGATTTGTGCCTCGCAGGAAAAAGCGAAGCCACCGAACATTCTAACCGCTGGAGCTAGATTCAATAAAAGGCGAAAGCGGTTTTGAGCCGTATAAGCTAAACTAATAAAAAATTAAAAGCCGGCTTCTCTTAGAAAGCTGGCTAATTAAAAGAAAGCTAGGAGGGAACCCGATGAATAAAGGGCGCGTTACGCAAATCATGGGTCCGGTTGTAGACGTTAAGTTTGATGGCGGAAAGCTACCAGAAATCTACAACGCCCTTACGGTAAAACAAAGCAACGAAAACGGAACAAGCATTAACTTAACATTTGAAGTTGCACTTCATTTAGGTGATGACACAGTTCGTACAGTTGCAATGTCTTCCACAGATGGACTTGTTCGTGGCACAGAAGTAGAAGATACTGGTAAAGCAATCTCTGTACCAGTTGGTGATGCAACACTTGGTCGTGTATTTAACGTATTAGGTGATGCAATTGACTTAGATGGTGAACTTCCTGCGGATGTACACCGTGATCCAATTCACCGTCAAGCACCTGCATTCGAAGAATTATCTACTAAAGTAGAAATTCTTGAAACTGGTATTAAAGTAGTAGACTTACTTGCTCCTTACATTAAGGGTGGTAAGATCGGTCTATTCGGTGGTGCCGGTGTAGGTAAAACGGTATTAATTCAGGAATTAATCAATAACATCGCACAAGAACACGGTGGTATCTCTGTATTCGCTGGTGTAGGTGAGCGTACTCGTGAGGGTAATGACTTATACCACGAAATGAGCGATTCTGGCGTAATTAAGAAAACTGCGATGGTATTCGGACAAATGAACGAGCCACCTGGAGCACGTCAACGTGTTGCATTAACAGGCTTAACAATGGCTGAACATTTCCGTGATGAGCAAGGACAAGACGTACTATTGTTCATCGATAACATCTTCCGTTTCACGCAAGCAGGTTCTGAAGTATCTGCCCTTCTTGGTCGTATGCCATCTGCGGTAGGTTACCAACCAACACTTGCAACAGAAATGGGTCAATTACAAGAACGTATTACATCTACAAATAAAGGATCTATCACGTCTATCCAAGCGGTATATGTACCAGCCGATGACTATACGGATCCAGCACCAGCTACAACGTTCGCTCACTTAGATGCAACAACAAACTTAGAGCGTCGTTTAACACAAATGGGTATTTACCCAGCCGTAGATCCATTAGCATCTACATCTCGTGCACTTTCTCCAGAAATCGTAGGAGAAGAGCATTATGGAGTAGCTCGTCAAGTACAGCAAACATTACAGCGTTATAAAGAGCTTCAAGATATCATCGCTATCTTAGGTATGGATGAGTTATCTGAAGAAGATAAGTTAGTTGTACATCGTGCTCGTCGTATCCAATTCTTCTTATCTCAAAACTTCCACGTAGCTGAGCAGTTTACAGGTCAAAAAGGTTCTTATGTACCTGTGAAAAATACAGTTAGTGGCTTCAAAGAAATTCTAGAAGGAAAATATGATGACCTTCCAGAAGATGCATTCCGCTTAGTAGGTAGCATTGAAGAAGTTATTGAAAACGCGAAGAAAATGATGGCGTAAGGCCTTAGGAGGGACGAATTATGAAGACATTTCCAGTCAGTATTGTAACTCCTGATGGACCGGTTTACGAAAAAGAAGTAGAAATGGTAAGCGTAAAAGCAGAGAGTGGGGAAATGGGGATCTTACCAGGTCACATTCCAACTGTTGCACCATTAAAAATTAGTGCGGTTCGTCTGAAAAATGGTGGGCACACTGATTATGTAGCAGTAAGCGGTGGCTTTATCGAAGTTCGTCCAGATAAAGTAACTGTATTATCATCATCTGCTGAAGAAGCAAACCATATCGACATCCATCGTGCAAATGAATCGAAACGTCGCGCTGAGCAACGTATGCAAGATAAACAAGCACATGTTGACTTTAGACGTGCAGAAATGGCATTACAACGTGCTGTGAACCGTTTAAACGTTTCTGATATGAAGTAAAAAAATCCGTAAGGGCTCCTGCCTTTACGGATTTTTTGTTATGGATATAAATAAAAAGAGGGAAAAAATTCTTCTTTTAGGTAGGAGAGAGCATCTAGCCATGCATAGCTGTGTTTTATTTAAGTGCCGAAACTGAAACTCAATTTAATAGATAGAATAAACTTACAAAATTGGTATAATTATATTGTTGTTTGTATAAGTAGAGAATATATAACAATTTATATTTCATAAAGGAGCTGTATAAATGATCGGTGAAATGAAACGAGAAGTATTGTACTCTTTAAAGGGAAACTGGGGACTAGGTGTTGGATCAACGATTTTACATATTATTTTAAGTTATGTTGTTTCAATGGCCGCAATGCTTATACTTTTAATTCCAGGAATTATTATATTTTTCTTAGTTGTTGGTTTAGCGGGCTCAATTGAAGAGGAAACAATATCAGTCGGGGCAGGTATTACATTTGGAATTTTTTATTGCATAATGATTATTTTGAGTAATGCATCTTATAGTATTACATCATACGGTTATACGAATGTATTGCTACAAATTAGTAAACGAGAAGATGCTAGAGTAGATTATTTATTTGAAGGATTTCGCGGCTTTAAAAGAATGATGAAAACAATGTGGGCTATGCTTGCGATTTTGTTATATACAGGCACGTGGATTCCAATGGTGTTACTAGGTGTATTCGGATTTTTTGGTGAGGAAGGGAATGTATCGTTAAGGATTGCTTTCTTTGTGCTATTAGCTATTTCGATTGTTGTAATGATTGTGATGTATTTTTCTTATGCAATGACATATTATGTTATGATTGAAAATCCAGATTATAGCGTTTCGCAGGCTATGAAAGAAAGTAAGAACTTTATGAAGGGACATAAACTAGATTTATTTCTTTTATGGCTTAGCTTCATAGGATGGGCTATTTTATCGATTCTTACTCTTGGAATAGGATTTCTTTGGCTTAGTCCATATGTAGGTACAACGACAGCACATTTTTATCGCTATATTGCAAAAGGTGAATTGCAGTAAGGACGTGCTATACTAATAGAATTATTACGTACAGGGGGCTAAGTATGATTAGTGATTTAAAAGGAGAAGCGCTGGACTCACTAGAAGGAAAATGGGGATTAGCTGTTGGGGCAACATTACTTATTTCGATTCTTATGTCAGCTTTTAGTTTTAGTATTGATTTCATTTTCTCTCAGGTTTGGGATTGGAAAGAAGTAAATAACTCACTTTCAGTAGACGTTATTACAATATTGTTGGTAGGTCCATTAACGCTAGGTGGTTATTATTTAGCGCTACATTTAATTCGTGAAAAAGAAGCGCGTATTGGGCATATATTTAGATGGTTTACAGAAGGAAGTAAGTTTATAAAGTCATTTTTATTATATATAGTAGTAAACATTTATATTTTCTTATGGTGCTTACTATTTATTATTCCAGGCATTATTAAATCATTTTCTTATGCGATGACGTATTTTATTATAAATGATCATCCTGAGTATTCAATAAATCAAGCTATTACAGAAAGTCGTCGTATGATGGCTGGACATAAGATGGAGTATTTCATTTTATGTTTAAGTTTTATTGGTTGGTTTATATTAAGTTGTATTACATTAGGGATTGGATTTTTATGGTTGATTCCATACTTTTATACAACGACAGCAGCTTTTTACGAAGAGATTGCAGAAGAATATTACGAAAAAAAAATTCCGGTACTTTAAAAAACACCCAGTGTGAACTATTGGTTCATACTGGGTGTTTTTTGTAGAAATTTTATAAACTGTTTACTTGTTAGAGGTTTACTGAAATAGTAACCTTGCATGTATTTACAGTTGTTTTTTTGCAGAAACTTAAGCTGTTTTTCTGTTTCAATTCCTTCAGCAACGACAGAGAGATTTAAAGTATTTGCAAGAGAAAGGATAGTGGAAACGATGGCTCTTTCTTCAGGCCGATGATCGGCTAGTTGTGTAAATTCTTTTGGTACTTTTAATGTATCGATAGGGAAAATTGATAAATAAGCAAGAGAAGAGTAGCCGGTACCGAAGTCATCAATGGACGTTTGAATACCATATTCTTTTAATTGCTTTAGTCTTGATAATGTTTCTTTTTCATCAATCATCGCAATTCGTTCTGTTAGTTCAAGTGTTACATCTTTCGGGTCAATCTTAACGTCCCTTAGTATTCGTGAAATATTTTCGATTAATTGATTTTGTTGAAATTCTTTCGCTGATAAATTGACACTTATTTTTAAGTTTGTGTATCCAAAACTTTGCCATATTTTTAGTTGACGACAAGATTCTCGTAGCACCCAATGTCCAAGTGGGATGACCTGCGGAGTCTCTTCCACAATTGGAATGAACTCACATGGTGAAATGTCACCTAGGAGCGGGTGTTTCCAACGTATTAATGCTTCAGCACCGATAATTTTATTTGTTGTCGTATCAATTTGTGGTTGATAGACGAGATAAAATTCATTGTTTACTAAAGCGAGTGGCAAATCTTTTTCGATTCGAGCTTTTCGTTCCATTTTCTTATATAGTTCTTTCGTGTAAAGAGAGCTACAATTTTTCCCTTTATTTTTTGCTTCGTACATGGCCATATCGGCATGTTGTAAAATAGACAGTGGATCTTCGCCTGCTTCAGGGTATATGGCAATCCCGATACTCGGTGAGATTCGTAAATGTTGATTTTCGATTTCGAATGGTTCGTTCATGGCTACTACAAACATATCAGCTATCCTTTTTACATCGGTCCTTTTTTGATAATTTTCGATAAGGATTGTGAACTCATCCCCGGCTAACCGAGCAAGTTTCATATCCCGCGTTGATATTCTTTCGAGCCTTTTCGCTACTGCAATTAATAAGAGATCTCCTACCCGGTGACCGAGTGTATCATTAATAACTTTAAAGCGATCTAGATCTAGAAACATAACAGCAAAAGGTCTTTTTGATATTTTTGCTCGTGCAATTGCTTTTTCTAACTGCTGATGAAATGAACGGCGATTTGCAAGTTCCGTTAAAGTATCGTGATATGCTAGGAAATTAATTTGTTCTTGTTGCCGTTTGCTTTCTGTAATATCTTTAATCATTAAATAGGCCCCAGAAATATGTTCCTTTAAAAAGATGGGAACAGCAGTAACGTGCAAGTAGTAAATATCTCTATTTTTATGATATGCCCGTATTTCTAAAGAAATAGATTTCCCTTTTTTCACGTGATGGAAGGCGGTAATGATTTCTTCTAAATCTTCTTCATACATAAGTGAATAGTATGGTTGGTTTAATAATTCATTCGTTTGATAACCGAGTAAAGTAGTTCCAGCATTGTTCACATTGAGAAAATTACCGTACAAATCTAATGTGAAAATTGGATCTGGATGATGCTCGTATAAAGATTTAAACATTTGTTGGTTATGATATAACTCATTTTTTTGTTCTACTAAATCTTCTGTACGTAGTTCGATTTGTTTCTCGAGTTCTAAGCTGAATTGCATTTGTGCTAGCAATAATATTTTATTTTGTCTTCGAACTAACATATGGCGTATGAGAACGAAGGCGAAAGTTAGCATAAGTCCAATTATTACGATAGGTGCAAAAACATTTTCGACCAATATAAAAATAATAAGCATCACTACAGAAATATACGGTAACGATAATCGGATTGATTCACCAAATTGAGGCGTTAGTAATACTTGTTCTTGTTTTTCAGGCTCTTTAGTATGAAGTATACAAGCGATTGCTACCAATAATAAGGTTACTTGATAGAATGGAGCAACTGCGAACATAGAGTGTTCAGGCTGGAAGTATTTTATATAAGCATAAATAGCATCTGTAGTAGCATATAAAATTAAAGCACTGCCAAGAAGAGCGCCAACTTGTTTTGGGAGTAAGAATAATGGTCTAAATAAAAGGTTGATTCCTATTAAAAGAAAGAGTAAATCAGCCATTGGATAAGTGAGTTGAACAAACATGTCGATATATGATGTTGTAAAAATATGAATGGTTTTTTCAATAAGCAAATAGTAACTTAAAGTAAATTGAGCCGTAACAATAATACAAATATCACATATCGTAAAAAGCTGATCCAATAAGTCTCGGCCATAAATAATTTCATATAGAAAGGCAAATGCAAAGCTAATTAAAAATAATAAGTAAAAAAAGTCTGATGGATCAACGAATGTATAGTAGTCATGCAGAATTAAGCGTTGATAAGCAACTACTATATCGCCAATAAAATAAGAGAAGGATCCGATAGTTAATGTTATCCAAAACAAACGAGATAACCCTTGTTTTATATTTGAAAAATAAAATATATAACTACAAATTGTAATATCAATTAATATGGTACTTATTCCAGTTAATATTTGAAATGGGAGTGCGTACTCATATAAAAAGGGCATTGATACGTAATGAATAGCTATATACAACAATGAAATGCTTATTAGAATACTTATATGTGTTTGTTTTTTCATTTATATCACCCACTGTATATACATAAGAACCACCTTTTTGTAGTTTATGTTTTTTATGATTGTTTGAAAACATATAGAATTTCTATATTTATTTTACACATTTATAATGAGTTGTAAAAATAGATTTGCTCAGCAAGTATTAATTGTTGTTTCTGTTCCCAATATATCGACATAGGAATTTGAAGTTTGCTATAATGAATTAAATAGTTGCATTATTTAGAAAAATTTAAAAATAATAAATAATGCAAGTAAGACATATTGTTTACTATGTGAACTTGTTCTTAATTCAGGGGGGAGGGTTTCACAATGGCAAGTGTATATGAAAATAGTTATATGATCGTTTTGATTTTCTTGCTATTAGGTATATTGCTGCCGGTAGTGGCTCTTACATTAGGGAAAATGCTGCGTCCAAACAAACCGAGTGCAGCGAAAGCGACGACGTATGAGAGTGGGATTGAGCCTTTTCATGATGCAAATATTCGGTTTCATGCTCGTTATTATATTTTCGCTTTATTGTTCGTCATCTTTGATGTAGAAACTTTATTTTTATACCCATGGGCTGTCGCATACGACAAGCTTGGTTTATTTGCACTGATTGAAATGCTCATTTTTGTTGTGATGTTGTTGGTTGGATTAGCGTATGCTTGGAAAAAGAAGGTGTTACAATGGTTATAAATTTTGAGGAATTACACCCACAAGAGCGAGCGGAATTAGAAAGAAATATCTTTTTTTCTACATTGGAACAGTTGAAGGGATGGGCACGGAGTAACTCTTTATGGCCGATGACATTTGGACTGGCATGCTGTGCGATTGAAATGATGGGAGTAGGTTCATCACATTACGATTTAGATCGATTTGGGTCATTTTTTCGGACTTCACCAAGACAATCGGACGTCATGATTGTGTCAGGAACGGTAACGAAGAAAATGGCACCTATTGTTCGGCGCTTATATGATCAAATGCCTGAACCGAAGTGGGTAATTGCGATGGGATCTTGTGCAACAGCCGGTGGTCCGTATGTGAATTCGTATGCTGTTGTGAAAGGTGTAGATCAAATTGTACCAGTTGATGTGTATATTCCTGGATGCCCTCCAAATCCTGCTGCTTTAATTTATGGAATTAATAAATTAAAAGAAAAAATTCGTTACGAGGCGAGGACCGGGAAGCAGGTGACGAATAAATGAGTGATCCAAATAAAGACTTAGAAAGTATGAAAAGAGAAGCAGCCCGTCATGCGAAAGAGGAAGCGCGAAAACGTCTTGCTGCGAAACATGAGGCGGAAATGTCTAAACTTGAAGGAGAACATCGAGAAAAAGAGAAAGCGCTACCAAATGATAAGGGGATTAATGTAGAAGAAGCGAAGGCGAAAGCCGCAGCAGCCGCCAAAGCAAAAGCAGCGGTATTAGCGAAGCAGAAGAGAGAAGGAACAGAAGGAGTAACGGACGAGGAAAAAGCCAAAGCGAAGGCGAAAGCCGCAGCAGCTGCCAAAGCAAAAGCAGCGGCACTAGCGAAACAAAAGCGAGAAGGAACAGAAGAAGTAACGGACGAGGAAAAAGCCAAAGCGAAGGCGAAAGCCGCAGCAGCCGCCAAAGCAAAAGCAGCGGCACTAGCGAAACAAAAGCGAGAAGGAACAGAAGAAGGAACAGAAGAAGGAACGGACGAGGAAAGAGCCGAAGCGAAGGCGAAGGCCGCAGCAGCTGCCAAAGCAAAAGCAGCGGTATTAGCGAAGCAGAAGAGAGAAGGAACAGAAGAAGTAACGGAAGAGGAAAAAGCCAAAGCGAAGGCGAAAGCCGCAGCAGCCGCCAAAGCAAAAGCAGCGGTATTAGCGAAGCAGAAGAGAGAAGGAACAGAAGGAGTAACGGACGAGGAAAAAGTTAAAGCAAAGGCCGTAGCAGCCGCCAAAGCAAAAGCGGCAGCGTTAGCGAAGCAGAAAGCCTCACAAGGTGATGGGGATTCTGGAGATGAGAAAGCAAAGGCAATTGCAGCCGCGAAAGCGAAAGCCGCAGCTGCGGCAAGGGCAAAGGCAAAGGGAGCTGAAAGTAAGAAGGAAGATGAACCGCAGCAGGAAGAACCATCAGTTAACCAACCATATTTAAATCGCTATGTGGAGGTTGTTAAGGAGAGAATAGGAGAATATGCATTAGTAGATTCCTATATTAATAAGCTTTCAAAAGATGTTCCAACGCTTGTGGTGGAGCCTTCAAAATATTATGAAGTGATGGAATTGCTACGATTCCATGAGGGACTTGCTTTTGATTATATGTCAGAGCTACATGCGACAGATTTTGTGACAAATATGGAAGTATACGTTCATTTATTTTCATATGGAAAGAAACAGTCAGTAGCAGTGAAGGTAAAGTTGGATAGGGAAGCGCCGCAAGTAAAATCGGTAACGCCGCTTTGGAAAGGGGCAGATTGGCCGGAGCGTGAAGCGTATGATTTGCTCGGTATTGTATTTGAAGATCATCCTAATTTATCTCGCATTTTAATGCCGGATGATTGGGTAGGGTATCCGCTTAGGAAAGATTATGAACCGTATGATGTGGAGGTGTAGCTTGTGATCCGTACGGAAGAGATGCTCTTAAATGTAGGACCGCAGCACCCGAGTACACATGGTGTGTTTCGGCTTGTAATTAAGATTGACGGAGAAATTATTAAAGAGGCTACACCAGTTATCGGATATTTGCATCGCGGAACAGAAAAGATTGCTGAGAGCTTGCAATATACGCAAATTATCCCGTATACAGATCGAATGGACTATTTATCAGCAATGACGAATAATTACGTCATTTGCCACGCTGTAGAGACGATGATGGACCTTGAGATTCCGGAGCGTGCTGAATATTTACGGGTGCTTGCGATGGAGCTTGGGAGAGTTGCGAGTCATCTCGTCTGGTGGGGAACGAACTTGCTTGATATAGGAGCAGTTAGTCCGTTTCTATACGCCTTTCGTGAACGAGAGATGATTATAAATTTATTAACTGAATTGTGCGGTGCAAGGCTTACATTCAACTATATGAGAGTTGGCGGCGTGAAGTGGGATGCGCCAGACGGCTGGATTGAAAAGGTGAAAGAGTTTGTTCCGTATATGAGAGAGCAGTTGGAAGGGTATCACGACCTTGTTAGCGGAAATGAAATTTTCTTAAATCGTGTAAAAGGCGTTGGTATATATAACGCGGAAGAGGCGATTTCATATTCTTTAAGCGGCGCAAATTTGCGGTGCACGGGAGTCCACTTTGATCTTCGCAAAGATGAGCCGTATTCTATTTATGATCGTTTTGACTTTGATGTTCCTGTTGGGAGCACGGGAGATGCTTGGGATCGCTACGTTTGCCGGATGGAGGAAATTGAGGAGTCATTAAAAATTATTGAGCAAGCAGCCGAGCAGTTCCCGAAAGACGGCGCTGTGCTGGCGAAAGTCCCGAAAATTATTAAGGCACCTAAGGGAGAAGCGTTCGTCCGTATAGAGTCACCACGCGGGGAGATTGGCTGTTATATTGCTAGTGATGGAAAGAAAGAGCCGTACCGCTTGAAATTTCGTAGACCGTCTTTTTATAATTTGCAAATCTTACCGAAGTTATTGAAAGGTGAAAATATCGCCAATTTAATTACGATTTTAGGTGGGGTTGATATTGTACTTGGGGAGGTTGACGGCTAATGATTGAGACGCTCTTACAATCACCTTCAAGCTGGACGAATTTCTTCATTTTTTTCGGATTAGCGGTGCTTCTATTATTTGCAGTCCTTGGCTTCGTTACATATGGTATTTTGGCAGAACGGAAAGTGATGGGATTTATGCAAGGACGGATTGGACCAAACCAAGTCGGGGGCCGGTTCGGTTTACTCCAAACGGTAGCTGATGTTTTGAAACTATTATTAAAAGAAGATAGCATTCCGAAAGCTGCTGATAAACCATTGTTTATATTAGCACCTGTTATTGCATTCGCACCAGCATTTATGGTACTTGCGGTTATCCCGTTTACTGATAAATTTCAGTTCGCAGATATTGGCGTAGGGTTACTGTACTACATTGCTGTTTCTGGGATTACGACGATCGGAGTTGTAACTGGGGGATGGGCATCAAATAATAAATATTCCCTTTTAGGAGGGATGCGTGCGGCGGCACAAATGATTTCTTATGAGATTCCACTTGTGATGAGTGTAATTGGTGTCGTTTTACTAGCTGGTAGTCTTAACTTGAATGAAATTGTAGCGGCGCAGGAGAAGGTATGGTACATTTTCGCACAGCCAATCGGTTTCGTCATTTTCTTAATCGCGGCAGTTGCAGAGTTAAATAGGACACCGTTTGATTTACCGGAAGCGGAGTCAGAACTTGTTTCAGGATACCATACGGAATACTCAGGGTTTCGCTGGGCGTTTTTCATGCTTTCAGAGTATGTATATTTCTTCGGAATGGCATCTTTAATTACAGTACTCTTTTTAGGCGGATGGAACCCAGTTATGTTCCTTGGATTTATTCCAGGAGCCGTATGGTTTGCTTTGAAATTTAGCAGCGTGGTCTTTCTATTAATTTGGTTCCGCGTTACGTTCCCGCGTATAAGAGGTGACCAGTTAATGGAGTTTGGCTGGAAAGTATTATTACCAATCGCACTTGCAAATATTTTCTTAACGGCATTGATTAAGGAGCTATTCTTCTAATCTATAAAGGGGGTGCCAGTAAGAGATGAAAGGACTATTTAAAGGGTTAAAATATACGCTTAGTAATTTGAGTAAGAAAAAGGTGACGTATGATTATCCGAATCAACCGTTGCCATTACCAGATCGCTTTCGGGGTATTCAAAAGTTTTATCCAGAGAAATGTATTGTTTGTAATCAGTGTTCCAACATTTGTCCGACGGATTGCATTCAATTAACGGGAAAAAAACATCCTGATCCTACGAAAAAAGGAAAAATTATCGACACGTATGATATTAATTTTGAAATTTGTATTCTTTGCGATTTATGTACAGAAGTTTGCCCGACAGAGGCGATTGTAATGACAAATAACTTTGAACTCGCAGAGTATTCACGTGATGATTTATTTAAAAATTTGCAGTGGCTTGACGAGAACGACGAGAACGTCAGGAAGGAGAATAAAGCATGAATGGCGAGTTTGTAGCTTTCTTTATATTATCCTTGTCTGCGATTATCGGCGGCGTTCTTATGCTGAATTTAACGAAAGTAATGCATATGATGCTGGCCCTTGTGCTTACGTTCCTTAGCATTGCGGGTTTGTACTTTCTCTTATCAGCCGAATTTATCGGAGTTGCACAAATTTTACTTTACTCTGGTGCGATTACTATTATTATGATTTTTGGCATTATGTTAACGAAACATAACGCGGAAAATGAATCGCGCCTTACTCTTCGAAAATGGATTATCTTCTTTGCGGTTGTAACATTTGGAGCAGTTATGTATTTCGCTGTTAATAGTATCGATTTTTCAAATCAAAGCACACAAGGAAGTTTGCCTCTCCATGAAAACAACACACTTCAAATCGGTACACTTCTCTATTCAAAATATATTATTCCATTTGAGTTAACTTCAGTTATTTTACTTGTAGCACTTGTAGGAGCGATTATCCTTGCGAAGAAGGATGAGGGAGAGGAGGATTCCCATGAGTAGCGTTCCGGCTTCTGCGTATTTAACACTTGCGATTATTTTGTTTTGCATCGGTTTATTTGGAGCTTTAACAAAGCGAAATACAGTAATTGTATTAGTTTGTATCGAATTAATGCTTAACGCCGCCAATTTAAATTTAGTAGCGTTTAGTAAATTAGGCTTGTTTCCGAATTTAACAGGACAAATTTTTTCGCTGTTTACGATGTCTGTAGCGGCAGCGGAGGCAGCGGTAGGTCTTGCAATTTTGATTGCTTTGTACCGTAATCGCCCGACAGTTCATGTAGATGAGATGGATACGCTCAAAGGATAGCATTGTGACCGAAAAGGGGGAAGGAAACAATGATCGATTATGCATGGCTCATACCGCTTTTCCCGCTTGTTTCGTTTTTGTTACTTATTGTGTTCGGGAAGAAAATTAGAGAGGGAAGTAGTGTACTAGGTATTTTCTTTACCTTGCTCTCCTTTATAGCCGCGGTAGTGGTACTAATAGAACGGTTTTCATCTGAGGCAGTGAAGCATAAGTGGGTATGGCTTAGGGTAGGAGATATAGATATATCATTTGGTTTTGAAGTTACCGCATTAGGAGCTTTAATGTTGTTTATCGTTACGCTTGTGAGTTTTCTTGTACATGTGTACTCAAAAGGTTATATGAAAGGTGACGAAAGGTTACCAACCTTTTATGCATATTTAGGGCTCTTTACATTTGCGATGCTTGGGCTAGTTATATCGACGAATTTATTACAGCTTTATATATTTTGGGAGTTAGTCGGCCTTGGTTCGTTTTTACTTATCGGTTTTTATTTCTTTAAAGAAGAAGCGAAGGCTGCTGCGAAAAAGGCTTTTATTATGACACGCATTGGGGATGTTGGGCTATTTATTGGGATGATATTGATTTTTTGGCACGCAGGTAGTTTTGAATATGACGCGATTTTTAAAGCGATTCATACGGGCGACCTCTCTCCTTCTATGATTACAATAACGGCGATATTAATTTTTATCGGTGCGATGGGGAAATCGGGCCAGTTTCCGCTTCATACATGGTTACCTGATGCAATGGAAGGACCGACGCCTGTTTCGGCGCTTATTCACGCGGCAACGATGGTTGCAGCCGGCGTATATTTAGTAGCGACGATGTTTCCGCTATTTTCAGCAAGTGCGGTAGCGATGCAAACTGTGGCAATCGTTGGGGCTTTCACCGCAATCTTTGCGGCCTCTATTGGTCTAGTGCAAACTGATATTAAGAGGGTTCTTGCTTATTCTACAGTTAGTCAGCTCGGGTATATGATGCTTGCGCTAGGCTCTGCTGGTTATGTAGCTGGTATCTTTCACTTAACGACACACGCCTTTTTTAAAGCATTATTGTTCCTGGCAGCAGGAAGTGTAATTCATGCAGTCCATACGCAAAACATTAATAAAATGGGCGGTTTACAGAAAAAGATGAAAGTAACCGGTGCACTATTTTTAATAGGCACACTTGCAATTAGTGGTGTTCCCCTTCTTTCTGGATTTTTTAGTAAAGATGAAATTTTAGCGGCGGCTTGGATGAATGGCAATTACTTTCTATTCGTTTTAGCAGTAATTGCGGCATTTCTAACAGCATTTTATATGTTCCGTTTATACTTTCTTGTCTTTACAGGGGAAACGAAGACGAAGGAAGAGGTGCATGAATCGCCTCGCACCATGACGTATCCGATGATTGTCCTTGGTGTTCTTGCGGTAGTGGCAGGCTATATAAATACACCGTGGTTCGGAACGTTTCTCGGGGATTGGCTTACGAAAGATATAGGATTCCAGGTGAAGGAAGTGCATGGACCTGTTTGGATTATGGTTGTTGCGACGCTCGTTTCATTTGCGGGAATTGCCCTCGCATATTTCATATATGGCAAGAAATCTATCTCTAGAGATTGGGCCGGCGGAGAAGAGACGTCTCTTTATAACCTTTTGAAAGAAAAATATTATGTGGATGAACTATACAATGTGACGGTGCTTCCTATTACGAAAGGAATCGCTCATGTGCTTCGCTTATTTGAATTATACGTTGTAGAAGGAATTGCAGTTTTAATTATTGGATTGGTTAAAGGTATGAGTGGCCTAGGATCGCGGCTTCAAAACGGGAATGTACAAGTGTATGGAACTGTAACAGCAGTTTCGCTCGCAGTGCTCCTAATTATTTTGTTATATACGGGAGGGGATTTACGGTGAATGGATTGCTATTAACGTTCTTCATTTTTTCCCCACTTTTAGGAATTCTCTTGCTTTTATTAACGCCGAAACGAGAATCGCGTACAGTGCAGGCGCTTGGTTTATTCGGAACGGCGCTTCCATTTGGAATTGCTATCGTTCTCGCTTGTACATACGCTTCAGGAAAGAGTTTATCGATATTTGATGAAAAAGTGAAATGGATTAAATTTGGGGATTTCACAGCAGTGGACAAACGGTGGTTTTCAATTTATTACGAGCTTGGTATTGATGGTTTATCACTTGTAATGATGGTGCTCACAGCACTTCTAGCGATGCTTGCAGCTATTGCGGCATTTTCTATTAAAAGAAATTTGAAAGCATTCTACATGCTGTTACTCATGTTAGAAATAGGGATGCTCGGTGTCTTCGCTGCTCAAAATTTAATGCTGTTCTTCATCTTCTTTGAAATTACGTTGCCGCCAATGTTTTTATTAATTGGCAAGTGGGGGAAATTGTCGAGTGAAAAGGCTGCATATAGTTATTTAATATATAACGGTATTGGATCAGCTATTTTACTTATCGTTTTCTCGGTTTTATTTGCGAAAACAGGTACAACAAATATTGCGGAGCTTAAAGAAATATTAACGAGTTTAGGTGCTGGGGGAGGAATGGCCGTTTCAAGTAACTTACAGTTCGGCTTGTTTCTTGCCATAATGATTGCTTTTGCGATTAAACTTCCCGTTTTCCCTTTGCATCGCTGGATGGTCAATGTACACATAGAAGCGCATCCTGCTGTAGTTATGCTTCATGCGGGGGTTTTGCTGAAGATTGGTGCCTACGGTATTGTTCGCTTCGGGAAAGGACTATTCCCAGAATATTTTCGTGAGTTTGCAACGCTAATTGCGATTTTAGGAGTCATTAATTTATTGTACGGGGCCTTTCTAGCGCTTATCCAAACGGACTTTAGAAAGGTGCTTGCTTACTCTAGTATTTCGCATATGGGCATTGTATTAATGGGACTTGCGGCGTTAAATGCACCAGGTACACAAGGGGCGCTGTTCCAAGTTGTGTCTCACGGTTTAATTGCGGCCTTGCTCTTCTTCTTGCTTGGCATTATTGAAGAGCGTTTCGGGACTTCGGATATTACAGCACTTGGTGGACTTGCAAAAAGTGTTCCGGTGCTTAGCGGTTTCTTCCTAGCGGGCGGTATGGCATCGCTTGGAATGCCAGGGATGTCCGGATTTATTAGCGAATTCCTTGCCTTTCTCGGTTTATTCCAAGGGAAACCTGTTATCGCCGCCGCCGGTGTACTTGGAATTATTTTAACCGCTGTATACGTATTAAGAGCGACACTTCAAGTGACATTTGGTAAGAAAGAGTGGGAAGCGAAACCTGATATACACGGATGGGAGTACGTTCCTGTTATAGTACTTATCGTCTGTATTATTGCAATTGGGGTAATGCCAGAATTACTAGGGGATCCGCTTCAAACTACATTGAAAACATTGGGGGTGAAGTAGGATGGATATGAACACATTACTTAGCTTATCATGGCATTTCATGGTACCAGAATTCATTATTCTCGGGGCAACCATCCTCCTTTCCGTATGTGATTTGTTTTTTAAGCTGAACCATAGGTACGTTGCGATTGGCGCAATTGCGGCTGCCCTGTTAGCGATAGTGTCATTAATTACGCTATACAGCGAACCGGCAGGAGATATTTTAAATGGATCGTTTGTGTTAGATGGATTTTCAAAAGGATTTAAAACGTTGTTATTAATCGGAGCAGCCCTCATCTTATGTATGGCAATGAGCGATGACAAGAAGGATCCTATCGGGGATAAGGGAGAATATTATTATTTAATCTTAATGGCGCTTCTTGGAGCGATGTTCATGGCTTCAAGTGTTGATTTCATCACACTATTTGTAGGTTTAGAGTTGCTTTCGCTTTCTTCCTATATTTTAGTAGGAATCCGAAAAAGAAATCGTGCATCGAATGAGGCTGCAATGAAATATGTCATTAACGGAGGAATTGGAACAGCAATTACACTCTTTGGAATGAGTTATTTATACGGTATTACAGGATCGACCAACATAGTGGAAATGCAAAAGGCATTTACGCAAGGATTGGCCGGGGGCATTCAATTATTGTTAGCTCTCGCATTTCTACTTTTGCTCGTTGGACTCTCATTCAAAATTGCAACAGTTCCATTTCATATGTGGGCACCAGATGTGTATGAGGGAGCGGCTACACCTGTCACTGCTTTTCTCGGAACAATTTCTAAAATTGCTGGTTTTCTACTCATTACGCGTTTGTTTCTTATAGTGTTTGCGGGTGTGGCAATCCAAGGAGACGCACAATCTTTGTACGGGCGCATGAGTATATATATTGCGGTACTAGCTAGTATTACAATGATTGTTGGGAACGTAGTAGCATTAAAGCAATACAACGTAAAACGTCTATTTGCCTATTCAGGTATCGCGCATGCTGGGTATTTGCTAGTCCCCCTTGTAGCGCTATCACAGTTTACGATGGATAGCATGTGGTTTTATATGCTTGCATATATGCTTATGAATATAGGAGCATTTGCAATCATCCATGGATTAATCTTACAAAATGATAAGGAAAATATGACGATTTTTACAGGATTATACAAGCGATCCCCATTTACCGCTATAATGATGACGGTCTTTATCTTATCATTAGCTGGAATACCCGGGACAGCAGGCTTCATCGGGAAAATTAACATCTTTTTAGGGGCACTTCATGTTGAACCTGCTCATTACGTATTAGCTTCTATTATGATGGGGACAACAGTTATTTCATTCGTATATTACTTCCGGATATTACAGCAAATGTTTTTCCGTAATGGAGAGACAGACGAGAGAATTCAGTTACCGTTAAATATAAAGATTGTCATGAGTCTTTGCGCAATTTCAATTGTAATACTGGGGATTATGCCGATGATTGGTTACAATTTCTTCTATGAATATTTTCCATTAATGAAAGATTTCTTCTTCTTAGGGAACGTGGTACAATAGTAAAAATAAGAGGTGTAGAGTCCGTACTCTACGCTTTTTATTGTGGAGTAACAGCAAATGAAAACACCTATAGGTATATGTTTTTTAACAGAAAATTACGATGTAAAATGTAAGATGCTTATTTGCGTGTGAAAAAGTGTGGCTTCTACTTATTTATGGTATCGTTTTTTACATTTTGCGTAAGTAGTAGCCAAGCAAAAAAAGGGGTCGATTTTTTGGCACATCTTTTAGGGCAACAAGCACTGATTGCCATTGTTTCACATTTATTATTTATTACCATTACGTGGTGGGCCTTACAAGGTATTCACATTGAGCGCTTAATGAAGTCTGGGAAAGTGATGCAGACGAGAGTATTACTCATCCTAATTACAATTACAATTGGGACATCTGTAAGTAACTTTTTCCTTGATTATTTAGGCTATTCAAAGAGTTTAACGTATTTAGTAAAGTAAGTGTATAGAACCTCATATCTCCGTTAACAATGGGGATAGGGGGGATGAAATTGAAGTTTAAAGCCATTCTTATCGTTATCGTGAGTGTTGTTTTATTTTTGGTTGGATATAAAGAGATGAAACCTATAAGCGATGAACAGAAAATGGAGAGCATGATTGCAGCTTTAGAGAAAAATGATGCAAAAGTAGAGCGGTGGTCATGGTTAGCACGAGAAACGAAAACAATTTCTAATATACATACGTTTCAAAAATTGTTAAACGATGTGAAGGAAGAGGCAAACATTGAAAGTTGGGAATTAGAACAATCTCCAGATGGATATAAGGCTACATCCTATAAAAAATCTTCTTCACATGAAGAACGAATAGTAGTAACTTGGAGTAAGGAAAATACTAAAGAAAACACTTTTATTATTTTTGAAGTGAGCGGGGCGAAATGGGACCCGAAGTACGTTCAGAACATAGATAAAATTTTTAGTGAAAAACCTATAATTTACACTTGTGTTCAAGGTGTACTGAATGATAAGATTGAAGGTGTTTTGCAAAATAAAACCAATCAGGTTTTGAAAGATCTTTCAGCAAGAGCGATCGAACAGATAGAAGAAAGAGCATTTGTATCAGTCTCCGCATATAATAAAAAGTGGAATGACGCTCTTTCAACAAATAGAGAGAAAATAAATGTGCAAATAGCAATACGTTCTACAAACAACAAAGATACAATTGTGGTTGGCACACCGATCATAACTTCTGAGTATTGAGTGAATAGATACTGAAAAAAGGACACGGAGGGGAATAATTTGGAAAAGATCATCGTCCGTGGCGGAAAGCGGTTAAGCGGCACAGTGCGTGTTGAGGGCGCAAAAAATGCTGTATTACCTATAATCGCTGCAGCCCTATTAGCGAGTGACGGAAAGAATGTACTATCTGAAGTACCAGTATTATCTGATGTATACACAATTAACGAGGTATTACGTCATTTAAATGCTGAAGTCGTATTTGAAAATAACCAAGTAACAATCGATTCTTCTAAAGAATTAAATATTGAAGCACCATTTGAGTATGTACGTAAGATGCGTGCATCTGTTCAAGTAATGGGACCATTATTAGCACGTAATGGTCGTGCTCGTATTGCACTTCCTGGTGGATGTGCAATTGGTTCACGTCCAATTGACCAACATTTAAAAGGCTTCGAAGCAATGGGAGCGAAAGTAAAAGTTGGTAACGGATTTGTTGAGGCACACGTAGAGGGCGAACTAAAAGGAGCTAAAATTTATTTAGACTTCCCAAGCGTAGGCGCGACAGAAAACATTATGTCTGCAGCTACATTAGCAAAAGGGACAACAGTCCTTGAAAACGCAGCGAAAGAGCCAGAAATCGTTGACTTAGCTAACTTCTTAAATGCAATGGGAGCGAAAGTACGCGGAGCTGGAACTGGAACGATTCGTATTGAAGGCGTTGAAAAATTATATGGTGCAAACCACCCTATTATTCCTGACCGTATTGAAGCAGGAACATTCATGGTTGCAGCGGCAATTACAGGTGGAGACATCTTAATTGAAAATGCTGTTCCTGAACATTTACGCTCAATTACAGCGAAAATGGAAGAAATGGGTGTTAAAATTATTGAGGAAAATGAAGGTGTACGTGTTATCGGCCCAGATAAGTTAAAAGCGGTTGATATTAAAACTATGCCTCATCCAGGTTTCCCAACAGACATGCAATCACAAATGATGGCATTATTACTACATGCTGATGGAACAAGTATGATTACAGAAACGGTATTCGAAAACCGCTTTATGCACGTTGAAGAATTCCGTCGTATGAATGCTGATATTAAAATCGAAGGTCGTTCTGTAATTATGAACGGTCCAAGTAGCTTGCAAGGTGCTGAAGTAGGCGCAACTGATTTACGTGCAGCAGCAGCATTAATTTTAGCTGGTTTAGTATCAGAAGGTTATACTCGTGTAACAGAGTTAAAACATCTTGACCGTGGTTATGTAGATTTCCATAAGAAATTAGCTGCATTAGGTGCAACTATTGAACGTGTAAACGAAAAAGTAGAAGAAGTGACAGAACAAGAAGTTTCTGATCTTCACGCTTAATTGAAATAGTCTCTATGTCTTTTGACGTAGGGGCTATTTTTTTTGGGTTATTACTGTTATAGTCAATAAATTCTATACTTATGCACGTCTCAGTAAAAATATTTAGAGAATTTTCGTTTTATTTCGTTATTTGCGATCAGTAAGACGCCCACCTCAAAACTCCACCTCATTATAGTTTCACTTTATACCGATACCTCCAAGTATGTTCTAAAAGATCCCGGATTTCCATAAGAATGAAAGGAATCCAACTTTATATTGGGGGAATAGGATGAAATTTTCAAAGCCACTTTTCATTACAGTAGCGCTCTTAATAGCGCTCGTTATCATTGTACCTGCTGCCCTTGTTATTCCATTTGCGAAAGCAAAAGTAGGGGAAGAAGCAGCTTCTAAAACTCCTCCAGCGATAGAAAGTATACCAGCTCCAGGGAAAGTGGATACAGCGGTTCAAGTTGCTGTATACCGTGATCAGCAGAAGAAGGTAGAAACATTACCTATGGAGGAGTATGTGGCCGGTGTAGTAGCTTCTGAGATGAATGCCAGCTTTGAAACAGAGGCGCTAAAGGCGCAGGCATTAGCAGCAAGAACATTTGTAGTGCAGCGTATGCTAAGCGGTGGTAAGAAAAACAATGCGGACGTGACAGATACGGTGAAAGATCAAGTGTACAAAAGCAAAGCGGAATTGAAGAAACAATGGGGTAATAACTACGAAAATAATTTAAAGAAAATTGAGGAAGCCGTTTCGAAAACTGCAGGACAAGTTTTAACGTATGATGGAAAACCAATTTCAGCATCCTTCTTCTCAACGAGTAACGGACGAACAGAAAATGCAGCTGATTATTGGGGGAATGATTATCCGTACTTAAAGAGTGTAGATAGTCCGTGGGATCAAGCCTCTCCAAAATTTACGAGTGAGCAAAAATTCACAGTAGCTGAATTTCAAAAACGTCTCGGTGTGAAAGTACTAGCGGACGGAAAGGTTGGTAATATTAAAGACCTTACGGAAGGAAAACGAGTAAAGGATGTAGCGTTTCAAGGTAAAACATTAACAGGAAAACAAGTTCGTGAAAAGTTAGACTTACGCTCCTCAGATTTTACGTGGAAACAAGAAGGAGATAACATCACCGTTATAACGAAAGGGTTCGGTCACGGCGTCGGTATGAGCCAGTACGGTGCGAATGGTATGGCAGCGGAAGGTAAGAAATATACAGATATAGTCGCTCATTACTATAAAGGTGTTGAAATAAAGACGATGAACGAGTATGAAGGGAAATTGATGGTGAAAAAATAGAACGCAAGAGAGACCGTCTCAAAAGGTATTTTGGGATGGTCTTTTCATATGTATAAGTTGCTACTCTCATCGATTTTGGGACAGGTCCTTATTTGTTAGGGTACTTCATAAAATATCATAATTTTCCATAAAATGTTTGGTATAATTAGAGAAAAACATTTGGAGGAAACAGAATGGCGTTATTGGAGCTGAAACAGTTAGGGAAGACGAACCAGTTACCAGCAATTGAACTAGAGGTTGAAAAAGGGCAATGTGTTGTTTTGCAATGTAATAATCATACAGCTAAAGTGTTGCATCGCATTATTATCGGAGAAGAAGAGGCTTCTTCGGGTAGTGTGTTATTTGAAGGGGAGCCGATTGGAAAGAAAGTATATTCACGCATCGGTTTTTGTTTTTTGAAAGATGAAGCATACGACCGTTTGAAAGTGAAAGAGTACTTCAAGTTTTTATTAGGGCTTTATGAATCAAATATGAGTATAGAAGAAGTAGTACAATATGTCGGTCTCTTAGATAAATTAAACGTGAAAATAGAAAAATTGTCATTTTCAGAGAAACGTCGCCTTCATATCGGGCGGGTTATGATTCATAATCCAGATTTAATTATTTTGGAAGAGCCGGAGCAAAATGTAGATACAGAGAGTACGATCATTATTCGAAAAGCGATTATGAAAATGAAAGAGCAAGGAAAGGCAATCTTTATTACGTCCTCCTTTTTATCGGATGCCCTTTCGTTGACAGAAGATGTATACATATTAAACAATGATGGTGTGAAAAAGATAGAAATAGAGCAAGAAGAAGTTGAAGAAGTAGATGAAGAAAAAGTAGTTCAAATGATTCCGCAAATGAAACTTGAAAGAATTCCAGCGAAAGTGAACGATAAAATCATTTTACTGGATCCGATGGAGATCCATTTCATTGAAACACAAAATGGAGTGACACATATTCATGTGCGCGAAGGTGACTTCGTATGCGCATTAACATTAAGTGAACTAGAAACGAGATTAACAGGATTCGGATTCTTTAGATGTCATCGCTCGTACCTCGTTAATTTACAAAGAGTACGAGAAGTCATTACTTGGACACGTAATAGCTTTAGTTTAATTTTGGATGACGAAAGAAAAAGTTCAATCCCGCTTTCAAAAGGACGAATGGATGAATTAAAAGATGTGATTGGGCTATAAAAGTGCTCCAATAAGCTCAAAATACGATTCATTCACCGGTAAAAATACTCCTTTTACCGGTATTTTACTGCGTAAACCCTTTGTTTTTCATATGATTGAGTCAAGAAAAGCGAAACAACCAAATCGAAACTTGCGAAAGCGAATTTCATCTATATAAGAAAAACAAAGGGGATGAAGAAATGACATTGGCAATTGAAATGAAAGATGTAATGAAAAGTTTCGATGGAAAAACGGCCCTTCGAAATGTAAATATTGAGGTGAAGCAAGGAGAAATCTTTGGATTCCTCGGACCGAGTGGATCTGGTAAAACAACAACAGTAAAAATATTAACTTCTCAATTGCTTCATAGCGTTGGAACTGTAAGAGTGTTAGGTAAAGACATTACAGGACCAAGTAGCATCGATTACAAACGAATCGGTATTTTAACAGACAACAGCGGCCTATACGAAAGACTTAGCATTTATGATAACTTACTATTATTTTGTGACTTATACGATTGCAAAAAAGAACGAATTGATGAAGTGTTAGCACAAGTGAACTTATTGGATGATAAAAAAACACAGGTGAAAAAATTATCAAAAGGAATGAAGCAGCGCGTCACATTAGCGAGAGCGATCCTTCATAAACCAGATATCCTCTTCTTAGACGAACCAACATCCGCACTCGATCCAGTTAACGTACAAAACATTCATAAAATCTTAAGAGACTTAAATAAAGAAGGAACGACGATTTTCTTAACGACGCACAATATGGACGAAGCAGAAACACTTTGTAACCGCATTGCCTTCCTTTGTGGGGGAGAAATTGTAGCGCTTGATACACCAGAAAACCTTCGCCTACAATACGCGAAAGATCAAATACAAGTCGTATTAAAAGATAAGCAAAAAGAAGTAGTGCAAAAAGATGAATTAGGTGCAAAACGTATTTCAGAATGGATGAAAAAAGGTGAATTACTATCCATTCATTCACACGAACCAACGCTAGGCGATATCTTTATTGAAGTTACTGGGAGGGGATTATAATGACATTTTCAATGAGACGTGTATCAGCTATTTTTAGGAAAGAGGTACAAGATTTTAAGACAAATTCACAAGTGTTGTTAATGGCATCTTTACCACTTATATTTTCGGTTATATATAGCAAATTTGGAGTGGGCAAGCAAGTGTTGGGTACTACTACTATAATGTCTCTCCTGTTTGTCGCAGGTTTTGTTCAATCTATGGTAATTGCAGAAGAAAAAGAAAAACATACATTACGTGTGTTAATGTTATCGCCAGCATCTTCTGTTGAAGTTCTTCTTGGAAAGAGTCTATTAACAGCTGGTCTGACGATGATCATTTGTATTGCGAATTTATTCATTTTAGATCAATTAAATATAAATCTTCCATTGGTAGGATTGATATTCTTATGTGGAATTATTTTATTTATCGCGATGGGAACAATGATTGGATTACTTGCATCTTCTGTACCGCAAACATCATTAATTGGAATGCCTATTTTAATGACGATGTATTTAGCTGTACAATTTGAGGCATTTGTTGAAAATACAAAAATTAAGACGATGATTGGATATCTCCCAACATCTCATATTACAAAAGCGATGAACGGTTTAGTAGATGGAGCAGGCTTTAGTAGTATGGGTGGTCATGTGTTGAACATTACAGTTTGGTTTATCATTTCGCTTGTTGTATGTTTAATCGTATATAAGAAGAAACAATTAGACTAAAAACTGAGCCAAAAAGCTCAGTTTTTTCTTTTTTCATCATTTCCTCGGAAATTTTGCAATTCTTATACATATTTTTACAGATTTTGTCGAAAAGTAATTAGTTATAGGTTGTATAGGATGAGTGAATATTGTTCAAAATGATTGCTGAGGTGATGATGGAATGCGAGGAAGAAATAGTAAAAATTCGCGAAAAGTAGTACATTTATTTCAAAAAAGATGGGTGTTTCCGGCACTATACATTGCTTGTGCAGCGGTAATCTTAATGGTTGCGCTATGGTTCCAGGGAGCTAATCCAAAGAAAGCTCCGAACCAAGATCAAGCAACACCGTATACACAAACGGAAAATCCAGCAGTACCGGTAACAAAATCTTCAGAAGTAGTGAAAATGCCAGCTGCAGTAAATGCAGAAGTAGTAGTACAGAAGAAATTCTATGAAGATGCAGCATCAGAGGCGGAACAAGAAAAAGCACTTGTCTTTTATAACAACACATATTCCCCAAATAAAGGGATCGACATTGCTGCGAAAAACGGAAAAGAATTTGATGTTACAGCTGCTTTAAGTGGTACAGTAACGAAAGCTGAAAAAGATTCACTTCTTGGTTATGTTGTAACAGTAGATAGTGGAAATGGTGTAGCAGCATCTTATCAAAGCTTAGGCAATGTGAAAGTAGAAAAAGGTGCAAGAGTTGCGCAAGGTGAAGTGTTAGGAAAATCAGGTCTAAATGCAATGAATAAAGATGCAGGTTCTTACGTTCACTTTGAAGTACGTAAAGACAATGTGGCTGTGAACCCTGAGCGCTATTTAAATAAATCAGTAGCAGAAATTAAAGCTGCTGCAGGTGCTGCAAAGGCGACAAATGCTTCTGGTAAAAAAGCTGATGACAAATCTCAAAAAGAAGAAAAGTCAACAAGCACGAAACCAGAAAGTAAAACAGAAGATAAGTCTCAAAAAGAAGAGAAATCAACAAGCGGCTCGACTAGTGATAAAGAGACGAACGGCAAACAAGATGACAAATCTCAAAAAGAAGAAAAATCAACGAATGGTTCTACAGAATCATCTAACGATTCTTCTTCACAAGAATAATAAAGTAAAAAAATCAGTTCTCATGAGGAGAACTGATTTTTTTATTTTTATATAAAAATAATCAATTTCGAGAAAAAAGTTGCAATAACAAGGAAAAATGACGAGATTCTCGAATATATATTACAAAAGGGAGGGGATACTGTGTCATTTTTATCTGTTCTGTCGATTGCTATTATTTTATTGTTTGTTTTATTCGCTTTATACTATTATATTGCCGGTAAGAAAGAAGTTCCCCACCATCAGTTGTTAGAAGAAGAGTATGAAAGAGAAGAGTGACACCTTTTATAAAGAGGTGTCACTTTTTTTCGCCATAATTGTCATTGTTAACGTATTTCTCACAAAAAAACGTAATTTTTCTTAACTTAGTCCGCAAAAATAGTGAACATGTAGCATATATCAGTAGTGCGGGCAATACAATGGTATAAACCAATGCAAAGAGAGTGTTTGAGGTGAGAAATCGTGAATCATTTCATTATAAATCCAAGAATGTTTAACGCTTACAAACAGCACTCACATTTACTTCATAGTCGTATGCAGCGAGTCTCATTTCACACTTCTCACATCCAATTTAGGGAGGCGAGTGGTGTGCACGATTACATCAAAGAGAGAACTATCAAGATTGGCAAGTATATCGTGGAGACAAGAAAGACAGTGCGTGTAATTGCAAAGGAGTTTGGGGTATCAAAGAGTACAGTCCATAAAGATTTAACAGAACGTTTGCCAGAAATTAATCCAGAGCTCGCAAATGAAGTGAAAGAAATTCTTGATTATCATAAGTCTATTCGTCATTTAAGAGGGGGAGAAGCAACAAAACAGAAGTATCGTAAAGAAGATATAGAAAAGCCTGTACGCCAATAAATATAAGAAAGCAAACATTCCTTGCAAATTCGGTAATATTTTTCAGAAGAATTCTTTTTGCGAATATTACGTTTCTGTTAAATTTATGATAAAATCAGAAATTAGGTGTAAAAGAATTCGGGTGTAACCTGATTTTGAATATCGAGGAGGAAATGACGGGAATGTTTGCGAGAGATATCGGAATTGACCTAGGTACGGCTAATGTATTAATTCATGTTAAAGGTAAGGGTATTGTATTAAATGAGCCATCTGTTGTGGCAATTGATCGTAATAGTGGAAAAGTATTAGCAGTAGGTGAAGAAGCAAGAAGTATGGTGGGACGTACACCTGGTAATATCGTGGCAATTCGTCCACTTAAAGATGGTGTAATCGCAGATTTCGAAATTACAGAAGCAATGTTAAAGTATTTCATTAACAAATTGGACGTGAAGAGCTTCTTTTCAAAACCTCGCATTTTAATTTGCTGTCCAACAAATATCACATCTGTAGAGCAAAAAGCAATTCGCGAGGCTGCTGAACGTTCAGGTGGCAAAACAGTATTTTTAGAAGAAGAACCAAAAGTAGCGGCAGTTGGTGCTGGTATGGAAATCTTCCAACCAAGCGGTAACATGGTTGTTGATATTGGTGGAGGTACAACAGATATCGCCGTACTTTCTATGGGTGATATTGTTACCTCTTCCTCTATCAAAATGGCTGGCGATAAGTTTGATATGGAGATCTTAAACTACGTTAAACGTAAGTATAAGCTATTAATTGGAGAACGTACTTCAGAAAATATTAAAATTAAAGTTGGTACAGTATTCCCAGGTGCACGCAGTGAAGAGCTTGAAATTCGCGGACGTGACATGGTAACAGGTTTACCACGTACAATTACAGTATGCTCTGAAGAAATTACAGAAGCACTAAAAGAAGACGCAGCTATCATTGTACAAGCTGCAAAAGGCGTACTAGAGCGTACACCACCAGAACTATCTGCGGACATTATCGACCGCGGTGTTATTCTAACAGGCGGTGGAGCTTTATTACACGGTATCGACATGCTTCTTGCAGAAGAATTAAAGGTACCAGTATTAATCGCTGAAAACCCAATGCAATGTGTTGCTATTGGTACAGGTGTTATGTTAGAGAATATCGATAAATTACCACGTCGTGCATTGAAATAAAGTGAAACTTTAATCAGTGGGAGGTTTATCCCCCGCTGATTACTAGCCTTCACCAATCGGGATAAAGTGAGAAGGACTAAGGTATCAAACCTTGGTCCTTTTTTATTTTTTTATATCTTTATATTTTTATATTTTTTTAATTTATTAAGAAAATAGAAGGAAAATAAAGAAAAATAGAGAAAACAGGTAAAATATTCATATATATGGTTAAATTTAATATTTCCATATTTGAAAACGTTTGTAATATAATGAGTCGAATACGACATTAAGGCAAAAAATGTTCGAATACATATTGCCTTTCCCTAATTTGGGCATACACTCTTTTCTACCTCCGTGTCAGTTGCTGAGAAGTGCAACTATTTTAATGGAATAGAGTGTGTGCATTTTTTTATAATAGGAAGTAAATTTTTACTTTATAATGACAAATAATAAACTAAATGGGATAATAACAATATGTCCAAGTGGTAAGACCAATATTGTAAAAGGGGCGATTGTTACATGCTAAATATAGAACAAATTAAAGAAATCATTCCTCACCGCTATCCATTTCTACTTGTTGATAAAATATTAGAAGTAGATGAAGGGAAAAGAGCGGTTGGAATTAAAAATGTATCCGCAAACGAGGAGTTCTTTAACGGACACTTCCCAGATTATGCAGTTATGCCCGGCGTACTTATTGTAGAAGCATTAGCGCAAGTTGGAGCAGTTGCTGTATTAAAGAAAGAAGAAAACCGCGGAAGACTTGCTTTCTTCGCAGGTATCGACAACTGTCGCTTCAAAAAACAAGTGCGTCCAGGTGATCAACTTCGTTTAGAAGTAGAAATGACGCGCGTACGTGGTCCAATTGGAAAAGGAAAAGCAATCGCAACAGTAGATGGTGAAGTTGCATGTGAAGCTGAAATTACATTTGCAATTGGTGATAAGAAAGAATAGATAGTGATTAAAAAAATCCTTCTGTAATATGCAGAAGGATTTTTTTAATCACTATATTTTTTATTTGAAATATTAAAATGCAGAGTAATCAGAATTTTAATTGTAAATGAATGGGAGTTTGTATATAATGACGCTATAAATATCTTGAAATCAAGATGAATGATAGCGCGATAAAGATAGAGATGCCGTTGTCACATTATGGAGGTTATAAGATAGGACAAAGGTTATTATGATTCGTTATGATGAACTGTAGAGGAAAGTAATGGGGAAATTTAACGGTAGAAGTAAATGAAAAATAGGCGTAGCATATCGAGCATAAAAGAGAAAAAGGGGAAAATGTCGTATTTTGAAAAAGAGGAGACCATAACATGTTCGGGAAAAAAACAAGAAAGCCACTAAGACAATTAATTACACATAAAGAGCCTAAATCACGTATTGCAGAACAATACCGTAACATTCGTACAAATATTGAATTTACATCAGTAGATAATCATATTCGTTCTATTATTGTCACTTCAGCAGATCCTGGAGATGGGAAAACAACGACTATTTCTAATCTAGCAGTTGTTTTCGGTCAACAAGGGAAAAAAGTACTGTTAATAGGGGCGGACTTACGTAAGCCAACATTACAAAACTTATTTGCGGTTCATAATCCAAATGGTTTAACAAATTTATTATCAGGACAAGCTTCGTTTATGCAATGTATTCAAAAAACAGACATAGATAATGTATATATCATGCCAGCAGGCCCAATTCCGCCAAACCCTGCAGAATTATTAGGATACCGTAAAATGGACGAAATGCTTTTAGAGGCATATAAGATGTTCGACGTCATTCTAATCGATACGCCTCCTGTGCTGGCGGTTACAGACGCGCAAATACTTGCAAACAAATGCGATGGAGTTGTATTAGTAGCTCGTAGTGAAAAAACAGAAAAAGATAAACTGATAAAGGCGAAACAAATATTAGATAAAGCATCTGGAAAACTACTTGGCGTCGTTTTAAATGATAAAAAAGAAGAACAAGAACAATATGGATATTATTAGAAAATAATGTGTAAAATAGTAATTTTTAAAACTGGTAAGTGTTTTTACCAGTTTTTTTGAATTATTTTAAAATTATATATTGAATTATATAAAAAAAATGATATAATGGGAATTTTGTAAAATTGATGGAATGTGTTGTCATATTTAAGATTATTTTGTAAGATTATATATGTTTTCAAATAACAAAAGAACATAGATATGACTAAAATAAAAAAATGTAAGATTATATGTTATAATTTTTCTTATGTGCAAATTTTAGAAAGTTGGAGGGACTTATGGAAGAAACAATTAGTTTAAAAGAGTTATTTTATATTTTAAAAAAACGTTTAGCAATGATCCTCGTAATCGCCTTTGGTGCAGCTATTGTAAGTGCTATCATTAGCTTCTTCTTCATGACACCAATCTACCAATCTTCAACGCAAATTCTTGTGAATCAGAAGAAACAAGAAGGGGCAGCAATTCAGTATAATGAGGTACAAACGAATATTCAATTAACGAATACATATAAGGTTATTATTAAAAGTCCAGTAATCTTAGATCAAGTGAAAGAAAAGCTAGGTTTAAATATAACAGTACAAGAGCTAAACAATAAAATTGAAGTAGCTAATGAGAAAGACTCACAAGTAGTGGCGGTAACTGCGCAAGATAAAGACCCAAAACTAGCTCGTGATATTGCTAATACAACTGCAGAAGTGTTTCAAGGTGAAGTTGCTAAAATTATGAGTGTTGATAACGTAACAGTATTATCAAAAGCAGAAGTTGCAGAAAATCTATCTCCAATTAAGCCACGTCCAATGTTAAATGTAGCAATTGCTTTCATTGTTGGTTTAATGGCTTCAATTGGTCTTGCATTCTTACTAGAATACTTAGATAACACAGTGAAAAAGGAAGAAGATGTAGAGAACTTACTTGGCTTGCCGGTGTTAGGTATTGTCGCTCGTATGGATGAAGAAACATTGAACGTGAAATCGCACGCTCCATCATCAAGAAAAGTGAGGGGACAAACAATTGGCTCTTAATAGTTTATTTAAAAAGAAACAAAATCATCGTCAACGTCGTCAATTAATTGCTCATCAACAACCGAAATCACCAATTTCAGAACAATATCGTAATATTCGAACGAATATCGAATTTGCATCTGTTGATACAAATTTACATTCGTTAATGGTAACGTCTGCTAACCCAAGTGAAGGGAAAACGACGACAACAGCGAATATGGCGGTCGTGTTCGCCCAACAAGGAAAGAAAGTATTATTAATTGATGCAGATATGCGTAAACCAGCGATGCATCAAATGTTCCAAGTTGATAATATTTTCGGATTAACGAATGTATTATCACTTAGTGAACGGTTAGAGAAGTGTGTACAAACGACATTAGTTGATAATTTACACTTTTTAGCGTGTGGTCCAATCCCACCAAATCCGGCGGAATTGTTAGGTTCGAAATCGATGAAAGAACTTCTTGGGCAAGCATATAGCATGTACGATTTAGTCATCTTTGATTTACCGCCGATTTTAGCTGTAACAGACGCGCAAATTATGGCGAATGTATGTGATGCATCTATTCTTGTCGTTCGTAGTGAATCGACAGAAAAGGAAACTGCGGTAAAAGCAAAAGGATTGTTAGAATCAGCAAAAGGTAAATTGTTAGGCGTTGTTCTAAACGATCGTGAACGTGAACAAGGCTTATATTATTACTACGGTGCAAACTAATTCAAAAGTGAGATATGGTAGAAACATATCTCCTTTTTTCCTTTGAATATGAGATAACTCGTATTCAAGGGAAAAAAGATTTTTTATATGAGAGAGGGAGGATGAAACAAATGATTGATTTACATTGTCACATTTTACCTGGCATCGATGACGGTGCACAAACAGTAACAGATAGTCTGGCCATGGCACAAAAGGCTGTCCAAGAAGGAATACATACAATCGTCGCAACACCACACCATCAAAATGGAAAATATACAAATGAACGTACTTCAATTATTCATCAAGTAAAACAACTAAATGATGAACTACAACAAAATGAAATTCCACTAAAAATTTTACCGGGGCAAGAGGTCAGGTTATATGGTGATTTATTAGAAGACTATGAAGCTGGTAAAATCGTTACCTTAAACGAAACAAACAAATACATATTCATTGAATTTCCATCTAATCATGTACCTCGTTATGCCGAACAACTATTATATGAACTACGTGTAAAAGGAATGATCCCAATTATCGTTCATCCAGAGCGTAATGCCGAGTTAATCGAGCGGCCAGATAAGTTATACAATCTTGTAAGTAAAGGTGCATTCACACAAGTAACAGCAGGTAGCTTGCTGGGAAATTTCGGCAAAAAGATAAAAAAATTCTCACTACAACTCGTTGAACATAATTTAACGCATATGATCGCATCAGATGCACATAACACAACATCAAGAGGATTTCATCTAGCGGAAAGCTACGAATTAATCGGAAAAGAATTCGGAATGAACGTTATGAGTGATTTAAAAGAAAATCCGTATTTATTAATTAGCGGAAAAGCAATTTATAAAGAAGATCCAGAACTAATTCGTCGTAAAAAATTGTTCGGGATTTTCTAAATAAGGAACTGGTGATGTCTCCTAACCGTTATCAACGGGGGCACTCGGTTGTGCTGTGGGTAGAAATTATATTTCAACCTACCTTAGACGCTTGTCGTCGGGAGTATGACGTGAGGATGGGTTAGATGCCCATAAATTTATTTATAATAGAAACTCTACCTATGGAGTTATAACTATGACTCTATAGGTAGGGTTTTTGTTATTGTTACATATAGATAAAACAATGTTTTTTTGGGGGGACTAGATTTGAAAAAAGTAAGAAAAGCAATTATACCCGCTGCTGGTCTTGGGACAAGGTTTTTACCAGCAACGAAAGCAATGCCGAAAGAAATGTTACCTATCGTCGATAAACCAACAATTCAATACATAGTAGAAGAAGCGATAGAATCAGGAATTGAAGATATTATTATAGTAACTGGAAAAGGAAAACGTGCGATTGAAGACCATTTCGATCACTCTTTCGAACTAGAGCAAAACTTACTCGAAAAGGGAAAGCATGAAGTACTTGAAAAGGTACAAGCTTCTTCAAAAATTAACATTCATTACATAAGACAGAAAGAGCCACAGGGACTTGGACATGCGGTATGGTGTGCACGTAAATTTATTGGAAATGAGCCATTTGCGGTATTACTTGGTGATGATATTGTACAAGCAGAAACACCGTGTTTACGTCAATTAATGGATCAATATGAAGGAACGCAATCATCTGTAATTGGTGTTCAAACAGTACCAGAAAATGAAACACATCGTTATGGGATTATTGATCCAGTTGAACAAAATGATCGTCGTTATCAAGTACGACAATTTGTTGAAAAACCAGCTCAAGGTACAGCGCCATCTAATTTAGCGATTATGGGACGTTACGTATTAACACCAGAAATTTTTATGTTCCTTGAGAACCAACAAACAGGTGCTGGTGGAGAGATTCAGTTAACAGATGCGATCCAACGATTAAATGAAATTCAACGAGTGTTTGCTTATGATTTTGAAGGAGTTCGTTATGATGTTGGAGAGAAGTTTGGGTTTATTAAGACTACGATTGAGATGGCTCTTCAAAATGAAGAACTGAAAGAAGAGTTGATGAGTTATATGAATGAACTTGTACAAAAAGAAAATGTACATGTATAAAAAGTGAGGTGGGATAGCAGTGGCCTTAATGAAAGTATCAGAGGAAACTGTAAAGAAACAAGAATTACTTGCTGCTGAAGAGGTAAATCAAAAATGGTTGTATTTATTTATGAAACGCTTAATGGATGTAGTAGGGGCATTATGTGGTCTTATTTTCCTTTCACCTGTTTTTCTTATCGTTGCACTACTCATTAAGTTAGAAGATCCAAAAGGTCCAATCTTATTCAAGCAAACCCGAGTGGGGAAAAATGAACAAGAATTTGGTATGTATAAATTCCGTTCTATGATCACTGATGCGGAAGAGAAGTTGAAGGATTTATTACAACATAATGAAGTATCTGGTGCAATGTTTAAAATGAAAGATGATCCTCGGGTTACAAAAATCGGTAAATTCATTCGTAAAACAAGTATTGATGAGTTACCACAGTTATTGAATGTGTTAAAAGGTGAAATGAGTTTAGTGGGGCCGCGTCCACCACTTCCAAGGGAAGTAAAGGAATATACAGCGTATGATAAGCAGCGTTTACTTGTTATCCCAGGATGTGCGGGGCTTTGGCAAGTAACGGAGAGAAATAGTGTTGGATTCAAAGAAATGGTTGAACTAGATTTAGAATATATAAACAAACGAAGCGTACTCTATGATTTGAAAATCATCTTTAAAACGATCCGAATTATGGTTAAGTCTAATGGAGCATCATAGTAGCTAATTCATAGAAAAGAGGTTGAAAAAATGGATAAGAAGATTTGTGTAATGGGTCTGGGATATATTGGGTTACCAACTGCTAGTTTACTAGCAACTAAAGGATTTCAAGTACATGGTGTTGATGTAAATGAAAATGCGGTTGAAATGATTAATAGTGGAAAAGTACATATTTATGAACCGGATTTGGATATTTTAGTAAAAGCAGCGGTGCAAAGTGGGAAATTAAAGGCATCATTGCAGCCTGAAGAAGCAGATATTTTCATTTTGGCAGTGCCAACGCCATTTAAAGATGGACATAAACCAGATTTAGCATATGTAGAGGCTGCTGCGAAAACAATTGCTCCTGTTATAAAAAATGGGGATATTATTATTCTTGAATCTACAAGTCCAATTGGTACAACTGAAAAGGTTGCGGAATGGATTTTAGAAGAACGATCAGATTTAACAACTTCTGAGGAAATGCATAGTGAAAAGGGTAGAATTTATGTGTCGCATTGTCCAGAACGTGTATTACCAGGGCATATCTTAAAGGAACTAGTAGAAAATGATCGTATTATCGGTGGATTGGATAAAGAATCTACCAAGCGTACAGTGGAATTTTATAAACAATTTGTAAAAGGAAAAATTCTTGATACGAATGCAAGAACAGCTGAGATGGCAAAATTGACTGAGAATTCCTTCCGTGATGTAAATATTGCCTTTGCAAACGAACTATCGTTAATATGTGATAAGTTAAATATTAATGTTTGGGAATTAATCCGTCTTGCAAACCGTCATCCGCGTGTGAATATCTTACAACCAGGGCCAGGTGTTGGTGGTCATTGTATCGCTGTAGATCCTTGGTTTATTGTAGATGCTGCTCCAGAAGAAGCAAAATTAATTCACACTGCAAGAAATGTTAATGACTATAAACCGATGTATGTTGTTGAGAAGGTAAAAGAGAAGGCAGATCGTTTTAAAAATCCAGTAATTGCTTGTTTAGGATTAGCATTTAAAGCAAATATTGATGATCTACGTGAAAGTCCTGCCTTAGAAATTGTTAAACATTTAGCGGTATCTAGTGTAGGAGAAGTTATTGCAGTAGAGCCACATGTAAATGAATTACCAGTGTCTCTTCAAGAAAAAGGAATTTCACTTCTTTCGATTGAAGAGGCTGTAGCTAAATCAGATATTATTTTAGTATTAGTTGATCACGAAGTTTTTAGTTCCATTGACTTTGATCAATTAAAAGAGAAAGTTGTTATTGATACAAAAGGATTTATTAAATAATTTATAAACTGTTTTGGAGGGCAAGAATGTCAAGCTTCTTACAGAAGATATACAAATTAAAGGGAAAACCAGTTCATATAATTGCTCGCAAGGTAGCTCAAAAATCATATGATGCAATATATTATAAGGGACGTAAAATAATTGTTTCGAGGAATTTAATTGATTTAGAGGAAGAAGTCTTTAAAGACTTTCAACCACTATGTAACTTTTTATTTAAAACGAAAGAGAAATTAGATTATGTAAATAAATTAAAAAAATTAGATGTGGAAGCAGAAACTATTAGGGATGCAGATAAAATATATAATCATGTTTTTAATTTATTAGGTTCTGGAGATGTCCAATTAGGTAAAAAAATACCATGGAACAAGGATTTTAAAACAGGATTTGTTTGGGAAAATCAATTTTATAAAGATATAAAAATAGTTGATTTAAGTAATAATGCTGATGTGAAAATTCCGTGGGAATTATCTAGATTCCAACATATTCCTACCATAGGCAAGGCATACTGGATAACTAAAGATGAGAAATATGCAAGAGAATTTAAAGAACAATTATTAGATTGGATAGAGAAGAATCCTATTGAAATGTCTGTAAACTGGGCATGTACGATGGATGTAGCAATACGGGCGGTAAATTGGATTATAGGTTATTATTTCTTTAAGGACTCTATAGAAATAAACGAAGAGTTTTGGATGAAATTCCATAAAAATCTTTATCTCCATGGAAAGTTTATTTATAAAAATTTGGAGAATAAAGGTGATTATACTGGGAATCATTATTTGTCTGATATTATAGGATTAATTTGGATAGGCATATACTTTGGGGATTTTAAAGTTTCAGGTATATGGAATGAAAATAATCCTAAACGTTGGCTAGAGTATGGTTTTAAAGAGTTGGAGAAAGAAATGTATGTTCAAGTAAATGAAGATGGAACAAATTATGAAGCCTCCACATCGTATCATAGACTAGTCACAGAACTATTTTTAATGACAACTATTTTATGTACCAAAAATAATATTAATTTTTCTACCGGATATTTAAAACGTTTAGAAAAGATGTGTGAATTCATTATGCATCTTACACAACCTAATGGTAGAAGTCCGCTAATTGGCGATGCGGATGATGGAAGGTTAATTATTTTTTCTAAGTATGGCTCATGGATTAAAAATGATTTTAGACATTTATTAGCTATTAGCGGAGAATATTTTAATCGGGAAGACTTTAGATACTATGGATCTTCTTATAAAGAGGAGGCCTTGTGGTTAATTGGGGAATGGAATAATAATGAGGTTATGCCAATATTAAGTTCCAATTCTTTTGAAAATGGAGGGTATTATATTCTTCGAAATGAAAGAGCATATTGCTGTATTCGTTGCGGGGAAAATTCCTTTAGGGGTGAAGGAGTACACAGTCATAATGATCAATTAAGTTTTACTCTAAATATAGACGGGGAAGATATTTTTATTGATCCAGGTGCTTTTATTTATACTGGGGATTATAAAATGCGTAACCTATTTAGAAGTACAGCTATGCATAATACATTGGAAATCCCTAATTATGAACAGAATGATTTTGACGTTAAAAATTTATTTTATATGAAAGAGCAAACATTTTCAGAGTGTATAGAAACTCATACTAATAAATTTGTTGGTCAACATCAAGGGTATTTAAAGAAGTGTGGTGTCATACATAAAAGAAGCTTTTTATTAGAGAGAAATAATATGTATATTAAAGATGAATTACTTGGGAAGAGGAACCAGCTTTCTTATAAAATAAATTTAATATTGGATCCTGTATCCTCATTAAGATATACAGCAAATGAAATATATATTAGTAAAAATAATCTCAATATAAATATTAATTTTAATGAGGATGTAGCTATAAAAATAGAAGATATATATGTTTCCAGTAGCTATGGTATAAAGAGAAAAAGTAAAAAAATTATTGTGGAACACTGTGGAAATTTTTTAGAAACGTCTATAACGTTTGCTAATTAAAAGGATGATCAGTTTGAAACGTATATTAAAAAAATTACCAAAAGAGGTACTTCAACCTATTAAGTATTTTCGGGATTTAATTCCTGACTATTATAGATATGGAAAAGTATTTAGAAGTATTTATGAAGAATTGGAAATTTGTGAGAAAATGAAAGAAGAAAAACAACGAGAGTACCAACTTGAACAATTACAAAAACTATTAAAATACGCATATGAAAATGTTGAATATTATAAGAATGTATTTGATGAAAGAGGATTAAAACCAGAAGAAATTAAGACTCATCAAGATTTAAAAAAATTACCCTATTTAACAAAGGATATTATAAAGGAAAACTTTAATGATTTAATTTCTAAAAAAATTAGTCAAAAAGATCTTTTATATTTAACTACAGGAGGTTCCTCAGGAACACCATTAGGCTTTTATGAAAATAAGCAGATTGCAGGTCCAGGAGAATGGGCGTTCGTTACTCATCTATGGAAACGGGTGGGGTATGATGTAAGAAAAAGAAATCGTTTTGTTATATTAAGGGGCAATAGTGTAAAAAGGGATATTGCTGAATATGATGGTGGAAATCTTATCTTATCATCATATGATTTAACTGAGGAAAATATAGAGCGTTACATTAGATTAATAGAAAAGTTTAATCCTGATTTTATTCAGGCATATCCTTCTTCAATTGATATTTTATCGAAATTTCTGTTAGAAAAGGGTAAAAGAGTAAAAGTTAATAATTTAAAAGCTATATTATGTTCTTCTGAGAAATTATATGATTTTCAGAGAACAAATATAGAAGCAGCTTTTAAAGTAAGAGTATTTAGCTTTTATGGACATACGGAGCATTGTTGTATAGCCGGAGAGTGTGAAAAAAGTGATTATTATCATATTCAAAGTGAATATGGTGTAGTTGAATTAATTAATGAACAAGGTAAATACGCTACGGAAGAAAATGAAAGAGGCGAAATTATAGCTACTAACTTAAATAACTATGTGATGCCCTTTATACGATATAAAACAGGAGATATTGCAATTAATACCAAGACTAATTGTAGTTGTGGAAGAAGTTATAAATTAATAAAGGGTCTTGAGGGAAGGGAACTGGAACAAATCATCACTTATAGCGGTGCGAAGGTATCCTTAACGGCCCTTATTTTTGCACAGCATTTTTATGCTTTTAGCAAGATAAAATCTATGCAGCTGGAGCAATTTGAAAAAGGAAAAGTTATTGTGAAGATAGTTGAGCAGCAAAGATTAAATGAAGAGGATAAGTTAGAAATAATAAATAAAATGCGTAAAGCAACCAGTGACACATTGGATGTGGAGATAGAGATTACTGATAATATCGAAAGAACTAAAAGAGGTAAGCATAAGTTTCTTATACAGCATCTTGATTTACAAAAATAGAATTTAAAAAATGATGTAGATTTAAGGGTGAAAGTGTAATAGAGAGAGGGAGTATACTTGAAAAAAATTAATATTATAGGTCCATATCCTCCACCTATGGGGGGTATTTCTGTTCATATTAAAAGAATGAAAGCATATTTGGAAAGTAAGGATATACAGTGTATCGTTTATGATGAGTTCAAACAAGAAGATTTGAATAGGAATATATATGCTATCAAGAAATATAAAATGTTCCTTTTTAAAATTCCCTTTCTAAAAGGAAATATTATTCACTTTCATTCTTTGGATAAACGTTTAAGAATGTTACTAGGATTATATAAGATTTTGGGTAAAAATATTATTCTTACTGTACATGGTCAAAGCTTAGTTGACCAAATTAATAGCTCTGGAACTATAGTGAGGCATTTATTAATTAATAGCCTGAAAAAAATTGATAAGATAATATGTGTAAACGAAATAAATACAAAGGAATTAATTGATTTAGGATTTGATAAAGAAAAAATAATTACTCTTTCTGCGTATATCAATCCTATAGAATTAAAAGAAGACTATGAGAAAATACCATCAAATATTCAGGAGTTTATTGGAAGTAAAGACTTTATAATTTGCGCTAATGGATGCGTTAGGTTTTATAATGGACAAGATTTATATGGTATTGATTTATTGATAGATTTGGTTAAAGAGCTAGCTTTAAATGGAAGGCATGTTAAATTACTATTTGCTGTGCTAGACGTTCAAGGGCAAAATCAAGATGAGAAAAATTATTATGAAGAATTGAAGAGAAGAATTAACGAATATGGTCTAGATAATCAAATTCTGTTATTTGAAGTGAAAGATACAGAGTTTTATCCAATAGTTAAAAGGAGTAAGCTGTTTATAAGGCCAACCAATGTGGATGGGTTTGGAGTTTCCATTGCTGAAGCAATCTATTACGGAATTCCTGCAATTGCAAGTAATGTTTGCAAGAGACCAGATGGAACAATAATTTTTAAATCAAGAGACCATCAAGATTTATATAAAACGGCAAGTGATGTTATGGAAAATTATGAGAAATATAGAAAAAGTATTGAAAATATAAGTGTGGATAATAATGGTGAGAATTTATTAAGAATATATAAGCAAATAAATATAACTTAATATATAAAGTGCATATTCCAAACATCAAAATAAATGTGTTTTTTCTAGTTTAAGAATTCTAATGATAAGTTATGTCAACTTCTTTAAGTGTTGGTTTGTTTGCCATCAAGCTTTTAAAAAAAGTTTTTTTGATTGTATGGTTGTTTTTAATCATAGCTAAATTTGAAATCGAATTATGTTCTTGTGTGGGATTTATATAAAGGAACCAATAAATATGATGCGCGTGGAGGTTTAAATGTATCAGATCTATGTTTGTAATACGCTAGAAGCTATACGTAGTAAAAAAAGTGAGTGGATTAAATTTGAAAATGAAGCAAAGCATAGAAATATAACGTCTTCTTTTGTTTGGATTGAAAATTTTATCAATGTTTTTTACAAGAGAGAGGATAATCAATTTGGTTATGATAAGAAAATAATGGTTATTTTCTTATATAAAAATTCAAAATTAGTAGCAATAGCACCATTTATGAAAGTAACACGTAAAAAGTATGGTGTTAAATTAAGTTTGATAGAATTTATAGGACAACAGTGGGCTGGAACTTTTATTGATATTATAGGTAGAGATATAAAAGAACAAGATTTAGAGCAAATTTTTAATTATTTATATGAAAATGAAAAATTTGATTTGCTACAATTGAGCTATATACCACAATCTACAAAGAATTTTAATTTAAATAGTGAGAATATATCTGTTTTATCAGGTTGCCCGTATTTATCTATTAACAAATATGATAATTTTGAAGAATATCGAGATAAAGTTTATTCGAAGAAATTAAAGCAAAATATTAGAACAGCTTTTAATAAGATGGGCAAGCAACAGTTAGAGTATAATTCTGTTATAAAAAAGCTAAGCGAGGAAGATTTTAATGATATTATTAGAATCTCAAAGACAAAGTTAGAAGATGAAAAGGGTTGTATTTATCTGGATAAGGATAAACGAGATTTTGTAAAAACTATTAGTAACTGTCTGAATAGCGAAGTTGTATTTTGTAGTATAAATGAGAAAAATGTAGCTTATAGATTAAACTTTTTCTTTAATAATATAAAATTCTGCTTTGACGCATCTTATGATCGAGAATTTAGAGGATTAGAATTGGGTACTATTTCAGTAGAACAAAGTATTAGGGACAGTTTTAATAAAGGAATTAAATTACATTCTGAAGGTACTGGTACTGATTTTTATAAGTTGAAATTTATGAAAGATATTGAAGAAATATATACTTATACCCAAAAAGGAAATACGTTGTTTAGTTTTATTTATTATAAAAGACATTTAATAAGACAAAAAAGTAAAATGAATTAAATATGGTATACGAAGTATGAAAGAACCCTAATAAGGAAAAGAGTGAAAGTAATAGGTGATGGAATTATTTAGTAAGATCAAAAATAAGGGTGTACGAGGTACATTTAGAAGCATAAAAGAAAAAATTCTTACCATCTCTCATGGTTATCAATTAGATTTAACCAAGTATAATTCTACTAGTGGTAAGGAAGTTTATCCATATCGACTATTGCGTATGAATATAGCACATCTTACTAGTGTCAAAAATCTATATAGCGATGAATTAAGTGATAATAAATATAAAATTTTGGAAGAACGCATTCTCCATAGTCAGGTGCATTTACCGTATGTTGTGGAAGATGAAGAGGGAAATATATGTGGTTATTTTCATATTGCCCATGGTGAAACAAGAGATGGAACTATAAATAGTAATATTAAAGTTAATGAAGGCTCAATTTATTTATTTGATGACTATACTTTTATCGACAAACGAGGTAAGGGAGTTCATAAATTTTCAGTCTTATCTCGGTTAGAGTTGGCAAAGGAACTAAAGTGTTCAATTGCTATAGTAAATATATTAAGTAATAACATGTACTCGAAGCGGACGTATATATCAATAGGATTTAATAAATGTATTTCTTACTATTATATCCATTTTTCTAAGTTTAGAAAAACTATTTCGAAAAATTCACATGTAGCTAACGTATAGATAATTCGGCATTGTAATTTTAATAGGTTGTACAATTAAAAAGTATATTTTAAAAAATTAAATAATAAGGACTCGATTTAATCAGGCAATAGATATGAATGGTTTTTTATAATTAAACAGATAACTGGGGATTAGTGAATAAATATGAATATGGACAATAAAAAGGTAGCATCCAATGGATTAATCTATGTGGTTTTTGCAATTTTAACCCAAGTAATAAATATGCTACTTATTCCTTTATATACCAAAAACTTAGCCCAAGCAGAATATGGGAAATATGAATTGTTAAATACAATCCAACAACTATTGTCATTAGCAATTACACTTGAAGTATACTCTGGGATGAAAAGATTTTTTAATGATGTTAAAAATAAGTATCACTTAAAAAATACGGCTTTAAATTTTTCGCTTCTATGGGGAGGCATTTTTTTTATAATTGTATACTTTGTAAGCCCATTTATTTCAAAATATGTCTTTAATGGAGATCCTCAGGTAGCTTTATATCTAAGGATGATGGTGATTAGTTCCGTTTTAACATGCTTAATTTCTATATACTCTAGTTTTTATGCAATGGAATTTAAAGCTTTTAAATCAGCAATTATACAGTTAGTTATTCTAGTATTAACTTTGTTATTTGCTTCTTATTTTGTTGGAGTAATAAGAGAAGGGATTATTGGTATATTAAAAGCTGTTTTACTTTCGAATTTAATAGTGTTTATTGTTTTGTTTATTTTAAATTTAAAACATTACAGGCCTAAAATCCAGAAGCATTATTTAAAAAAAATGCTTCATTATGGAGGAGGGATGCTACTCGGACAAGTATCAGCATGGATATTAAATTTAGTTGACCGTTTTTTTATAAAAGGTATGGTTGGCTATTCAGCAGTGGCGATGTATTCAATAGCTTATAAAATAGGAATGTTAATAAATCCTGTTTTTATTACACCATTTGCACAAATTTTTACATCTTTTAAGTTCAAAGTTTATAAGGAAACTAACGGTAAAGAAAAAATACAAAAAATGTTTCATTGGTATAATATTATAGGGTGTTTTTGTATCTTCGGATTAGCCATTTTCGGTAAGATAGCTATAAGTATTTTAGCTACTGATGAATATCTAAGTGCCTATAAGATTATCCCACTAATCACGATTTCATATTTTGTGTGGGGAGTGGGGCAGTTTTATTCTTTAGGGTTACATATTGCTAATAAAATGCTATTAAATTCAGTTATCGTTGTAATTACCGCCATTATAAATATAGTATTAAATATTTTGCTCGTCCCTAAATTAGGTATTAATGGTGCTGCACTTGCAACAATTATTGCCTATTTAATAGCAAACATTCTTTATTATTATTTTAGTGAAAAATATTATAGTTTAGGTCTAGGGCTATGGTACCCATATAGATATTTTATTATATTTCTTTTGCTATATGGAGTTTATATAACTTTAATATCTCCTATAGGAAATTTATATGCCGAATTTTGTTTAGACATACTATTATGTTTAGTATATGTAGTGTTATTAATTTTATTTAGATTCATTACTGTAAAAGAAATAAAAAGATTATTTGCCTCAATTGCCAATAGAAGGAAAAAGTGAGTTCACTAAAAAATATCCATAACTAAAATTCTAGAATTAAATGTATGTAAATGTAGGTATTAAAAAATGGTACTAACAAGTATTGCGGTTTTGGGAGTAGAATCAAACCTTTATTGAGGAGAAAATGTTATGAATATCAGTATATGTAAGTGGTTTAATGATGCAGATTCCCCAGTTTTATTTATGATAGATGATCTAGCAAATGTATGGGTAGATACTACTAATAATGGAAAACTGGAGTTAGGGGAAGATTGGGGTTATTGGAAGAATGAAGATAATTCTTCTTTTCGATTTTTAAATGAAGACATACTCTCTTTTTTTCCAAACGTGAAGGTTACCTTTTTTGTTCCTGTGGGTATTAGAGTAGGAATGATTGAAAACCCTAAAATACCTTCTGTTTCAAATTTTATAAATTGCGATGAAGAGACTAAAAAATTTTTTAGAGAAATTCATCAAAATCCTAAGTTTGAGCTTACATATCATGGGACGACCCATGGTAAAGTGGGAATAACCAATAATGACTTTAAACAAGAATGGGAATTATTTGAAAGTGTGGAAGAAGCAGTTGCAACAATTGAATATGGTAACGAGATTTTTAAGGATACCACAGGAGAGTATGCTAAGGGTGGGAAGTATTGTGGATATGCAAGTAATCAATATTCAGATGACAGTATAGACAAAGCAGGTTTTTCTTGGTGGTGCAGGTTTTGGAACAAGGGGCTTGAGGAAGAATCAAACTGTGCCATAGGTGGGCAAGACTTTAATCCGTTAACAAATTATGATATTAAATACTTTGGGAAAAATAAAGTAGTAGACATTCCTTCGACTGTAAATGGGGCATTAATGAATGATTTGTTAAAGAAAGAGATTGAATCGTTTAAAGATCTAATAAAAAAAGCTCTTAAAGGAAGTCTAATAAAAAAAAGAATGAAAACAGTAGATTACTTATTAGAAAATAAATTGGTAATCAGTATTCAAGAACATATGGCTCCCTCTCGAGATGACGGTAGAAGACAAGCGCCAAATATCATTGATGATAAATATAGCCTGTTGCATCTGTTTAATTATTTGAAAACCAAGAATGTATGGTATTGTACGGGTAGTGAATTGGCTGATTACGTTAAATTAAGGGATGATTGTGAAATTAGATTGATTAATAAAAATCAGTTCAGTATTAAATCAAAAATATATAACAATAACCAAAGAATATCCATATCATTTGGTGGACAGTACATTAAAAAGATACGCTTTCCTAATGGAGAGTTGATTAATGTTAAAAATACTTATGCAAATGTATTAATTTTAGAAGGCATATATACTATAGAGCGGGAGTAAAAGGAGAAAAAATGTACGGAGTGATTTTAAAATTATTGTATTTTTTTACTTTTGGATTAATAGCTTATAAACAAATTGGTGATAATGAACAATCAGTGTTATCCATTTCAACCATTATTTGTTGTATATACATTGTAGTGTTTTTCATGAATTTAGTTGTTAAAAAGAAAAAAGTTTCTTTTACTTTTTTAGAGAATGCTTTGATTTATTTAGTGATTTTATATGTTGTTTATACTCTGATTAATGCTTTATACATTAATCAATCAGCCTTAATACAATTGTTAATTGATAATATTCCTTATATTACACTTGTATTGTTAATGATAGATTTTAAAAGGTATGAGCAACTGCCGGGAGAAATTTTTCGATTTATGACAATTATACTTAGTAGCTGTTTAGCACTAGCTTTAATTATGTTTATAATGGGGTATAGTAAACTGGAAATTTCTTTATCATCTTTAAATTTTATACCTTCTTTAGATTATTACTATATGTTTGGAGAAAACAGACTATCTTGGTTCATGACTCATAAGGTTAGGTTCGCCTTCTTTTGCTTAATAGCAATTATGTTTATTTTTTATAATAAAAATTCAAATAGAACTTTAAGATTGGTTTTTATTATAATTGGTTTGGTAGATATGTATCTTTCTAATTCTATGACAACCCTTGCTGTAACAATGATACTATTCATATTTTTAATCGATTTTAAAAATGTGAATCGTTATATTAAATTTATATTATTAATAATAGGTACAGTATTTTTAATAATATTAGTAAAAGAATTTCTTGATGTTTTATTGGAAAAGAGGGATCTTTTAACATTTGGAGGAAGACGCTATATATGGGAAGCTGCTATAGAATTTATTGCTAACCATCCTTTTGGGGTAGTAACCATTTCTAAAGAATATGTTTTAACGACTCACTATTATGGAAGTGAGGTTTTTAGTAATGCTCATAATTTGTTTTTAAATGAATTTATGAAGCACGGTATTATAGGAGGAGTGCTATTTATATGTATATTTTTAACAATAGTTCTGCGGATTTTAAAATGTAATAAAAAAATGATAGGATTTATTGTCGCTTTATTAATCAGTTGCATGATGGATGTAATTTTTAATAGGGAGATGTTACCTATATTTTTATTTGCATTACCTGTAATATTTTATGCTGAACAATTTCAATCCAATAATTCAATAAAGAAATAAAAAGTAACTTAAAGAATTTTATTATAGAATGTTAATTTTTTATGATTAGATATAAGGGGAGTGAAAATAGTCTCATGAAAGTTTTATTTATTGCAACACAACTCCCTCCTTTTATTGGTTCAGGGAATGTACGAGCATTGAATTATATAAATTATTTGAGTCGTTTAGGAAATAAAATAGATGTAATTGCAATTCAATATCCCAAAGATTCTATAGCATATGATCAGAATTTAGAAAACGTATTTGATGAAGATGTAAGAGTTCATAGAATACCACCAGGGTTATTATACAATTTCTCTTATACTAAAAAATCAAGTAGTACTGTGAGTGAACTAAATAACAATAATAAATTCAAATTAAAAAAGAAAATAGGTGCGTTTGTAAAACGAAATATTCTAATTCCAGATCCGTTCGTACAGTGGATAAATCCAGCTTATAAAAAAGCATTATCTTTAATAGAGGATAATGGAATGTATGATTGTATTTTTTCTATGCATGAAACACCTTCTAGTCATGTTGTTGCATATAAAATTAAGAAGCGGTTCCCAAATATAAGATGGGTGGGATATTGGAGTGATCCGTGGAATGGTGATAGTTTAAGAAAAGGAAGGTCGGTTTTTAAAACATTTATTGAAGAGAAAATTGAAAAGAATATTATTAGTAGAGTGGATAAATTATTATTTACAACTAATGGTACACGTGAGATGTATGTTAATAAATACAAAATATATCCTGAAAATACAGAAATTGTATATCGTGGATATGATGAAAATTTGTACATTGATATAGAAAAAGAAGAGAAACCGTTAGAATTAAAAGGTGATAAAATTAATATTGTACACACGGGAACAATTTATAAAGAGTTACGTGATATAAATCCCTTATGTAATGCATTGGAAAAATTAAAAAATGAAAACTATGATATGTTTAAGAAAATACATGTTATTTTCATAGGACAATTTACAGATGCTCAAGATGAGATTAAATTAAGAAAAATAGAAAATGTCACCGTAAAATCACTTATGCCTTACAAAGAAGCGTTAAAGTATGTTGTGTATGCGGATGTTTTGTTGTTATATGGAAATAAGAATAGTACACAAGTACCTGGGAAAGTATACGAATATCTAGGTAGTAAAGCAGCTGTGTTAACTATTTTAGGAGATAAGATGGACGAGTTAAAGGATACGATGGATGTAGTTAAAAAAGGTCCTATTATTTTAAATGAAGAAAATTATATATATGATGCCATGAAACAAATTTATAATGCAATGGTTTTAGGTCAAGAGAAGTGGCACCAACCAGCAATAGATTATAAATGGATTAACGTTGCTAGAGATTTGGAAAGGAAAATTCTAAATCAATAAATTATTCTGTGGGCATTTAAAAAGGATTGAATAGATATGATTGTATTTTTAAATTTTGTCATTAGTAAATTAAAGAAAACGGAATATAAACTAGATAGTAGCATTAGAACTACTAATTTTATAGGTATACTATTTTCTAGATTAATTAGTATATGGCGAGGTATCTATAAGCGAATAGGTCTAAAAAAGTGTGGCAAGATTTTTTTTGTGGGAAAAAGAGTTAGGATAAAGAATAGAAATGCAATTGAATTTGGGAATGGTATTACATTAGAAGAAGGTGTGTTTCTAGATGGTTTATCTAAAGAAGGACTTCACATTGGAGATAATGTTAAAATTGGTTCGTATACTATAATTGCTTGTTCAGGGAGCCTAAAGAAATTAGGCAAAGGTGCGAGAATAGGCAAGAATAGTGGCATTGGTGATTTTAGCTTTTTTGGAGCGGCCGGAGGTATTGAAATAGGTAGTAATGTAATTATGGGACAGAATGTCAGATTTCATTCGGAGAATCATAATTTTGATAGAACGGATATTCCAATCAAAGAACAAGGTGTTACTAATAAAGGAATAATTGTAGGCGATGATTGCTGGATAGGATCGGGAGCAGTTTTTTTAGATGGCGTGGAAGTTGGGAGCGGCTGTGTTATAGGCGCTAATACCCTAGTTAATAAAAATATTCCCCCATATAGTGTTGCCGTAGGAAATCCAGTGAGAATAGTAAAAAGTCGTCTTGAAATGAAGGAGAAAACAAAGTGAAAATATTGCATATCTCACTGGGATTACCACCGTATCGTACAGGCGGTTTAACAAAGTACTCAGTGGATTTAATGCTTCAACAATCTAGTGAGTATAAAGTATTTCTCTTATATCCTGGGAAAATTACTGTTTCAAAAAAAGTAGCTATTAAAAAGAATAAATCGTATGGAAACATAGGGGTTTACGAATTAGTAAACCCTTTACCTATTTCCTTGTTAAATGGTATTAATCAACCACAACTATTTATGAAAAAAGTGGATAAGAAAATTTATGAAGAGTATTTAAAGCAAATAAGTCCAGATGTAATTCACGTGCATACTTTGATGGGAATACATAAAGAGTTTTTTGAAGTAGCAAAGGACCTATCTATAAAGCTAGTATTCACTACGCATGATTATTTTGGTCTTTGTCCCAAGGTTAATTTTATGGATACGGAAGGAAATATTTGCGAAGATTTCAATTCTGGTCGTAATTGTCTATCGTGTAATATTAATGCTCTTAGTTCTCCGATGATTTATGTTATGCAATCATATCCATATAGATATTTAAAGGATAGTAGTATTGTGAAATCACTAAGGAAATTTAAAAAAAAGCAAGTTAAAAAGAGTGTAGAAGTATCTAGTATACCGGAAAAGGTAACAAAATTAGATAATAATCTAGCTATTCAATATGTAGAATTACGCAAGTATTATTTAGAAGTGTTTGCATTAATAGACTATTTCCATTTTAATAGTTCTGTTGCAAAAGAGCAGTTCGAAAGCTTTTTAGATGTAAAAGGAAAAGTGATTTCCATTAGTCATAAAGATATTTATGATCACCGTCAAGAGCGTTTATATAGAACGGAGAAGAGCTCGATTTTAAGATTTGGCTATCTGGGCCCTGTAGACGTATATAAAGGTTTTTATGCTTTAAAAGATACATTGGATTGCTTGAAGGAAAATGGATATGAAAATTGGCATTTAAATGTATATGGTGATTTTTTAAATGATCCAGAAACCTATAATCCAAAGAATTATACTTTTCATGGGCGATATGAGTACAGTCAATTAAAAGAAATGTTTAATGGAATTGATTTGTTAATTGTTCCGAGCATTTGGAAAGAAACATTTGGATTTATTGGCCTAGAAGCCCAATCTTATGGTGTTCCTATCATGGTTTCTGAACATGTCGGATTTAAGGATTTAATAGAAGATGGAGAAACTGGGTTTATTTATAAGGCGGATGGAAATGACTTTGCGAATAAATTGTCTTTAATATTGGACAATCCTTCGGTATTAGAGAAAATAAATGAAAATATATTAAAAGTGAAATTCCCTTACATTATGGAACAACATACGAATGAAATAATAAGCCTATATCAAGAGGTAAGAGCAGGAGTAGAAGAATAAATGAAGCATGTATTTATTATCGGATCGAAAGGAATTCCAGCAAAGTATGGTGGATTCGAAACATTTGTAGAATACTTAACAGCTCGAAAACAAAGTGAAGAGATTCAATATCAAGTATCTTGTCTAGCTAATAATAATGATGAGTTCAAGCATAATGATGCAAGATGTTTTAATGTGAAAACACCTGAAATCGGTAGTGCTAAAGCAGTAGCGTACGATATTTTAAGTTTAAAAGAGTGCATCCGTTATATTAAAAAAAATAACCTTACAAATTGCATTGTCTACGTGCTTGCTTGTCGTATTGGTCCATTCTTTTCTTTCTATAAAACTAAACTAGAAAAAATGGGTGTAAAGGTATTTGTAAATCCAGATGGACATGAATGGAAAAGAAGTAAATGGAGTCCTGCTATCAGAACATATTGGAAAATATCTGAGAAGTTAATGGTTAAAAATGCAGATTTATTAGTATGTGATTCTAAAGGAATTGAGTCATATATTAAAACAGATTATAAAAAGTTCAGCCCTAAGACGACATTTATTGCTTATGGTGCGGATGTTACATCATCATCTTTAAAAGACGATGATGTAAAATTAAATGAATGGTATAAGAAACATGATATAAATGCTAATGAATATTATTTAGTAGTTGGTCGTTTCGTTCCAGAGAACAACTATGAGCTAATGGTTCGTGAATTTATGAAGTCAGATTCTAAGAAAGACTTTGTGATTATTTCTAACGTTGAACAAAATCAATTTTATCAAGATTTATTAGCAACGACGAATTTTGATAAGGATCCTCGTGTTAAGTTTGTTGGAACTGTATATGACCAAGAATTATTGAAGAAAGTTCGTGAAAATGCATTTGCATATTTCCATGGGCATGAAGTGGGTGGAACGAATCCATCATTATTAGAAGCATTGGCTTCAACAAAATTAAATATGCTTTTAGATGTGGTGTTTAATAAAGAGGTTGGGGAAAATGGAGCTGTTTATTTCTCTAAAGAAAGTGGCTCTTTGGCTAACTTAATTCATGAAGTTGAGCGATATTCACAAGAGCAAATTAATGAATTGAGTAGTAAGGCGAAAGGTAGAATTATCCATGAATACTCATGGGAGAAAATTGTAAATGATTATGAATCTTTATTTTTAAAGTCATAACATAAATTAGAAGGGGGATGAATCTGGACAGATTTATTCCCTATTTCTATGATATAAAAAGGAGTGCGAGTAATTTATGAAAGGTATTATTCTAGCTGGGGGTAGTGGAACACGCTTATATCCACTAACACAAGCAGTATCAAAACAATTATTACCTGTATATGATAAACCAATGATTTACTATCCACTATCAGTATTAATGCTTGCGGGTATTCAAGAGATTTTAATTATCTCTACACCACAGGATACACCGCGTTTTAAAGAATTATTGGGAGATGGTTCACAGTTTGGAATAAAGCTCGAATATGCTGTGCAGTCTTCACCGGATGGTTTAGCTCAGGCATTCATTATTGGAGAAGATTTCATTGGTAATGACTCTGTAGCTCTCGTTCTTGGTGATAATTTATTCTATGGTCACGGTTTGACGAAACTATTACAAAGCGCTGTAGAACGTCAAGAAGGGGCAACTGTCTTTGGATATTATGTAAATGATCCAGAACGTTTTGGGGTTGTGGAGTTTGATGAAGATGGAAAGGTTATTTCTATTGAAGAGAAACCTCAAGAGCCAAAATCACATTATGCTGTAACAGGTTTATATTTCTATGATAATCGTGTTATAGAGATTGCAAAAAATATTAAACCATCATCTCGTGGTGAATTAGAAATTACCGACATAAATAAGGTCTATTTACAATTACAAGAGTTGCATGTTGAAATTCTTGGACGTGGCTTCTCTTGGTTAGACTCTGGTACGCACGAGTCATTACTAGAAGCATCTCAATTTATTGAAACAATTGAAAAACGTCAAAGTTTAAAAGTAGCTTGTTTAGAGGAGATAGCCTTTAGAAAAGGGTATATTACACGTGAGCAACTATTTGAATTAGCAGAGCCAATGAAAAAAAATCAATACGGTCAATATTTAATCCGATTGGCAGAACAAAGTAAACAAAAACAGCCAATTTATCAATAAAGGAGTACGTATAATGAATATTGTTGAAACTAAGATTCCTGATGTTGTTATTTTAGAACCTAAAGTATTTGGTGATCATCGTGGATATTTTATGGAAAGTTATAATAAAGATGTTTTTGATAAACTTGGTTTGGAGTATGAATTCATTCAGGATAATCAATCTTTATCAGTACCACCTGGAACATTACGTGGATTACATTTTCAGTTAAATCCTAAAGCGCAGACAAAGATAGTACGCTGTATTACAGGTGCCATTTATGATGTAGCTGTTGATATTCGTAAAGGCTCACCTACATATGGTCAGTGGGTTGGTGTTATTTTAAGTGAACATAATAAGCGTCAATTAGTTGTACCAAAAGGATTTGCACACGGATTTTGTACATTAGTACCAAATTCAACAGTGGCATACAAAGTAGATGAATACTATTCTCCTAACCATGATGCAGGTATTCTATGGAATGATCCAGCATTAGGAATAGATTGGCCAATAAGTGAACCAATTCTTTCAGAAAAAGATACTAAGCATCCACTATTAGAAGAAGCAGATATTAATTTTGTGTACGAGAAATAAGGAGGAATAACATGAAAGTATTAGTAACAGGTGGCGCAGGATTTATTGGGAGTAACTTTGTTCGATATATGGCGAAGAAGTATCCTAAATATAATATTGTAAATTTAGATGCGCTAACATATGCAGGGAATTTAGAGAATTTAAAAGATGTTGAAGAATTATCTAATTATAAATTTGTTAAAGGCGATATAGCAGATCGTCAGTTTATTAATCAATTATTTAAAGAAGAAAAATTTGATTATGTATTAAATTTTGCAGCAGAGTCACATGTGGATAGAAGTATTACAAACCCTGATATCTTTATTCAAACGAATATTCAAGGTACACAAGTATTACTGGATGCTGCTAAAAATGCAGAAGTAAAAAAATACTTGCAAGTTTCAACAGATGAGGTATACGGAACTTTAGGCGAAACAGGTTACTTTACGGAAGAAACACCTTTGGCATCAAATAGCCCCTATAGTTCAAGTAAAGCTGGTGCGGACTTATTAGTTCGTGCTTATCATGAAACATTTGGATTGCCTGTAAACATTACGCGTTGTTCAAATAATTATGGACCTTTCCATTTCCCAGAGAAGTTAATTCCTCTAATGATTATTAATGCATTGAGTGATAAGCAATTACCTGTATATGGCGATGGTTTAAATGTACGTGACTGGCTACATGTGGAAGACCATTGTCAAGCAATCGATTTAGTACTTCATAATGGAAAAAATGGTGAAGTGTACAATGTTGGTGGAAACAATGAACGTACAAATATTGAAATCGTAAAAACAATCTTGAAAGCATTGGATAAGCCAGAATCCCTAATTAAGTATGTTACAGATCGCCCAGGTCATGATCGTCGGTACGCAATTGATGCGACAAAACTTCGTGAAGAATTAGGTTGGTCACCAAAGTATAACTTTGATACAGGTATTGAACAAACTATTAAATGGTATTTAGAAAATCAAGATTGGTGGAAAAATATTATTTCTGGAGAATACCAAGAATACTTCAAGAATCAATATGCTAATAGATTAGAGGTATAAAATATGAAAGTATTGGTAACAGGAGCAAAAGGACAGTTAGGACAAGATGTATTAAGGTTATTAGAAGAGCAGACATGGGAAGTATTTGGGTTCGGCAGAGAAGAGTTAAATATCAAGGATGAAAAACAAGTAAGTGAAAAAGTATTATCAATTCAGCCGGATATTATTATTCATACAGCAGCATACACACAAGTTGATCAAGCTGAAAGCGATGAAGAAGCTGCTTTTAAAGTTAATGCTGAAGGAACGAAATATTTAGCACAAGCTGCTGAAGCAGTGGGGGCAAAGTTTTGTTATGTAAGTACTGATTACGTTTTTGATGGAACAAAAAATGAACCATATAAAGCGGATGATCAAACTAATCCTCAGACTGTATACGGTAAATCAAAATTAGTTGGAGAACAGTATACACAAGAGTATTGTTCAAAAAATTATATTGTTAGGACTTCTTGGGTATTTGGTTTATATGGTAATAATTTTGTGAAGACGATGCTACGTTTGGCAGAGGAGAAGAAAGAATTAGGGATTGTTCATGACCAAGTGGGTTCACCAACTTATACAACTGATTTAGCGAGATTTATTATTAATCTGGTACAAACTGATAAATATGGGATATATCATGGTTCTAATTCAGGGGTGTGTTCGTGGTATGAGTTTGCAAAAGAGATATTCGAGCAATCCAATATTGAAATAGTGGTCAATCCACTAACGACAGAAGACTTTCCAAGGCCTGCTGCACGCCCTAAATACTCAGTGCTGGACAAAGGGATGATTGAAGAAAATGGATTTGAATCGTTCCAAGATTGGAAGGAAGCTTTAAAAGATTTTCTCAAGAAGCTATAAGATAGTGGAAGAATCAGTGGTTTACAAATGATTTGTAAATCTGTATAGTTTTATGTGGAATAATAGTAAGTATAAGATTACTGAATTTGTTATTTGAAAGAAGGAAAAACGATGAAGAAAAAGATTCTATTTTGGATTCTAGGTATCATTGGTGTTCTTGTTATTGCTGGTGGTGTATATGCATATACTGTTTACTCTAATGTATCTAATACGTTAAATACAGTTCATAAGCCTTTGGATCGTGATAAGTCTGATAAACGAGATAAGAAAGTAGATGTTTCGGATAATAAACCTATATCTATTTTACTGATGGGTGTAGATCAGGAAGATAATGGAACAGGTAGATCAGATTCACTGATGTTATTTACCTTAAATCCAAAAACAAAGTCTATGAAAATTACGAGTATCCCACGAGATTCTTATACGGAGATTGTAGGGAAAGGAAAAAAAGATAAGATCAACCATGCTTATGCCTTTGGTGGCATTGATATGGCTGTAAAGACAGTAGAGAATTTTCTTAATGTACCAGTCGATCATTATATTGAAGTAAATATGGCTGGATTCAAAGATATTGTAGATGCTGTTGGCGGTGTTGATGTAAATAATGATTTAGAATTTACATCAAGAGAATCACATTTTGCTAAAGGAAATATTCATTTAAACGGTGAAACTGCATTAAAGTATACACGTATGCGTTACGAAGACCCACGCGGTGATTTCGGCCGTCAAATGCGCCAACGTCAAGTCATCCAAGCGGTAATTAAACAGGGTGCAAGTGTATCTTCTCTAGCAAGCTACGGTGACGTACTAAAAGCGATTGAGAAAAACGTAAAAACAAGTTTAACTCAAGATCAAATGTTTGATATTCAAAAGAACTATAAAGATTGCATGCAAAATAGTGAAGAAATCCAAATCCCAGGTGACGGCCACAAAGCAGCCGACGGTATTTGGTATTACTATGTTCCAGATGCAGCAAAACAAGATATAACGAACAAGTTAAGAGCACATCTTGAATTGACGAAGTAATATGTAATGACCCAACTCCTTTGGAAGGAGTTGGGTTTATTTATGCGTAGATTTATATTAGTATTATATATTGTGAGATTAATAGATGAGGTGAATCGATGAATAAGAAAGCAGTACTTGTCCTATTTATTTTTGTATTGTTTGTCGCTTCGATTGTGAGCGGTAAACTATATTGGAATAAGAAGATTGCGAATGCGACGGGACAGACAAGTGAAGTAACGAAAACAAAGGCTGAAGTGAAAGATAGCGGAGCGAAGAAGGAAGAGAAAAAAGAAGAGAAAAAACAAGATGCAAAGTTATCTTTTAATGAAGCATACGCAAAGAACTTGCCAGATGCAGTGAAAGAGAAGTTAAAGAAGGCTGCTCAGGATAAAAAGGCAGTAAATCTTGTTATTGTTGGTGATGAAGCTTCTTCATCTGAAAAAGATGCTTGGGTAGCTAAGTTCACTGCTAATTTAGAGGCTTCTTACGGTAAAGGTTTATGGAATGTGACGGTAAAGGAATATAAGGGTGAAAGTACAGAGGAATTAATCACGAATAAACGTGATAAAGAGATTGCTAAAGAAAATCCAGATGTAATTTTATTTGAGCCACCATTTATTACTGATAACGGAAAAACTGGTAATGGAAATTCTGTAGCGAGTACACAGAAGTTTGTACAGGCACTTTCTACTAGTGCAAAAGGCGCTACAATTATGATTCAACCATCAAACCCAGTGTATGGTGCGAAGAATTATCCGAAAGCGATTGAAGCATTAAAACAATTTGCGACGCAAAATGGTTATACATATGTTGATCATTGGGGAGCATGGCCGGATGCAACAACGAAAGCAATTTTACCTTACTTACAAACAGAGTTCGGTTTCCCAAGTGCTAAAGGGCATGAAGTTTGGGCGCAGTACGTAACGGATTATTTTGTAGCTAAGTAATAAAGAATACACAAAAGGTATACGAGCAATCGTATACCTTTTATAATAAGAAAGTGAGTACGAAATCCTAATATATGTAGGAGGAAGACAATGAATTCAATTCTAATCTGCGGCGGAGCTGGCTATATCGGTTCTCACGCTGTTAAAAAACTAGTGGATGAAGGTTTATCTGTAGTAGTAGTAGATAACTTACAAACTGGTCATGAAGATGCAATTACGGAAGGTGCGAAGTTTTATAATGGTGACCTTCGTGATAAAGCATTTTTAAGAGATGTTTTTAAACAAGAAAGTATCGAGGCGGTTATGCATTTTGCAGCTGATTCTTTAGTTGGAGTTAGTATGGAGAAGCCTCTTCAATATTATAATAATAATGTGTATGGTGCACTTTGCTTGCTAGAAGTAATGGATGAGTTTAAAGTAGATAAGTTTATTTTCTCTTCTACTGCGGCGACTTATGGTGAGGTAGATGTAGACCTTATTACTGAGGAAACGATGACAAATCCGACGAATACATACGGAGAGACGAAGTTAGCAATCGAGAAGATGCTTCATTGGTATAGCCAATCTTCTAATTTACGTTATAAGATTTTCAGATACTTTAATGTGGCTGGTGCAACTCCAAGTGGCATTATTGGGGAAGATCACCGTCCAGAGACACATTTAATCCCTCTTGTTTTACAAGTGGCGTTAGGTCAACGTGAGAAGATTATGATGTTCGGTGATGATTATAATACACCAGATGGTACTTGTATCCGTGATTATATTCATGTTGAAGATTTAGTGGCAGCTCATTTCTTAGGACTTAAAGACCTACAAAATGGCGGAGAAAGTGATTTCTACAACTTAGGAAATGGTAATGGTTTCAGTGTGAAAGAAATCGTTGATGCAGTTCGTGAAGTTACGAATCATGAAATTCCGGCAGAGGTAGCACCGCGTCGTGCAGGAGATCCAGCGCGTTTAGTTGCTTCTTCTCAGAAAGCGAAAGAGAAGTTAGGGTGGAATCCTGAGTATGTAAATGTGAAGACAATTATCGAGCATGCGTGGGATTGGCATCAAAAACAACCGAATGGATATGCTAAATAAATATAATAAGTGAAAGAGAGGGTATCGTCGACAAAATATGTTCGACAATACCCTCTCTTTTTTTATATGATTTTTGCTATACTAAACTGTACTATAATACAGGATGGAAGGAGGAGAATGATGAAAATACTTGTAGTAGATGATGAATCGAGTATTCGTAATTTGATTCGGATGCAGTTAGAGATGGAAGGGTATGAAGTATTGACGGCGGCTGATGGGAGAGAAGCTTTAGAGAGATGGAATGAGCAGCCAGATGTACTTATTTTAGATGTGATGCTTCCTGATACGGATGGGTATGAGTTATTACGTTTATTCCGGGAGAAGGATCGTGATATTCCGGTGCTTATGTTGACAGCGAAGAGTCAGATGAATGATAAGTTGCTTGGTCTTCAGCTTGGAGCTGATGATTATGTGACGAAGCCTTTTAATTATGCGGAGCTTATTCTTCGGGTGAAGAATATGAGCCGGCGTGTGAAGAAGGAGGAGGCAACTGTAAGTCATGAAGTAATTCGCGCAGGTGAGTTAGTGATTTGTCCAAAGGAACGAAAGGTTCATGTCAGCGGACAGGAGATTCAGTTAACGTACCGAGAGTTTAATTTATGTCAGTTGTTTGTTTCGAATCCGCAGCGTGTGTTCATGAGAGATGAGTTGCTTGAGAAAGTATGGGGTTTTGAGTATATCGGAAATACGAGAGCGGTTGATATTATGGTGCAGAGGCTTCGAAAGAAACTTGGTTCGAACGGGGAGTATATTAAGACAATTTATGGCGTTGGCTATAAGATAGATTGTTAAGTGGTGATGATATGTCTTTAAAACGAAATATGGTGTTTGGAATAGTTGGGTTGTTGATTCCAATTCTTGTTCTTTTGTATGCGGTTGTTTATATTGCACTGGAGAAGAATGTGTATCATAATGCGGCAGATTCCTTAGAAAAGTTAAGTGTGGAAGCGCAAATTTATACGATGAATTATTTAGAGAAGGAAGCAGAGGTGGAGACGCTAGGTCCTAATTCGCTTTTAATTGCTTCGTATTTAGCGAAGCGAATGGATGTCCGGGTACAGATGATTGGGAAGAATGGGGATGTTGTTGCAGATACACAAAAAGGGGCGTTACTTCATCGGAATATTGACATTGGGAGTTCTTTGAAGGGAAAGAAATCTTATGTTTTCGAGGAGGGAGACCCAGCTCCAATTCTTTTGTTTTCAAGTCCGGTTTATTATGGAAACGATGTCATTGGTAGTATTCGTTTTATAAATGAGTTAACGGATGAGAAGGAAGTTTTAACAAATGTGAGTTGGACATTTTTAATGACGTCTCTTTGTTTAGTGGCTGCTGGTATTTTCTTTGCGATTCGTTTGGCGAAGTCTCTTCATAAGCCGATTGATCAGTTAAGGCAAATGGCACACCGGCTTGCGAATGGAGATTATGAAAGTAAGATTGAGCTGAATGAGTATGTGGAAATTGCGCAGCTTTCAGCGTCCTTTAATGCGATGGCTGATGGGATTGAGCTGCATATTAAGCAGCTCAAGGAAGAGAAAGAGAAACAGAAAGATTTCTTGGACCGCATTACGCATGAGCTGAAAACACCGCTAACAGCAATTATCGGTTATGTAGATTTAATTCCGAAGTTACAGTCGAAGGAAGATGTGCAGGAGAGCCTCCGTTATGTGTCTGTAGAAAGTGAGCGTCTATTATCACTTGTAGAGGAATTACTTAAGTCTTCAAAGTACGGGACGAGTACGTTTGAAGTGTCACCTACAGTCGTGAATATTAAAGAATTGGCAGAAGAAGCAATTTCGATTGTGAAACTCAGGTTGCAGCAGTTTGAAATTGAAGTTATGAATGAGTTAACGGAAGTACACGTCGTTGCGGATTTTGATAAGACGAAGCAAATTTTCTTGAATGTGCTTGATAATGCGATTAAATATAGTGATGCTACGCAAGTTCGTATGAATGTAATTATAAATGAGCAGGAAGCGAAAGTTTTTGTTCATGATGATGGTATTGGTATGGATGAAGGTGTGCTTGCAGAATGGAATGAGTCTCCGGAAGGTAAGGTGCTTCCTTCTAGTTACGGGAATGGCTATGGCTTATACATTTGTCAGGAGATTATGAAGAAGCAAGGCGGAAGTATGCGGATTGAGAGTAGTGAAGAGATGGGAACTACAATATGTATTACATTTTTACTTCCGAGACGGATGGAAGACATAAAAAACTTGAAAGCGGTTAAATGATACATTTATGAAACAATTATGCGGTATTTTCGAAACAACGTTTTTTTATCTTGGAGGTAGGCAGAAATGAAAAGGCTATCATTTCAAATTCTTATGTTTGTCTTTTGTATGATCGTTTCTCTTATTTTGTTTTATGTTATTGAGAAGCAAATATATAATCGAATCACAATTGTGGATGACAAACAAGCCGTTTTACAAAGAGTGAATGAATCCCTTCCTACTGAAGTGAAAGTAAGGCATGAGAAGTGGGGAGAAATTGTTGTAACGGATGAAGTTCGTTTGCATACGATTGTTTCATTCTTTGACCGAATTCGAATAGAGCCGAGAGAAGCTAAGAATCAAGAACAAGTATTTACTGGAGAAGTAACGTACTTGAATGGACATAAACGTACTTTTGCAGTAGGTGACTTGTTCCAGTATGAGGCTAATGTATACGGAAAGAATGGTACGGATCCGATGATCTCAGCATTGCAAACGTATTTGTTAAGTCTGTATTATACACCAGAGCGCATTAGTAATTTCTTTGCGGAGGCAAAGGAAGTTGTAGTGAGGCAAGGGGATGTAATACGTACTATAGATCTTACGCAAATATTTGATTCTATTCGATACGCAAAGCAAATTACAGATTACGGAGAAATTCAGAAATTATTACAATCACAGAATGAGCCGATTGCTTATATTACTGCCTATAAAACAGGCAAGCGTGTAAAGAATGAGCGGGAGGATATTCTAACTATTTCTGTGTATCCATCGTACTTTGTTGTGCAATATCTCGGTGATAATAACGGGAATGTCATGTATATGAAGGGCTCCCTAGCAGAATTCCTTGTAAAGGAGAGTGTGTCATGAGAAATATAGCCTTTTTCTTTTTTTTGCTAGTAATCGGAGGAGCGATGTCTAGTTGCTCTCGAGATACAACCTCTATTAAATATAATAAAAGTGGTCTCCCTATTTTGGATGATCGTCATCTTGTTGCGTATGTGGCGGCCCGCGAGGAAGTTGGTGAAGCTTTGCTTTCATCATTTTGTAAACAACGCGGGTGTACATATGAATTTATTCGCCTATCGACAGAAGAGCTTCTTCGGAGAGTAGAAGAGGAAGCTGGAAATCCGAAAGCGGATATTATTATTGGCGGTACAGTAGATGCGCATCAAATGATGAAGCAAAAGAACCTTTCTATTCCTGTTACGACCCAGCATGCGAACCGTATTTCAAAGTCTGTTAAAGATAAAGATGGTTATTGGTACGGTTATGAAGTGGAGAAACTAGCAATTGCGATTAATAAAGAGCGGTGGAATGAAGAAATAGCACCGCTCGGTCTTCCATATCCATCAAGGTGGCAAGATTTATTAGATCCGTTATATACGGGTAAGATTGCAATGCCTGATCCAAATGTTTCTGGCACAGCATATACGTTGTTTCAATCACTTATTGATACTTTAGGTGAAGAAGAAGCGAAAGAGTATGTTAAGAATCTTGCAAGGCAAGTTGGTGAAGTAACGGTGAATGGTTATATGCCCGCAGAACTGGTTGCGAGCGGTGAATATATGATAGGCATCAATTTTGCGGGAGATCAGAGAATGCTTCAGAAACAAGGCTTTCCTATTGTAAGTAATGAACCTGAGCAAACAGGTTTGTCTGTCAATGCGATTTCAAAACTAAAACGTGCACCGAGTGGTATTATTGCGGATTTATTTATTGATTATTGCTTATCAGAAGAAGCGGGGCACATTTTAGAAAAAGTTTCGTTTGGCGTACCAACGATGTTTGCGAAGAATCAGAAAGAGATAGAAGGTCAGCCAGTTAGAAGGACGAACAAAAATATATCAAATAGTGGGATAATCGAGATATGGAATAGACAGCGTCTCTCTCAAAAGTGAGAAAAGGAGACGAGAGTATATGTTTAAATGGCTTAAGCCAGCACCTGCAATTGAGAGATTACCAGCGGATATGATCGCTAAAGTATATACATTACTGCGTATTCGTGTACTAATTGGAATTTCAGTTGGATATGCTGCTTATTATTTAGTGCGCAGTAACTTTACGTTATCAAGTACGTATTTAGTACAAGAATATGGTTTTAGTACAGCTGAAATTGGATTACTAGGTTCAGTAATGGCAATTGTTTATGGATTTAGTAAGTTCTTTATGGGGAATTTATCAGATAAAGCTTTCGCCCAGCGTTTTATCGCAGTCGGATTATTCTTATCAGGGCTTGTAAATATTTGTTTCGGTTTTGCATCTTCATTTGGGATGATTGTTACATTACTTGTTCTGAACGGTATTGTACAAGGTATGGGAGCACCACCTTGTAGTATCGTTATGACGAAATGGTTCTCGAAGAAAGAACGTGGTACAAAAACAGGTATTTGGAATATTTCACATAACGTTGGCGGAATGCTAGTGCCGCCCCTTGTCGGAATTGGTGTAGGTATTTTCGGTGAAAATAATTGGCAGGGCGGAGTATTTATTTTCCCAGCGATTATCGCAATGGCAATTTCAGTTCTTGTTTGGATTAATGCGAAGGATACACCAGAGTCTGAAGGTCTGCCTCCAATTGATGAGTATCGTAATGACTATGAAAATCTTGAAAAAGCAGATAACGCTAGCAAGATGTCGCCAAAAGAAATTTTAATGAAATACGTAGTGAAAAATAAATTTGTATGGTTCTTATGTATTGCGAATGCATTTGTTTATTTAATTCGTTTCGGTGTTATTAACTGGGTTCCACTTTATTTAACGACAGTTAAAGGTTTTTCAAAAAATGAAGCACATGCAGCATACGCAATCTTTGAAGGTATGGCAATTCCAAGTTCATTAATTGTTGGTCTTTTAAGTGATAAATTATTTAAAGGGAAACGTATGCCATTGTGTATTATTAGTATGGTTGGAGTTGTTATTGGTACGGTTGTATATTGGCAAGCAACTAGCGTACTTGTTGTAAGTATTGCAGTTTCTATTATCGGATGTTTAATTTACGTACCACAGTTCTTAATCGGTTTAAGTGCGATGGAATTAGTACCGAAATTTGCAGTAGGTACGACAGTTGGTATGTGTGGTCTGTTCGGTTATGTAGGTGGAAGTCTTGTAGCAAACGCAGCAATTGGTGTTATTGTTGATCGTTCTGGCTGGGATGGTTGCTTTATCTTACTATTAACAGGTGCAATTTTATCAACAGTCTTCTTGTTCATCGTTCAACGTGGGCATGAGAGAAAAGCTCCTAAAGTGGCGTAATAGTTTATTCGGGAAAGCGATCCAATCATTATTTTGGATCGCTTTTTTATAATCGAAAGGACGACCATATGTAAAATTAAAGTTTTATGTGTAAATCGCTTATATATTAAATAGTACTTTCAGTTACTGAGGGGCTAGTTACTTAATATAATTTTTTTAGATTTAATAAACCGACTATATACATGGATAGACCAAAAAATCCGCCACCACAGCAGTAAAGCACAACATTAAATAAAGAAATCGAGATTTCTTCTGAGCCTAAATAGGGAAGGATATAATTCATAAAAACAAACATTTGGAAGCCCCAAAGTACACCTGCTTTTAAGCCAGCTTTTCTTAATGTTTTTTTATGTTTTAAATACTCTTCTTCTGTTGCACACTCAGTATCATTTAGGCCCTTCTTTTTCAATTTAAAGATTAAATAATTAGCATAAATCATATTAATAAGAAAAATAAATATAGTGCCTATAGATATTGTATGGTTCATAGTATCGACGAGTAACATAATAAGCATTACCAACATATTTAACCACCATAAACCAATTCCAGCTATAGCTAATTCTTTATTGATTTCTTGTTTTTGATACTCATCTCTTTCACTAATTGTTCCAATAAAATTATTATATACTTTTTCTTTCCATTCAATTTTCATCATTTAATCTCCCTCCCAAAATAGGCTGTTTAAATCTGTTTTTAACGCTTTTGCTAATTCGATACATAAAGCTAAAGAAGGATTATATTTATTGTTTTCAATTAAGTTTATTGTCTGTCTAGCCACATTAACTTTTTTAGCTAATTCTAGCTGAGATAGGCCTTCAGATTTTCGATAGTTTTTAACGTTATTCAAATATAAACCTCCTATTAATAGTTGTAGGCTTGTGTATCAAAATGTCATTTATATGTGACATTTTATACTTGAATAAGTAAAATGTCAAATATATATGACAAAAATGAAGGTGATGCAATTAGGAAAATCATTTTAAATAACTCAGCTTGGTAGAAAGTCCGTTAATATAGGAGGGCTTATATTCAATGTAGAATACTTGCAAATTCAATTTAAAGTGGCCTTTATCTTTTCCTTAAATCTATCTTAAAAGATAAGATGTCATATTTCTAATCATTGGTATTTTTGTTACAATATAAATGAATGTGTAAAACTTTGTAAAAAGAATGTAATAATATGTAATTTGTTTTCAGAAAGTTTTGTACAATCCGATTGTTTATTAAACTATTAAGTTATAAAGGGAGAGAGACTATGTTACCAAATACGGTTCGTACTCCAAACAAGAAGAAGAAATGGATTATCATCGGAGTTATTGCACTAATTGTTATTGTAGCAGCAGTTAATATTTTTGTTATGCAAGGTAAGAAGAAAGGTACGGCGAAGACAGATGCTGTAAGTTTTGAGAAAGTGACAGAGCGTAAGCTTAATAATACGAAATTAATTTCTGGTCAAGTGAAGCCAGGAAATATTGAAAGTTTCTATGCGGATCCGACTAAAGGAAAAGTGAAAGATATTGCGGTGAAAGAAGGACAAGAAGTAGAAAAAGGAACGAAATTATTCTCTTATGATAATGAAGAAATTAATCTTCAAATGAAGCAAGCTGATCTTGATCAGAAGATGGCTGATATGCGCTACGATCAAGGGAAAAAGAAGATTGATTCGTTGAAGAAAGAAATTAAGAAGGTAAAAGATAGTGGGGCTGGGAAAGAAGTAACAGACCCAATGGAAGAGCAAGTAAGTGAGTTAGAAATGGCGCAAAAGACAACTGACCTTGAGAAAGAAAAAGGGAAGTTACAAAAAGAAGAGTTAAGTAAAAAACAGAAAGAACTTACGATTTATAGTAATTTTACTGGTGTTGTACAGAAGTTAGATAAGGATGCAGCGCAAAGTTCATCTCAGGCATTAGGTGGCCAAGGGAAAGCATTCTTGCAAGTTGCTTCTAAAGATCCGTTCCAAGTTCAAGGGACTTTAACAGAGCTTCAAAAATCACAAATTCAAAAAGATCAAACGTTCACTGTAACTGCGAAAGCAAATAATAAGAAAAAGTGGACAGGTAAGATTACGGAAGTAAGTGAATTCCCAACGAGTGCAGAGATGGCTCAAGCTGCTGGTGAGGGAACTCAAAATATGTCTCAATATACATATAAAGCAAGTCTTGATAGCCAAGATGGTTTATCTCCAGGTTATCACGTTTCGCTGCAAGTAAATTTAGAGAATAAGACGATGATCGCTGTTCCAAGTAAGAGCATTGTAGAAAAAGGCGAAGATGCATTTGTTTATATCGAAGAAAAAGGAAAGCTTCGTAAACAAAATGTGAAAAAAGGTGCTACTGATGGAGATTGGACAGAGATTGTTGAAGGCGCAACAGTGGGGCAAAAGGTGGTTAAAAATCCTTCCGACAACGTGTATGACGGAATGGAAGTGAAAGAGAAATGATTACGTTAAATAATATTTCTAAAACGTATTATCAAGGGAAGTTGGCAGTGCCAATTTTACATGGTATTAGTTTAACGATTCAAAGCGGTGAGTTTATTTCGATTATGGGACCGTCTGGTTCTGGTAAATCAACGCTTATGAATATTATCGGTTGTTTAGATCGTCCAACAGAGGGCGAATATATGCTGAATGATGTGAATATCTTAACAGCAGACGAGTCAAAACTAGCTTTAATTCGTAATGAATATATCGGCTTTGTATTCCAGCACTTTAATTTATTACCGCGTCTTTCCGCAGTGGAAAACGTTGAACTTCCGCTCATCTATGGTGGGGTGAAGAAAGCAGAGCGTCGTCAAAGAGCTCTTGAAGCGCTGGGGAAAGTTGGATTATCAGATAGAGTACACCATTTACCTAGTGAGTTATCAGGTGGACAGAAGCAACGTGTAGCGATTGCAAGATCGATTGCAAATAATCCAACGTTCATTATGGCCGATGAGCCGACAGGTGCTCTTGATACGAAGTCTGGTGCACAAGTTATGGACATTTTCACGAAGCTAAATGCAGAAGGTACGACAATCGTTATGGTTACGCATGAAGAAGAGGTAGCAGCTTATTCTTCTCGTCGCATCGTATTGCGAGATGGGAAAATTACAGAAGATAGAAGGTGTGCAGTATGAGTTTACTAGATAGTATAAAAATTGCCCTATCTTCTATCCTAGCTCATAAACTGCGTTCAGCTCTTACGATGCTCGGTATTATTATCGGTGTTGGTTCTATTATTACCGTCGTTGCAATTGGGCAAGGCGGAGAAGCGATGCTGAAGTCAAAATTCGCAGGTTCTGGTGGTAATAACCTTATGCCAATTCAATTTAAACCAGATATTAATGATGAGTTTGCTATAGGTGGATTTCAAATGCCGAAGTTAACTGAAGAGGATATTTTGGAAGTAAAACAAGTGAAAGATGTTTCACACGTTATTACGACAAACCAGAATTCAGAGGTGCTTGATGTAAATGATAAAAAAGCAAATCTGAATGTTATTGGTCTTGATAATGAATATTTTGCAGTTAATAAAGTAAAGGTCGTAAAGGGACGTACTTTAAATGAATCAGATATTTCTCATGCAAATAACGTTGTGATGATTAGTACAAAAACAGAAGAGACGTTATTTAAGGACGTAAACCCAGTTGGACAAATTATTGAGATGAAGGGGCAGCCAATGCAAATTATTGGTGTGTATACATCTGATAATGAGTTTATGGGCTTTGAAATGGAAGAAGCGCTAATTCCCCTTACTTTATGGCCTGTTTTATACGGAACAGATGAGATTCAAAGTATAGCAATTCAATCTAAAAATGTAGACAATTTAGAATCAGCAGGGAAACAAGCTGTTGATGTATTAAATAGTCGTAAGCCAAGTGAAATTCCAGGTAAATATGAACTGGTGAATTTAAAAGAGTTCCAAGAAAATGTTTCTAAAGTTACTAATATCATGACGATGATCATCGGTGGTATCGCTGGTATTTCATTAGTCGTTGGTGGTATCGGTGTAATGAACATCATGCTCGTATCTGTAACAGAGCGTACACGTGAAATTGGGGTGCGTAAGGCACTTGGAGCAACACGTAGTAAAATTTTATTACAGTTTTTAATTGAAGCAGTTATGTTAACGCTTCTAGGTGGTTTAATCGGAATTGGTCTTGGGTATGGCGGGGCATATATCGTTTCCACATTTGCGAAGTGGCCACCGCTCGTTTCATGGGAAGTTGTCGTTGGAGGCGTGTTGTTCTCTATGACACTAGGTATTATTTTCGGATTAATTCCAGCGAACAAAGCTGCGAAGTTAGATCCGATTGAAGCACTTCGTTATGAGTAGATTATTAGTGTAGTAGAGAAGTTCTCTACTACAAGTTACCGTTCTAGTGGGCGGTTCGTAGCCTCTTGCATGAGGATGTGAACCGCCCGTTAGAACGGGTTATATAAATAGAGGGAGGCGTTATAATGGAAGCGAATATTAATACGCAAGATGTAGGTTCGAAAAAGCCATCATTATTTGGAATGATTACATCTCCAGGTGTGCAGTTTGAGAGAATGAAAACGAAAAGTCCGGTTTGGGGGGCATTTTTCCTGTTTGCTATACTTGGGACAATCACGGCAGCGGTAGTAGCTTATTTAGCGTTAGTTAATACCCCGGAGTTGGCAAAAGAGCTTAAGGGCGATTCAGCAGGTATGGTTAAAGGGTTTACTCTTGGAGGGGGAGCGATTTTTGGTTTCCTTGGAACAATTGTTGGTTTGTTTATTGTAGCTGGATTTTATAAGGTTATTATGATGTTCATGAGTAATGATACACCGTATATGAAGATATTATCTATTTATTTATATGCAAATATTGTTTATTATCTTGGTGGTATTCTAAATGCAGTGCTAGGTTTTATTCTTGGTGGAACTGGTACTGATAAATATACAAGTTTAGCGCCTTTATTTGATCAGGGAACGATTGCTTATGGTATTGGTTCTGCGTTTGAAGTGTTTAACATTTGGAGCTTGATCTTAACTGGTTTAGGCTTGCATATCGTTGCCGGTTTAAGTAAAAAACAGGCAATAATTTTAATTTCTATATTCTTTATCCTTACAATTGGATTTAGTATGTTAGGCGGTATGTTCTCTGGCTTTGGTAAGTAATATGTTATTTTGAAAAGGTGACTCTTCCTAGAGTCACCTTTTTTATTTTTACTCCTATTTCAAATACCCCCGGCAGAATTTCAAATACTGCCCAGTGTAATTTCAAATTCCGGCAGCAGTATTTGAAATTACCCACAATGAAATTTCCTTTCTCATTTTATATTGTAGAGGTACCGCGGAATACTGAAGAGGTATACCTTTTAGAAACGGGTACTGTGTGAAGCCAGCGACATTTGCAGATACGGTTGTTTTGTATGAAGGTATGATTGTAAATCAAATAAAGAGGTTAAATATTTACCAAGATTATGAAGAGTATTATCAATGTGGTTTAATCGGTCTTTGGCATGCTTATGAAAGGTATGAGGAGGAGAAAGGGAGTTTTCCTGCTTATGCTGTCGTAACAGTACGTGGTTATATATTGGGAAGATTGGAGAAAGAATGTGTAGTGCAAGAGAGGTATGTATGCACCGATGAGTATGAGGAACGATTTGAGTGTGAAGATGTGGGAACGAGAGCGAAGGACTTTATGAGTGTGTTAGATAAGAAGGAGAAGCACATCATTTCAGAGCGATTTTTTACAGGGAAAAATATGGGGGAGATAGCTTCTGAAATGGGGATGACGTACTATCAAGTGAGATGGGTATATCGACAAGCGCTTGAGAAAATGAGGGATAGTGTAAGGGGATAAGAATAATAAGTAGAATGGAAGGCAAGGGAAATATTGCGTTCCATTCTACTTATTTTAAGGCAGTAAATGTGGCAAGAGGTTTTTTGAGTGTAGTGAATCTTTTATGTTCATTCGGGATAATACATGTCCAGCTTTCAAAAATTGTTGCTGTAACTTATGAGAACCTATTTGTATTGTTATGGTAGTTCCGTTAAAAAAATGAATGTTAGCCTTGTTAGTTTTTTTTGAAAACTCTATCTCCTCTATATGGTTATAGAACAACCAAATGCAGTTTGGAGAAGAAGGAGATTCTGTTGGGAAAACACAAATATATTCTCTATGATTAATCGGAATTGGAACATTTTGTTTGAGCTTAAAGTTTATTTGGACTGCATGACGTCTACCTTGATAAGTAGAATGAACATGTGTTAGACAAAATTTCTTTATGAGTTGGATAGCTGTTTGGCAAGAGTACAGAGGGTTTCCACTACTGTCGATCATTTTTGTCCGGTAATAAGGGTGTTTGCAAGGTTCGAGCATCATTGTAGAACTAGAAATAAAAATATCATTTTCATTATCCATGATTCTAAAATCCTCCCTTGTGAAAATTATTATTCTGAATATAATTATATACGAATTATGTAAAAATATTATTAATCTTTTGTTTCATATTGTAAATTTTTACGGTTCGTTTACAATCAATAGATGATAGTCTTTCTAATTTGCATCGCTTGTACATATATATGAAAATAGAAAAGAGTAGGCGGTGATATAGCATGAAGAAAAAGTATATTATTATGGCTCTAGCTGTTGTTCTCTTAGTTTATTTAGCAAACAGTAATCCGGGTAAGGGAGAATATACGGATTGGGCAGCAAAACAATTTATGAAGCGTAATGATGTGAGTAAGAAGCTAGAAGAGGTTGAGAAAGAAAACAAAGAGGGTATACTTGGCGACTTAGCATCGGCGGGAAAAAAATTGGCAAATAAGTATGTTGAACCACAAGTTGGATTATTAATTGAGCATTATACAAAGCGAAATGATTATATTTTCTTCTCAACATATACGACAGAGTTTGATTTAGGTGGAGAAAATTATAAGTATGTTTGTGTTGGTTTTTCAAACATCTTTATTCCAATCGAAATGCCGAAGAAAAAAGACGAATCTGCAAAATAATGCAGATTCGTCTTTTTGATTTACAGAGTGATCTGAACTTCAGATACGTTTTTTTCTATGAGGCGAGCCCCTTTTTTACGAGTATTTTCACCAATTGATGAAAATACAGATGAAGAAAGAATGGTATCCATTACTTGATTTACGACTTGTTCATTTACTGGTGTGATGGGATTATCGATAGAAAAAACAACTGTTTTTCCATCTTCTTTCACGAAAATCATTTCGAGTACTTGCATGCTTTATTCCCTCCTTTTTAATTATAGATTAGAAAGATCTGACGTGCTTACAAGTTGTACAACGTGAAGAGATGATTGTTGTAGTGAAGCAAGAGCACGTGCTACTTCATGTACTTTTCCTAAATCTGCATTTGTTTTTACACGTTTGAATTGCTTGTTCTTAAAAACTGTTTTACCGTTTTTGTCTAATCCCCCGTTTAATACGAGACGTAAAGTTAAATCCATTACGATTGTTTCAACTGCCATGTTTATCACCCCCTTTCACTTTATAAATAGGTGGTAAATGTCATGTTTTGGCGTGAAATTTTTTCTTTTTTTTGGTACTCTTAAAAGACTAAGAGAGGAGTTTCGGGAGAATGAATCGTAAATGGTTATTTTGGATTCCTGTATTACTATGGATGGGGATTATTTTCTATTCTTCAGCACAGCCATATAAAAAACAGGATATGCGCTCGGATATTGAGCAATATATAAACGTTGAATTTGTGAAAGAGCATTTTTCATGGGTATCTATCGATTATGGCGGAGGTACACCTGTTAGTATCGCAAATAAAGGTGTAGGTGGATTTGTTGAGTTTTTCCTTCGTAAAGGTGCTCATTTTATGGTGTTCTTTATGCTCGGTTCATTGACGTATTATGCTTTTCATCGATCGGGTTATTCGAGAAAAAGGTGCTTTGTATACGCCCTCCTTTTCGTTGCGGGGTATGCAACATTTGATGAAATTCATCAATGGTTTACGGGAGACCGTACACCGATGTGGCAAGATTCATTGCTTGATACGTGCGGCGGGTTAACAGGAATTATAATAAGCAATTGGTTTTGGCATAGAAAAAGGAGCTAATCTCATTTAGAGATTTGCTCCTTTTTCATTTATCCATATCCACCTTATACGCCAAGTAATTCTTTTAGTTCGTCGGTTGATAGTTCGGTCATCCAACTATCGCTTGTAATGACGGCGTTATTTAATGATTGTTTTCGTTCTAACATTTCATCAATTTTCTCTTCAAGTGTTCCTGTTGTAATAAGTTTATGAACGTGAACGAAGCGTTTTTGGCCGATGCGATAAGCACGGTCTGTTGCTTGGTTTTCTACAGCTGGATTCCACCAACGGTCATAGTGAATGACATGGTTGGCAGCAGTTAAGTTTAATCCTGTTCCGCCAGCCTTTAACGATAAGATGAAGATGTCATACGTTCCGTTTTGGAACTGTTCGATCATCTTGTCACGTTCTTTCTTCGGTACGCTCCCGTTTAAGAAGAGTACGCGTTGACCGAATGTTTCTTCTAACATACTCTTTAGCATGTTCCCCATGCCAATGTATTGAGTGAAGATTAAGCAACTTTCATTTTGGTCTTTTATATTTTGGATGAGCTCCATTACTGTTTTTGTTTTCATAGAACGCTCGACGATGTTTTGTGGTTCTTCTTCTTTCAAATAAAGTGCTGGATGGTTACAGATTTGTTTTAGCTTGTTCAGCATTAGTAGTATAAAGCCGCGGCGCTCAATTCCGCTTAATCCTTCTACATTTTGTAATGTATCTTGAACAAGTTGTTCATATAAGGAAGCCTGTTCTCCAGTTAGTGGACAATAGGCTTTCTGTTCTTGTTTATCTGGTAAGTTTAATGCGACTGTTTGATCTTTCTTCGTACGACGCAGTAAAAACGGCGAGATAAATCGTTGAACTTGCTGGATTTTTCCTTCATCGCGGTCCTTTTCGATCGGTGTGACGAAGCGGCGCTGGAATTGTCCTAAACTTCCGAGATACCCATGATTGATAAAGTCGAAAATAGACCAAAGCTCAGCAAGTCGGTTTTCCATCGGTGTACCGGTCAAAGCAATTTTATGATTTGCTTGTAAGTTTCTTACTGCTTTCGACTGTTTCGTATGTGGGTTTTTTATATTTTGTGCTTCGTCTAAAATAACAGCGTCCCAGCATAACGTACTAAGTTCTTCTTCATCAAGCTGAGCTAATGCATAAGAAGTTAATATAACATCTGCGGATTGAAGAAAATCTTTAAATGACTCATCCTTAGCTCGGTTACTTCCATAGTGTAACTGAACACGTAAACTTGGTGCGAAACGCTCAAATTCTTTTTGCCAATTTCCAAGGACGGATGTTGGTGCCACAATTAATGCAGGACCTGTTTGGAGATTGTTTTCTTTAGCGTATAGTAAATAAGTTATCGTTTGAATACTTTTTCCGAGTCCCATATCATCGGCTAATAATGCTCCAAATCCAAGCTTTCGTAAGTATAGTAACCATTCAATCCCGTGTTGTTGATACGGGCGGAGTGTTGCTTGTAGCGAAGATGGTACATCTACTTTTGGAATATCTCCAATGTGTAGAAGCTTTTGGAAAAGCTCTTCATAATATCCATCTAGTTCGATTTCAATATCGGTAAACGGACTATCGTCTTCTACAATTTCTGTTTCCGCCGTATTAGATAAATGTTGCTGCAACACGTCTTTCATTTCTAGTCCATATTTATCTGCACGGTGCATTAGTTTTTTTACTTCTTCAATAAAGGCAGGATCAAGTCTCATCCATTGGCCATTTAAATTGAAAAGACGTTTGTTCTGCTCAACGAGTTCGAAAAATTCGCCTTCTGATAAATCAATTCCGTCTGTTGAAATGCGCCAGTCGAAATTAACGAGCGTATTCATGCCGAAGAAAGACTGTGTTTGTGCTGTACTTTGCTTCAGCTGAACGCGTAACCTCGGTTTTGTTGCTTTTAAATTTTGCCACCATGATGGTAGTAAAATTGTAATGCCTGCTGCGAGTAATTCATTACTTGCTTCGGTTAAGAAGTTCCAAGCTTCCGTTTCAAAGAGTTCTTCTCGGAACTTGTCGCCCTCTTTTAGCCACGGTACGAGCTTACTGAATCCCTCTTGTGTTTCAAGAATACGTTCTTCGTAATCGTGCCATCGTTTTGGTAAGGAATCGATACTTTCATATACATATATGCGATGCGCACCACGTTTTGGTGTAACGATTGTTTCAAGCTTCCACATTTCAAAGTTTTCTTGCGGTTCTTGTAGTCTTAAGCCGACTGTAAATGGAAGATCATCTTCAATATAACCAATTTTTCGAAGCCAATCTTCTTCATGTAGTGCTGCTTCCAATTGCCTTTTCGTAAAGTCGTAATGTTCATATAGCCTCTTTGCATCTTCCCATCCGTCATTTGAGCGAGCATCTTGCAAAATACTTTCGTTCACAGCGGCAGAGAAAAGAGATGCTAATATGTTATCTTCAATTGAGGTATTCTGGACTTTCCAAGATGGCTGTTGAGACCAATGCTTCATGTCAGGTGTGAAACTGCCGCTGACGAAAGCGTCCCATAATTCACTTGCGTCCTTTGTAAGCGCCGTAATAGGACCGTTCATTTGCATATTTGCAAATGAATTCATTGGTTTATTTGCGATGTATTCAAATGCCTGGGCATTCGTTAACATAACGCCTTGTTTTCCCTCATATGTTGCTTCTTTTAAAAACGTTCCATAGAAGGAAGTAGAGTGCCATGCGAATGCGTTTTTTTTCCAAGTTGCTACGGATAAGAGCGTACCGCTATCATCTTCTCCCCAAAGGAACCAACCTTGACTAACGTGCTGGAGCCTAATTGTTACTTCAGTTTGTATGATCATCGATTAATTTTCCTCTCCGTAATTCTTCTTGTAGTGCACGCAGGCGTGAATATAAGTTAGCGATATGAATAATGAAAGCATCCCATTCATCAGTTCGCTTTAGTCGTTTATAAAGCATACGTAATTTCTTTAAGTAACGAACGGCACGTTTATACGATTTGCGATTCCGCTCTTCAATTGCTTCCATTGCGGCATGGTGATAAAGAGGGAGTGCTGCTTCGGGCGCTTCTTTTTCAATATCTTTCAATGGTTCTTTCAAAAGTTCGATTACTTCAGATCCATATAAGAGCTGAAGTTCTGTCCATGCATGGTATTGTTTCTTCGCTAGTACGTATTGCTCATAGTTCGTGAAACTATACGGTAATAGTTCTTGCAAAATCATTTCTAAACCCGCTTGTTCATTCGTATGCGTTGCATATGTCTCATACATCATCACAAATAATCGAACGATATCTTGTATGAAGACGGTATTCTCTTGTTCCATTATCGTTTCCTTTACTTGTTTATAAGTAAAGGAAAGCCAATCTTTAGCACGATCCCACTCCATCGCACTTAATAACTCTTCTAACCAATAGAAGTAAAGGCTCACAACAGAAGCAGGCTGTTTTTTGAGTAATTCCATTGCTGATAAATCTTCATTGTTTAAAAAGAGCAGATGAGAAGATGCTAATGCTTTGGAAAGTGGATTGATTTTAGTATCGATTCGTTTTTCTTCTTCTTGTAGCTGCTCTTCTGTTCTTAACAGTTCACCCCATACGTGACGATAAATGAAGAATCGCTCTTGTGTATAGGCATCGGTAGAGAAGAATACTTCATGTATGAGCCGCGCTGTTTCTTGTAAAATCGGTTTAGATTCTTCTGGAATCGCCTCTGTTTTTAGGTCCCTAACGGTAGATTCAACTTTATCAACGAATAGGCGAACGACGTTAACTGGTTGGTGATAAGAATATAGTTTGTTTGCTTCAAACTCTTGAATTTCTTCTAATAATTTTTGAAAGCAATAAAGTGCCGCGTGCAACTTAAATAACTCATGAATAGCAACGATGCGCGGAGCTTTCCGTTCTAATTTTGTATAGAAGTCTGTAAAAAGACTCATAAGAAAATACATTTGTTTATAAGTGAGCCGCGCTTGTTCTTTTTTAAATGATTCATATTCATTTTCAAAGTATGTTTGCCAACTTTTATAATCCATTTCTTCAAAAGCTGATGATTGCAATACTTGTCGTGCAGTTCGAATAGGAGGAAGAGAAGGTTTTGTATTATTTTTGAATAAAGTTAAAACATCTCCTACTTGCCCAAAACTAGAAGCTGCAGATAGTAACACAGCAAGCATATGCTCACATTGCGTTGGCGCGAAGCAATCGCAATAGCTTTCAGTGACATTACGAATCGGGATGTGAACGCTATATACACTGCCTTCAGCATTTACAGTTCCGGATAGCGTATAGCCATCAAAGTCAACGTTATAGACAACACCACTACGATATAGGTGCCGAGCTGTAGCGACGTGCTCCTGATCAGCAACTTGCTGCGGATCAAGCCCTTGAACGAACTCATTCGCAATCATCATAATTTCATCTTTCGTAATTGAGTGTTGCAGCATAATATTCCTCCGTACACAGATTTCTTTCCTTTACCATTATAAACAAAAAATGCTCAAAACAGAAAAAATGAAATTTGGATTACAAAAAAGGATGTTGCCTAGTTGAACTTTCCTACTAGGAACATCCTTTTTGGGAATTAAGAGCGTGATTCTTGTAATACCGCTTTTACATATGGATCATGTAATATTTGTTTTATAATTGGTAACATGTTTTGCTCGAATGGAATATCAATAGGAAATGGCTTTTGAGAGCCTGGCTTTATTCCATATTGTACGATTTTGTAATGTGTATTTTCTTCAGACTTGAGCACAATTAATTTATAGCGATTGTCATCACTTGTGAGTGAGAAGTCAATTGCGATAGCATCATATGTTATATCATCTTTATATATGTACGGTTTTGGTGTACCGACCCAGTCTACCTTAGCTTGTAAATTCATGGACGTCACCTCCTTATATGTATTATATAAAAAATAAAAGCCAGCTCTCAATAAAGAGAACCGGCTGTAATTTAGCAGTCATTGGTTATTTTAAAATCTTCACTTTAACAGTTTTGCGTCCCCATTTGTTAGCAGCGCTATCTGATCCAAGTAGAATGTCGATACGGTTACCTTTAATTGCACCGCCAGTATCACCAGCGATTGCTTCTCCATAACCTTCTACCCATACTTTAGATCCTAATGGGATTACTTTCGGGTCAACAGCGATCATTTTCATGTTTGGGTTCGCTGTTAGGTCATGACCCATTGCAGTTAATACACGTCCGCCGTATGTGCCACCATTTTCGCTCGGATGAGCTGTATATGCTGTAGCTACAACTGTTAACTCACGACCACTAGATGGTTCGTTAGTTTCAGCAGCTTTCACAGCAGGCTTAGCAGCTGGTTTTGATGCCGCAGGTGCTACCTTAGCTGGTGCTGCAGCTTTAGCAGGAGTAGGCGTTTCTTGTTTCTCAATAACAGGTGCTGTACCTGTTAAGAAAGGAACATGAACATAAGCCGTTTTCCCGTTATATTCGAATTGTAACCACTCATTTTGTACTTGGTTCGTTGTTTCGATCATATCGTCTTTCTTAAGCGTTCCAAGAATTTCTGAGTTTGTGTTCGCTTCAGCACGTACATTTAATACGTTAGCTGTTACATAGTAAGAGTTCTTTGTAAACTCTGCACTTACGAATGCGTCTTTACCATCTAATTTGATTTGTGACCATCCGTTTTCTGTATTTAGAACATCTAATTTATGACCATTCTGTAATTTACCGACAACTTTTGATTCAGTAGTAGGGTTTTCTCGTACGTTTAGTACGTCTGTTGTTACAACAGTTTCTGCATTAGCAGATGAAGTGAAAATCCCAAGACCAAAAACTGCTGCTGTTGCTATTCCAATTAATTTTTTCATGATAGCCTCCATTGCGTTTGTTTTCGTGTCCTCATTATAGCAACAGATTTTTTCGGATTTTGGGAAAACACACAATTACAAACCATTCGTAATAAGTCGTTAACACTTTGTAACATAGCAGGAAATGAAGGAAAGCGTTTTTCACTCCGTATTTTTAGTAGGTTTATAGTTATAGTCAAAATTTTTAATACAACAGGTTTTTTTCAATGAAGCTAAAAATATTACGAGGACGTTACAAGATGATTACCATACGACTACATTCCTTGAGTATTTTACCGTTTTATGGGTAAAATAGTTATATAAACATAAACATCTCGTTTGTGAAGTTATAAACACGCGCTATATACTAGCAAAAAACCGCATAATTGTTACAAGAAGAAAGGGTTGCAAGGAATAAATCTGCCCTTTTTTAAAACTGTAACACATCCTTTTTTGGGAAAACCTCTTCCCATCCGCATATTTTCTCACGCAATTTGACAGTAGTATTCCTATCTTGTAGCTCTTGCAGAGTGAAAAGGTTGTACGGAAGGTAAGGCTGTCCATAAGAACTCTAATTGGTGAAGGCAAACTTGAAAGAGCCGAAAGAAAATCGCCGCAAAACTATGGTTTTTTATCCGATTTAACACATCGGAATTTATGATATTTACAAAAAATGAAACATACGAAGGGGGATTTGATGAGGAAACTGACGAAAACATTTATTGTCTCATTAACATTATGCATTGCATTTACACTTTGGGGGATTATTCCCGAATCTATTATTGGAGAAGGTAGCTTAGGAAATGTAACGACTGCAATTCAAGCTGCGTTAGTTAGTAAGTTTGGATGGTTCTATATTATTTCCGTTTCTATTTTCTTAGGAATTGCTATTTTCTTAATTGTTTCTAAGTACGGTTCGATTCGTTTAGGTAAAGATGATGATGAACCTGATTATAGTTATATGACATGGTTTGCTATGTTATTTAGTGCCGGTATGGGAATCGGTTTGGTTTTCTGGGGCGTTGCAGAACCGTTGAACCATTTATACACACCTCCGTTTGGAGAGGGTGCGACTGAAGAAAGTGCACGTCTTGCACTTCGTTTCTCATTTTTCCATTGGGGATTACATCCGTGGGGATTATATGCACTTGTAGCATTATGTATTGCGTATTTTACATTTAGAAAAGGAAGAGCAAGTACAATTAGTGCGACAGTGGGTCCGCTATTTAAAGGCGGTGAACATGGCCGTATTGCCCATACGTTTGATGTTCTAGCTGTATTTGCAACAGTATTTGGTGTGGCGACATCATTAGGGCTTGGGGCAAAGCAAATTGCGGGTGGTGTTAGTTATTTAACATCCATTCCAAACTCATTACCGACACAGCTAGTAATCATCGGAATTGTAACTGTCCTTTATATGCTATCTGCGCAAACGGGACTCGATAAAGGAATTAAATATTTAAGTAATGCGAATATTATTTTAGCGTTTGCACTTATGATAATTGTATTATTTGCAGGTCCAACAAACTTTATTATGAATTATTTCACTTCAACAATCGGTTCATACATTCAAGAATTGCCAAGTATGAGTTTCCGTTTAAGTCCATTAAATGAAGGCGGAAATCAATGGATTCAGTCGTGGACAATTTTCTACTGGGCATGGTGGATTGCATGGTCACCATTTGTAGGTACGTTTATTGCTCGTGTGTCACGCGGGCGTACAATTCGTGAATTTGTTATTGGTGTGTTACTCGTACCAACAGTAATTGGTGCGCTTTGGTTCTCTGTTTTCGGAGGAACAGGTATTCATATGGAATTGTTCGACGGGGCGAATATATATGGCCAAATTAAAGAAATGGGCACAGAAGTAGGATTGTTTGCTATGTTAGACCAAATGGGTAGTATGGGACCGGCTTTATGTGTGCTAGCTATTTTACTTATTTCAACATTCTTTATTACATCGGCAGACTCTGCTACGTTTGTGCTAGCGATGTTAACGACACATGGTAGCTTAAACCCACCAAATCGTATTAAAATGGTTTGGGGTATTGTGCTAGCGGCGTTAGCCTCGATCTTATTGTATGTCGGTGGCTTAGAGGCGCTGCAAACTGCGTCGATTATTGCGGCATTCCCATTTGTATTTGTTATTTTCTTTATGATCGCGGCACTATTTAAAGAGTTGCAAAAAGAAGGACGTATGAAACAACATAAATAATAGAAGGAAAGGGGCTGATTTTATGTCAGCTCCTTTTTTTATGAAAATATTAGGGAAAGTGTGGATAGCTGTAGTTTGAAAAGAAAAATCGATACGGTTCGACAATATCCGATATTTTACACATTATATTCATATTTTTGACAAAAATATGTCGGAAATGTGTTGTCACTTTTAGGTATATGTGCTATATTATTTCCTGTAAGCGATTTCAAATTGTTTTAAAGCGCATTCAAGGGGGACAACTAGAATAATGAAACGTTACGAAAGAAAGTGGAAGCATATTTGTTTGAAACGTGTGGCACATCGAAATGCCCAAGAAAGCACGGAACCAAAGATTGAAACTCGTAAAGAGCATCAAGAGAAGCAATTGGTTCTACAAAAATAGCAATCACTTTTTCGTATATAAATGAAGGTCGATCGTTCGTTGGGGGATGGACGTGAAATAACTTTCAGCTAAGGGGTATTGTCTGATATATATAGTATTACGGTAAAAAATAAGCACAGAGCATACGGCGCTCTGTGCTTATTTTTTAATGAAATCTATTTTTCTTTTTTAAATCGTACTGTTTTATCCCAACCAATTACTTGTTTCTTGCTCTTTGCACGTAAGTAAAGAATGAGACTGCGAATAAATAAATACGTAAAGAGCTGTGCGTACGTAAAGTACATAATGACGCTTATGAAAATATTGATCGGTGTAAAGGTTCGTTCGACGCTCTGGGCACTAAATAATTGAGAAACATATGTAATATATGCGACATACCACATAAATAGTAATGGAATGCTATATTGAATTTGGAATATCCCGAGCAGTCCAATTATAAACCAAACGTTTGAAATGATTAGGAATAGCCAAAATACGACATACACTAAAACTTGTTGTAAGGAATGGACGAGAAGTTTCCCTTTAAAGAAGCTTAACGAAGAAAACATTTTTTCTAAAATGTATAAGTTTCCTTGAAGCCAACGTGTACGCTGTTTAATAAGAATTTTTAAATGCTCAGGTTCTTGTTCCCATGTAACCGATTCTGGGACGATTGGTAAGAGATAGCCTTTTTGGGTAATTCTTAATGTTAATTCGGCATCCTCTGCGATTGCATAAGGATCATAGCCGCCAAGTTCTTCTAATGCAGAACGACGAAGAAGCATGTTTGTTCCGGTTAGTGAACCTGTTTGGAATAATAGCCAGCGTCCAGATTGCATAAGGAGCTGAAAAATTTGAAATTCTAATGAAATCATTCGTGTAAGCCAATTTCTTTTTTCATTTACTGTACGAACGTGTCCAACTGCCCCAACGGCATCCTGGGTTGTTTCAGCATGTTCTACGAGCATTCGCAGTGCATGTGGTTCAGGTTGATTATCTGCATCATAAACACAGAAATATTCACCGTCCGAAATGCTAAGGCCGTAGTTTAATACACGCGATTTTCCTTTCGGCTCGCCAGGTGGTACACGGATGTGATGAATATGAGCATAAGCTTTGTCGAAATCATCGCCAATTTCAGGTGTTTCATCTTGAGAGTTATCGTTTAATAAATAAACGTTTAGTTTGCCTGGGTATTCAATCTTTGCCATTGCTTCTAATGTATCTTTAATAACAACCCCTTCATTATGAGCGGGTATTAAAATATCTACACTTGGATAATGTTCTAGCGTACGATCTTTTCGTTTACTATTTCGATGAATTAAGCCCGCAATTGTTAAGAAAGAGTAATAAACGAGTAAAGCAGAGAATAGAAAGGCGGTAAAAATCAATACATATTTAATTGAAAATGTGATGCTGATCCAGAAAACGAGTACGCAGAACAGAAGGAATAAAAGGAGTATAACGAGTGTCATCATAATAATGTCGGTCCTTTGTTTCCAATTTGCTCTCGTGAAATTTTCATGTCTTGGATTGCCTCATTAGCAAGCCATTGCTCCATTTTTGGCTTTAGGCGGTTCATTACAATATCAGCACCGGCTTCATTTGTGTTTTGTAGTAAAATAACCAGTGTATTGCTGTCGTATTCAGCAGCAAGGTCAAAGTCATTCCTTACCGTTTCAACTAATAATGAAGCTACACGATCCATGACACTTTCCTTCGTATATTTACTAAAGGAAGTGAAATCAAAGAAAATGATAATGCCTGTTTCATTACGACGATTCATCGCAGTTGTTAATAAAGCTTGTCGTCTTTCGAATTCTTGTCTTGTTAATAATTTTGATTCTCCAATGTATTGCTCAAGCACTCTCACTCGTTCAGTTAACTCTTTATTTTTAAGGATAACCTTTTTTAATAAATGGGTTGAAATATAAACAATGAAGAAGTTAGCTGCCATCAGGAAGTGGGTAATAATATATTCCCATTGATCTGATGTACTCCATAAGTGAAGCCATGCTTGATAAAATAAATAGAATACTGAAATGATTGTTCCCAGTATGAAGAAAATAAATGCTGTTTTATCAGCTAAAAATAGGAATAGTACATTTATGATGACATATATAATTGTAAAAATGAGTGCGTGCTCATATTTCGTCACATGTACAGTAGTAAAATAAAATAAAATTTGTAAAATCCACATAGAGAGGACTTTATAGGACTTATCTTTCACGAAACTTTCCTCCTTACAGATAATTCGTGCTGGATATTTGTAGTATGCACAATTATTGAGAAATGGACCATGTAGCTGGAAGTTTTTTGGGGCGAGATACATCAAGTAGTATCCTTCTTGTACAAGAAAAAATAAACAGACATACTAATTATTGTAACATATCATCTATACATCTAGACATAATGGATTTAATATATACGAAAATTATATTTAGGATATATAAAAAAACCTCCTCTTTAAAAAGAGGAGGTTTTATATAAAATTATAGGAACATCATACCTGCAACTGCTGCGTTTAAGAAGTTCGCTAGTGTACCAGCGATAACTGCTTTAATCCCTAATTGTGCAATTTGTTTACGGCGAGTAGGAGCTAACGTTCCTGTTACACCTAATTGAATTGCGATAGAAGAGAAATTTGCAAAGCCACAGATTGCGAATGTTAAAATTAGATTTGTTTTTTCAGAGAAATCTGCCATGTGTGGTCCTAAGTTTGCATATGCAACGAATTCGTTGATTGCAAGTTTTTGACCGATGAAACTTGCCGCTTGTATAGCTTCACCTGGAGAAACCCCGATTAAGATTGCAAATGGTGATAGTAAGTAGCCGAAGATTAAATCAAGGCTAAGTTTAATATGGAACAAAGAGCCAACCAATCCTAATAGACCATTTAATAGAGCGATCAGTGCGATGAAAGCCATTAACATTGCTGCTACGTTAATAACAAGTTGCATACCTTCAGATGCACCACGTGCAGCTGCGTCGATAACGTTTGCGTCTTCACGTTCTGTAGAAAGTTCAACGTTGTTATCTACTTTTTCTGTTTCTGGCATAATTAGTTTTGCAATTAATAAACTTGATGGAGCTGCCATAATTGCTGCTGCTAATAAATGTTCTAATGGAATGCCCATCGCTGCATAGCCGACAAGAACTGATCCGGCAACAGCTGTCATACCACTTACCATAATAGTGAAGAACTCACTGTTAGTTAAACGTGCTAAGTATGGTTTAATTAAAATTGGTGCTTCTGTTTGTCCTAAAAATACAGTCGTTACTGCATTTAAGCTTTCTGCTTTAGAAGTTCCAAGAAGTTTGCTTAATGCACCACCAATGATACTAACAAATTTCTGCATAATACCTAAGTAATATAAGATTGCTACTAATGAACTAATAAATACGATTGGAAGTAGTGCTTGAATAACGAAAACAAATCCCCAAGGGCCTTTTGCGTTGACTAAATCCCCAGCAACGAACCTAATTCCCTCGTAAGAAAAATTAATTAATCCTTGAACGCCGTCAGCAGCAACTTTTAAGCCTGCTTTTCCAGCATCCCATCGTAATACAATAAATGAAAATGACATTTGTAATGCTAGCGCGATTAAAATTGTGCGCCAATTAATAGCTTTGCGGTTGGAAGATAGTAAGAAAGCAATTGCTAATACTCCAATCACGCCGCCAATTCCCCATAAAAGATTCATGCAGTGTATGCTCCTTCCTCATAGTAAAAAAGTGTATAACACAGTTGTCTATACTTCTGCAAATATAACATCTTAAGTAACTTATCATAATGGACATCAGAGGTCAAACGTCTGTCGAAAAGTTTAAATAAAAAGAAAATTCTTTGAAAAAACACATATAAAATGAATTGACATGAAATAGGTTATGTTTTTTATGGGAATATATTCATTATGATAACGTTATGGGCAATTTTTGTAGAATATAGTGTATGAAATAGGAGAATGAACGCATAATTTTTTCGTAGAGAGAATGAAAGGGGATTACTATATCGAGTTCTTTAAAAAGAGCCTTCTAGTAAACTAGAAGGCTCTGAAACTATAACTTAAGGTGCTTTTGTATACCCTAAGAAATGACTTTTCCAATAAGAGTTGCTTAATGAAGCGATTGCTACACCTTTATCTCCAGATTGGATAAATGATCCCCCGCCAAGGTAGATACCCATGTGAGAAGGACCTGCTTTATAAGTGTCTTTGAAATAAATTAAGTCTCCAGGTTGTGGACTTGAAGTTTGTGGTAAGCTGCTCCAATATCCAGCAACACTTTGACGGCTAATGTTATGACCAAATTTCTTAAATACGTGGTAGATGTAACCACTGCAGTCAACACCGTTAGCAGAAGTACCGCCCCAAACGTATGGTACGCCTTGCATAGATTTCGCGTATGCAAGTAGAGAAGAACTGTCACCGCTATTATTAGTATTGTTGTTATTGTTGTTATTGTTGTTATTGTTTTGATTGTTATTTTGGTTTTCGTTAGGCTTATTATCTACTGCGCCGCCAACTGGTGTTTTAGATAGGAAACGTGTTCCGATGTAACCATTTTGACCGTTGTAGTTAATTTTGCTCCATCCAGAGTTTTCAGAGATTACTTGAACCTTCTGTCCTTGTGGAAGTGCGCCTATGATTCTATAATTTGTACCTTCGCCGCTACGTACATTTAGTGCAGAAGCATTAATGTAGTAGTCGCCAATTGCACCTTGATCAGGTTGTTTTGGCTGATCAGGTTGTTTCGGTTGTTCAGGAGTAGCAGTGCCACCTTTAACGAATTTTACAAATTCGCTACTAACATAGCCTGTTTTTCCTTGGTAGTTTACTTTAAACCAGCCGTTTTCAGATCCAACTACGTTTAATGTTGTACCATTTAACACGCCGCCAATTACACTATGGTAAGCAGCAGGGCCTGTACGAACACGTAGAGATGTTGCGTTAACGACGTAAGTACCACCAGTTTGAACAGTTCCATTATTATTTTGCTCTTGGTTGTTACCTTGAGTAACGTTTTCGTTAGAGCCGCCTTTTGTTACGTAGTCTTTGCTTAAGTAAGCTGTTTGTCCTGCGTAATTGATTTTGAACCAATCTTGAACTTCGCCTACAACTTGTACTACTTGTCCTTGTTTAACAGAACCTACAGTTGGATGAGAAGTGCTAGGACCTGTACGAACGCGAAGGGAAGATACATTTACTGTATAGTTTCCGCTTGCTGGTTGAACAGTTGCTTCATTGTTACTATTGTTGTTACTGTTTGTAGAGCCAGTATTTGAAGAAGCACCTGATACAAATTGGCTACTAACATAACCAGTTTGTCCGTTATGGTTGATTTTCACCCAACCATTTTCTTCTCCAATTACGTTTAAAGTTTGTCCTTCATATACACGTCCTGAAACAGAACTAGAAGTGTTAGGAGCTGTACGTACACGTAATACATCAGCAGTAACTTTATTGTTTCCACCTGTACTTACATTGTTATTTGTTTTTGCACCATTTTTTGATACAAATTCGCCACTAACATAGCCTGTTTGACCATTCTGGTTAATTTTGAACCAACCATTTTCTTCTCCAATTACGTTTAATGATTGACCATTATAAACGCGAGAGATGATGTCGTGAGAAGTACTTGATCCTGCACGAACATGTAATACGCTAGTATTCACCGTATACGATGAACTGTTTGATGCGGAAGCTTGGACAGCTTGTGTAGCAGCTTTTTGTGCACTTTGTTCAGGGGCAGCTTGAACACTATCAAGTGTAGGAGCTGCTCCTCCTGCTACAGACACTGCCGCAAGACCGGCAAGGTATTTTTTCATAATTTGTCGATTCCTTTCTGTCTGTAATGTAGTGAAGAAATATTTACCAACTGTTAAAAATTCTAAAGAGCATGTCGATTACTGTCAAGACTTATGCGGTAATCTGAATATGACAAAAAGATTACAAGAAAAAATCAAGGCATAAATTCATACCTTGATTTCCATTTAAATACATATATTTGTTGTAGAAAGAGAGGAGATTATTCGTATTTAGGAAGATGTGCTGTTGGATTTTAAAAGGCTTTGAGAAAATGACCTTTGTAGTAATTTGGTGATAGGGCCAACTTGACCATCTTGAATCGCAGTTCCATCGAGATGGGTCATCGGTAAAATTTCAATAGTCGTTCCCGTAAAGAAGCATTCATCTGCTTGATAAACATCGCGAACGCTGAAAAGCTCTTCTTGTACCGGAAGTTGAAGAGTGTTAGCTAAAGAAAGGACGTACTGACGAATAATGCCGTTTAAAATAAGGTGATTGGCTGGATGCGTATACAGTGTTCCGTTTTTTATGAGAAAAAAGTTAGAGTGGCTACCTTCAGTTACAATACCATTTCGTACGAGAAGTGCTTCTTTACAACCTTTGCGTTCAGCTTTCGTATAAGCTAATACATTTGGTAATAAATTTAGCGATTTAATATCACAGCGGAGCCAGCGTGTATCAGGTTCTGATATAGCACGTACACCGTATTCAATCCATAAAGATGGTCTTTCTTTTTTTGAAATATAAGCATAGATTGTCGGAGATGTGTCATATGAGAATGCATGTGCTCGAGCTTGTACACCACGAGATACTTGTAAGTAAATTGTTCCGTCTTCGTGGAAATTATTGTTTTCAATTAATTTGTAGAGTAAGATGATGAGTTCGGCTTTTGAGAAAGGGAGCGATAATTCTATTTCGTCCATGGAGCGATATAATCTTGTTAGGTGTGGATCTAATAAGTGAAAGTTTCCGTTATAAAGGCGAATAATTTCATAGACACCATCGCCAAATTGTAAGCCTCTTTCTTCAAGTTCTATGTACGCGCGATGTTTCGTTGTATCAATAACTGCATCATTCCATAGTACAAATCTTTCATATGCCAATTTTCGTCCCATCCTTTCGTTAGTACATGAATAAAAAGCACTCTAGTTATTTTTATGTAAGTAATTCTCCGCATATGACGCATATGTATTTGTAAATCATAGAGAAGTAGTGGTGATTTATCCCGCATTAACTGCCCGTAAACGAACGATTGGTGAGGGCTAATAATCAGTGGGAGATGAACAAAACCCTACTGATTAAAGTTTCACTTTATAGCATTTTGTATATACAAATTCGAAAAGGAGAAATAAGAATCCTGCTTTTTGAAAAAAAAAAGCAACATTCGTATGGAATGCTGCACAAGGAGGGTAGCTATCTTTCATAGGGACATCGTCTTTAAAGGTTTCATTTATGCAAACAAAACACTTGGAAAGACAATTATAAGAAAATTGAAAACAAATGATGCGCATATTTCTCTAAGGGATCTTATTGAAGATGAGAGATAAGAAATATGTGGAACCTTGTTTACATATTTTATTATAAAGATGTTTCGTTAATATGGTGTAAATATTAGGTGAAGGTTATGTAATTTTAAAGTTAATGTATAGAAGAATTTGTAGAGAGGAAAATAAAAAAGAGGCTGAGGTTACTCAGCACTCTTCTTTTCTTCTTTAATAGCCGTTTTTACTTCACCAGTTTTGGTCTTATTGCTTTCAGAGAAGCGAAGTAAGTCGCCTTCAATGATTTTGTCAGACATGTGCAATTCATTTTGTGCACGATCAATAAGTGGTTGAGCTTCTTCTTTCGGTAATTGTACAACTTCACCTGTGTTACGATCGTAGAATGTACTGTTTGTGTACATGTACTTATCTGTAATGAAGCTACCGTCACGAAGAACAACGAATCCTTTATTGTCTGGTGAGAATACATCATGACCGAATTGGATTTGATTCGAAGAATCTACACCAAGTAGGTTTAGAATTGTTGGTTTAATGTCAATTTCACCAGTTGGTTTTGAAATTGTTTTACCCTCTTTTTGACCTGGAACGTGAATAAACATCGGTGTTTTTTGTAAGTTCATATGGTCAAATGTAGTAATTTCTTCTTTTCCTAAGAACTGTGCCATTGCACGGTTATGATTCTCAGAAATACCATAATGGTCACCGTAGAATACGATAACAGAGTTGTCGTAAATACCTTCAGCTTTTAGACGCTCAATAAAGTGCTTCATTGCTTCGTCTAAGTAGCGAGCTGTTACCATATAGCGGTCAAATACTCCATCACCAGAATTGTACTCGTCGATTAATTTCGTACTGTCATCATAAGTGAATGGGTAATGGTTTGTTAAAGTAAGGAAGCGAGTATAGAACGGCTGCTTCACTTGTTTTAACATATCGATAGACTGATCGAAGTATTCGATATCTTTTAGTCCCCAGTTTAATTTTGTTTCTGGCGTAATCTTGTAGTCAAGTTCGTTGTAGTAACGATCATAACCAAGTGCCGGATACATAATATTACGGTTCCAGAATGTTGCGTTGTTTGCATGGAATACTGATGTGTGATACCCTTGCTCACGCAAAATTTCTGGAGTTGCTGTATATTCGTTGTTACCGTGTGTGAAGAATACAGCACCACGGTCTAGTGGATATAACGAAGTATCTACTAAGAATTCAGCATCAGATGTTTTACCTTGCCCAGTTTGATGGAAGAAGTTATCGAAGTAATAACTTTCTTTCGCAAATTGGTTTAGGAATGGTGTAACTTCTTGTCCGTTAACTTGCGCACCAATTAAGAATGTTTGTAATGATTCAAGAGAGACAACAATTACGTTTTTCCCTTTTGCAGTACCATACATATTTGGATCTGGTTTACTTTGTGTTGTTTTCACATAGTTTTCTGCTTCTTGTAATTTACTACTATCAGCAAACGCTTTTTGTGAACTTGATTTTGCTTGTAGGCCAAGATCGTATGCTTGGTGTACATATAATCCTAAGTTTTTAACAAGCATAACGCGGTCGAATGAACGTGTTAATAGTTCTGGACGCTCAGCTTCTGCAAATCCTAGGTTTACGCAGAAAATAGCAACTGTTGACACGAAGTATAGGGAACGCATCGGACGTGCTACACGCTCTGTCGGTGCAAAATCTTTCTTCTTTTTCAATAGAACGAAGAATACGATAATATCCGCAAATGCAAGGATGATTTTGAAGTTAAATAATTCTTTCACACTAGAACCTAAACTTCCAAAATTAGATGTTTGTCCTAGTACTGGTAAAGTAACGAAGTCATTGTAGAATCCGTAGAACATTACGTTACCAACAAGAATGAACGTTAAGATAAAGTTAATTCCTAGTGCTATATAGTTACGTTTTTTCCCTTTTGCAAATAATGCAAGACCCACAAACAGTAATGATGCTGCTAATGGACTAATGAATAAAATGAATTCTTGCATGAAAGATTCAAGTTTTAAATCGAAGCTAGTGCGTGTAATGATGTAGGTTTTTAGCCATACGGCCAAAGCTACGAATAAAGTGAAACGCACATTTTGAAATTGTGATTTCATGGTTTCTTTCATTCATTTCCACCCTTTCTCTATCAGGCTTGGTCGATTTTGGAGCGAAAAATGTTAAAATAAAAAATACATAGTTTTCTTGGCCATAATTAGAGTTTCTATATTCACCCATATACGACTTTAACTATGCATACCCTTTTTGGTTTCTTGTGCTGCTCATAAGCATAACGTCATTTCTGTATTATACAACAAAATTCATTTCTGAGAAACACTATAACATTTTACATTTTTTGTATGTGATTTGTCACTACCAGAGAAAACTTTAACATTCGTTTATATGCTCGTCAACTATAAAATATAACAAAAATAGAAAAGAATGTTAAAGGGAATTGAAAGTTTTTTGGTTGAGAAATATGGAATAGAAATCTTTAAGTGGTTGTCTAGAAAACTATTATATGAAGGAAAATACGAAAAAATTAACGAACACTTGTTCTTTTTAGTTTTGTTTGTTACAATGAAATTTCATTGATAGATTATGTGTAATTTTGATGAACTTTTACTGATAACATAACATATTGTAGCTTATTTCTTTTGAAAATAGGGAGGCTTTTGAATGAAACAAAAATTTTCAGTTGAAGCGTTTTGGAAGAAAATAAAACATGTTGCGAAGCAGGCAGGGCAGTCGGTAATCTATGCGAGTTTATTGTTGTTTTACGTTTTGCAAAGACCGGATGTTCCAAAACGAGTGAAAATTATTGTCATCGGAGCACTTGCTTATTTTATTGCACCGATTGATGCAATCCCAGATTTTATTGCTGGAGTTGGTTATACGGATGATTTAGGTGCGTTAATGGCCGCACTATTACAAGCATCGATATACGTAAATGAAGAAGTGAAAGATAAGGCACGAGTGAAGTTGGCAGAATGGTTTGATTCGGATATAGACACATCATTTATCGATCAAAAATTAGATCAATAGGTGAGACCTGTCATAGGATGACAGGGCGAACGTAAGCGAGGAAGTGCATTATGCCATCAGGAAGAACGCATACGAAAATAAACTTAATATCCCTTCCGGTTGTTTTGTTTATGCTCTTTTCGTATGGATTAACAAATTTTGATTTTTTATTAACTTTTGCAATTGGCTTTTTAGTAGGTACTTCATTTTTAACACCGGATTTAGATACGTACAGTAATGCGTATAATAAATGGGGATTCCTCCGCATTTTTTGGTATCCATATAGGAGCGTAATGCCCCATCGTTCCTTCTTCACACATACGATTATAATTGGTGATATTATTCGTATTGCATACATGTTAATCGTATTTTCTCCGTTTTTATTCCTATTAAATATAATAGCATTCGACGGAAATTTAATAGAAATTGCGAAGGAACACGAGGTTGAAATTGTAACGTTTGTAATGGGGATTGTTGTGGCGAGTACGCTCCACATTATAGCGGATAAAGCGAATACGCGCCGAAAGAAAATGATGAGAAAAAAGAAGAAACGCAGAAGATAAAGAGAAGGCTCTTACTGTCTGTACATAGTGGGAAAAGGACACTTGCAATTTGCAAGTGTCCTTTTTTAATCAAACGTTTGTTTAAAGGAAGATTAAGCTTTCAGTACTTTAATACCTTTTACGATATTCCAAATGAAGTAGTATAAGCTAATGATTCCGCAAATACATAAGACAATCATTGCTCCAATTCCAAGTGTTACATCTGGTTGATCAGATCCGATGCCCATAATTCCTAAAATAACTAATCCAATAAATGAAGCGATGCTTGGAATGATATGTGTCCATAGAGCACGTTTTGCATGTGGTTTCGTTTCAGAATCGCCCACAATCCACACGATAATAGGGAATAAGATAGGCGCAAATAATACACTAAAGTATGATAAAGCTGCTAATATTTTGTTTCCGTTCATATATATCACCTCATAAATAATTTCCGTTGTTATACTTTTATTATGTAGTAAATTTGGCAAGCTTCCTATCGATTAACATTACAAGAACGTGACGTTTTTGTAAGATTTTTTATTTAAATGATATAATTTTCAAAAAAATCTTTTTAAATGAAAATTGTTGTGATAAAATTAGTGAAAACGTTTTCTTGAGCGTTTTTTTATTTTAGACTTAAAGGTATGATGACCTGATAGTCTATTGATAAGGTTATTCTATTTAAAAGGGGATTCTTTAGGGGGAGAGAACAATGAACACATGGACACAAGTTTACGATCCGTTCGGTAACATTTGGATTTCGGCAGCAGTCGCACTTATTCCAATCATCTTTTTTTTCTTAGCTTTAGCAGTTTTCCGCATGAAGGGGTATGTGGCAGGATTTATTACAGTTGTATTAACGATCTTGGTGGCGTTATTTGCGTATAAAATGCCATTCACAATGGCAATGGCAGCGACCGGATACGGTTTCTTATACGGATTATGGCCAATTGCGTGGATTATCATTATGTCAGTATTTTTATATAAAATTTCTGTGAAAACAGGTCAATTTGATGTCATTCGTGCATCTGTATTATCCATTACGAATGACCATCGTTTACTCGTTATTTTAATCGGATTTTCATTTGGAGCATTTTTGGAAGGGGCAGCAGGATTTGGTGCACCAGTAGCGATTACAGCAGCGCTTCTTGCAGGTCTTGGGCTGAACCCTTTATATGCAGCAGGCCTTTGTTTAATCGCAAATACTGCACCAGTAGCGTTCGGAGCGATGGGGATACCGATTACAGTTGCTGGACAAGTAACAGGCATTGATCCACATAAAATTGGACAAATGGCTGGGCATCAATTACCGTTCTTATCTTTATTTGTTCCGTTCTTTATCGTATTTTTAATGGATGGTTTTAAAGGAGTAAGACAAACGTGGCCTGCTTTATTTGTAGCGGGTAGTTCATTTGCAATTACACAGTTTATTACAGCGACGTTTTTAGGACCGGAACTTCCTGATATTACGTCAGCACTTGTAAGTTTAGTAAGTTTATCGCTATTCTTAAAAGTTTGGCAGCCGAAAGAAATTTATCAGTCTAAAGAAGCGAATAGTGAAGTAGCAGCAACGACGGCGACATCTATGCCGAAACTAACGGTAGGAAAAGTAGTAAAAGCATGGTCTCCGTTCATTATTTTAACTGTGATGGTAGTCATTTGGAGCCAAAGTTTCTTTAAAGCATTATTCGCTCCAGGTGGTACTTTAGAAAGTCTTGTATTTAAATTTGAAGTTCCAGGCTTGCACAATTTAGTAATGAAAGCAGAGCCAATTGTAAATAAACCAACACCTTATGAAGCAATCTTGAAATTAGATATTTTATCAGCGACTGGAACAGCAATTTTAATTGCTTGTATCATTTCAATTTTTATTTTGAAAATGAGTGCAAAAGATGCAGTAGCAACATTTAAAGAAACGTTAAACGAACTAAAGATGCCAATTCTATCTATTGGATTCGTATTAGGATTCGCATTTATCGCAAACTATTCTGGTTTATCTTCTACATTAGCGTTAGCACTTGCAGGAACTGGCGGACTATTCCCGTTCTTCTCACCATTCTTAGGTTGGATTGGGGTATTCTTAACAGGGTCAGATACGTCAGCGAACGCACTGTTCTCGAATTTACAAGCAATTACAGCGCAGCAAGTCGGTGTATCTGAAGTGCTTCTCGTTGCCGCAAATACAACGGGCGGTGTAACAGGTAAAATGATTTCTCCGCAATCGATTGCGATTGCTTGTGCGGCAGTTGGACTTGCTGGGAAAGAGTCAGATTTGTTCCGCTTTACATTGAAGCATAGTTTATTTTTCGTTACTATTGTTGGGATTATGACGTATGTGCAGGCTTATTATTTAACGTGGATGATCCCGTAAACAAAAAAGAAATAACCTTTGTATTTTTCAGATTATCGTGTATAATGGGAAAGTATTGAAAATTAAATCAGTGATAAACTAGGGGTGCCTAACGTATGCGTAGGCTGAGAGAGAAGCGTGTGAACTTCTTAACCCTTTGGACCTGATCTGGCTCGTACCAGCGTAGGGAAGTTAACGGCTTTACATAATTATGTCTTTATGAGCCAGGTCCTTATTTTTTTATGGACCTGGCTCTTTTTATTTTGGCATACGCTGGCCATATCTCGTCCTTGTCACGAACAGGGGGCAATAAAGGTTATGAAACAGTCTGTTTCTGCTGAGCAAATTGAATTGAAATCGAGTTTACCAGGAAGTAAGAAAGTGTATGTGGATGGGCCACGCGCGGGTATGAAAGTGCCGATGCGCGAGATTGAACAAAGCGATACGAATGGTGTTCAAAATCTGCCAATCCGTGTGTATGATACGAGTGGACCTTATACAGATCCAGAGTATAAAGTGGAGCTGGAAAAGGGGATTCCGACACCGCGCCATTCTTGGACCATGGGGCGTGGTGATGTAGAAGCATACGAAGGGCGCGAAGTAAAACCAGAGGATGACGGTGTGAAAGTGGCTTCGAAACATACACCTGTTTTCCCGCAAATGGATCGTAAGCCGCTTAGAGCGAAGCAAGGTGCAAATGTCACGCAAATGCATTATGCGCGTAATGGCATTATTACGTCTGAGATGGAATATGTTGCGATTCGTGAAGGGGTAGAGCCTGAATTTGTTCGTAAGGAGATTGCAGAAGGTCGTGCGATTTTGCCAGCGAACATTAACCATCCTGAAGCGGAACCGATGATAATTGGACGTAATTTTCACGTAAAGGTAAATGCAAATATCGGAAACTCTGCTGTATCGTCTTCTATTGCAGAAGAAGTAGAGAAGATGACGTGGGCGACTCGCTGGGGTGCAGATACGATTATGGATTTATCTACAGGTAAAAACATTCATACAACACGTGAGTGGATTATTCGTAATGCCCCGGTACCAGTTGGAACTGTGCCAATTTATCAAGCGCTTGAAAAAGTAAACGGAATTGCAGAGGATTTAACGTGGGAAGTGTACCGCGATACGTTAATTGAGCAGGCGGAGCAAGGCGTTGATTACTTCACGATTCACGCTGGTGTATTACTTCGTTACATTCCAATTACTGCAAAGCGTATGACAGGTATTGTTTCTCGCGGTGGTTCGATTATGGCGCAGTGGTGTTTATTCCATCATAAAGAAAACTTCCTATATACTCACTTTGAAGAGATTTGTGAAATTATGAAGCAGTACGATGTTTCGTTCTCTCTTGGAGATGGATTACGTCCAGGTTCTATTGCAGATGCAAATGACGAAGCGCAGTTTTCTGAGCTTGAAACACTTGGTGAATTGACGAAAATCGCTTGGAAACATGATGTGCAAGTTATGATTGAAGGACCTGGGCATGTACCGATGCATTTAATTAAAGAAAATATGGAGAAAGAACTTGATATTTGTCAGGGCGCGCCGTTCTATACACTTGGGCCGTTAACGACAGATATTGCACCAGGTTATGACCATATCACATCAGCGATTGGTGCTGCGATGATTGGCTGGTTTGGAACGGCGATGCTTTGTTATGTAACACCGAAAGAACATTTAGGTTTACCAAATAAAGATGATGTTCGCGAAGGGGTTATTACGTACAAAATCGCTGCGCATGCAGCCGATCTTGCGAAAGGGCATAAAACGGCTCATCAGCGTGATGATGCACTTTCAAAAGCACGATTTGAATTCCGTTGGCGCGACCAATTTAATTTATCTTTAGATCCTGAACGCGCGATGGAGTATCATGATGAAACGTTGCCAGCAGAAGGGGCGAAAACAGCGCATTTCTGTTCAATGTGTGGACCGAAGTTTTGTAGTATGAGAATTTCGCATGATATTCGTGAATATGCGAAAGAAAATGATTTAGAAACGACGGAAGCAATTGAAAAAGGAATGAAAGAGAAAGCGGTAGAATTCAAAGAAACTGGTAGTCACTTATATCAATAACACGTTACACCTCTTTACTTGATTGATCACACTGTACCTAACTTAAATATAGAAGAAGCCCCCTTTGCTAAGACGATAGCAAAGGGGGCTTCTGTTGTCTATAAGGCGAAGAATAATTGTACCCAGTAGTATAAGAGGAATAATGTGACGACTGTTGTGAGTGGGATTACGATGAGAGATACGCTTAAATAATCTTTCCATTTCACTTTAATTTTGTTTTGTCTCAGTATATACATCCAAATGAGGGAAGCTAGCGTACCAATTGGTAATAATAGTGAACCGATGTCACTACCAATAATGTTTGCGAGATAGATAGTTTTTAATGTGACTGGATCTAGTCCCATTTCTGTTAATGTGATTGTACCAATCATAAGTGCAGGGTGGTTATTGAAGACGTTAGAGAGGAGGGAAACGAGTCCGCCCATTGCAAAGCTGGCATAGAGCAGATGCTGACTTACAACTGGTTCGAGCCAATGGACAAGCGCCGCTGTTAATCCTGCGTTATGAAGCCCGTAAATAATTACGTACATAGAGAAGGCGAAAATTAAAATATGCCACGGTGTTTTTTTCAAAATATCGACTGGGTTTGTTCGTAAGTAGTACCATCTCCAAATGAGAAGAACGAGTGAACCAAGTACAGCAACAATTTCGATTGGAATCGATAAAAAGGATGCAACGAATAGAAGACAGCGCATAAGGAAGACGAAGCCTAATACTTTTAACATGAATTTTGTACGTTTTTGTTTTGTATCAACAGAATTTTTTCCTTTTAACGGATGGAAGTTTTTCGTGAAGAAAATTTCTTCAATATCATATGAAGAAACCGGTAATTTCTCTGGAAGTTTTTTCTTTAAAACTGTATACATGAGCCATGACATAAACAGTAGTCCTAGTGTTGCAGGTACAAACATCATAGCAGTATGCATATAAAGAGTCATATGAACAATATTTAATGCGATTAAGTTTACGATATTACTTACACCAATTGGTGCACTAGATGCAGTGGCGATTAAAGCACCGCTTAATAAATAAGGGATTTGCTGATGAGGTTTTAATTGAAGATTTTTCAGAAGAAGGATTAAAATTGGAGTTGTAATTAAAATACTACCGTCATTATTAAATAAAAGAGTCATAAGGAAACATAGTAATTGAATATACCAGTATAGGCGGCGTCCGGAACCTTTCGCTAAATTTGCGAGTTTTGCTGCAGCCCAATGGAAGAAGCCGAAGCTTTCTAATATAACTGCCATAACGATGGTCGCTAATATCGTTATGGAGGCGCCTCCAATTTTACTTATAATGTCCATGACATCTGGCTTTGATACAAGTCCAGTAATGAGGATGATACCAGCGCCGATTGCTGCTGGCCACGCTTCATTTAAACCACGGGGTCGCCAAAAGATAACAATCATCGTTAAGAAGAAAACAATAATAGTAATCCATATTTCAATGCTCATATTTAACCTACCTTTCTATTTTCCCTTGAACAAATGTAGCTTGTCTCAAGTTTATATAGCATTATATTCAAAAGAAAATAAGAAGAACTAGGCATCTACCTGAATCTAGTGAATATGTGTATTTTGAGCAATAAGGCAAGTATAAGTAGTAGTGTAATAACTATTAGGAGAGGAGTCTAATAAATGAGGGGCATTCTATGTGTGAATGCCCCTCATTTATTATTTTTCCTTCAAAAAAGTTCGATCCTTCAAGAATAAATTCCAGAAGAAAATGAATCCGGGTAGTAAAATTGCAATCCCGATTGCGTAAAGAATAAGAAGCGCATAGAATGTTTCGACCGTCGTAAAGCTTGTAAATACAGTTACGTCCGGGTAAATGATATACGGTAAATGGGCGACGCCGTAAGCGTAGCTTGCAAATGCATATTGAGCGACGACAGCTAAAACTGCAATGCGAGGAAAGCCTAGTGTGCTGTACTTCTTATTTGTCCACCAAAGGGAGGAATATCCGATAACAAATAAAATGATAGAGACTGTAAACCATGGGAATTGCTTTATTAGTCCTTGCATAAGCCAGTGTGTTTCAGGGTCCATTACAACGAGAGCGATAATAGCAGTCACGAGCGTTGCAGGACCAAGTATGATGGCATTTCTCCTATAAATTCGGTACGTATCTTCAGAACCTTGTTCCCTAGCAAAATCAGCAAGAAAGAGAGATGATAGAAATAGTTCCGAAGTTAGTCCGAAGAGCATATAACAATAAATAACGGGACTAGAAAGAAGTTTTCCGTAAAGGAGCACTTCTTTTCCTTCAGACATCGTAATATAGGCACCTTCTGTAACGGGTAGAACGGTAATTAATAGAGCTGGGATTAAGAGCCCTGTAATACCTGAAATAATCCGAAGAAGGTGTTGATACTTTGGCAGGGAGTAAGCGAATACCATAAATGTACTGCGAATCGCAACGAGTACTAAAATTAACATAACTGGTACAAACATAACCGTTGCCAGGGTAAAGGCTGCTTTCGGAAAGAAACCGAGAAAAGCGACAACGACAAAGACAAGAAACGTATTTGTTACTTCCCAAGTTGGTGATAAGTACCGATTAGCAAGCTTGGCAGCAAGCGTCGGGTGTTTAGCGTATACCATGCCCCAAAAACCAGCTCCAAAATCAATAGACCCTAGTATGCTATATACGAAAATAAGAGCCCATAAGATGATGATTGCAATGCTTTCCTCATGCACGAGAATCTCCTCCTTCGTGATGTAAATCATTCTTTAACGGATGTTTCTTAAAGAACGTCCGTAATACAAAGACTGTTAAAATACCGAGTCCAATATATAAAATGATGAATAAAACAAATAAAGGACCGACGAAATCAGCACGTGTAGAAGCATCTACCGTGCGTTGCATGCCATAAATTGTCCATGGCTGACGACCACTACAACTAAAAATCCATCCGAATTCAATACCGAGCAACATAACGGGTCCACATGCGGCAGCCCCCCAAAGAAGCCACTTTGGTAACTCTACTCCTTTTTTTCGGTAAACAAAGTACCAATATAAGAGGGCAATAGCTGCAACTGCAAAGGTAAAGGCAGCAGTGCCGACCATTAAGTTGAACAGTGTATGTGTGTAAAATGGTGGCCACGTTTCTTGCGGGAATTCATTTAGCCCTTTTACAACGGTGCTAGGGTCTAGTCCCACTAATAAGCTAAGCATGTTCGGAATTTCAAGGGCATAGTTTAGTTCAAGTGTGTTAGGATCCACAACCCCGCCAATCGATAAAGGAGCGTGTGATGTCGTTTCAAACAAAGCTTCAGCAGATGCTAGTTTTTCAGGTGAATGTTTATGTAAGGCAATAGCAGATTCGTGTCCTGAAAGCCACATTGTAGCACCTGTGATAAATGTAACGACAAGCCCTAACAGTAATCCTTTTTTATGGTAAGCAATTTCACGTGCACTTAAATTTTTCTTTAATAATTTAAATCCAGCGATAGAAGCGATAACAGCTGCTCCAGTTGTATAGGCTGTAATAACGACGTGAAATGCACTTGTGCCAAAGCTCGGATTAAAGAAAGCTTTCCACGGATCAACGTTAAAAACTGAGCCATCTGGCCCCATTGAAAAGCCCGCAGGTGTATTCATCCATGTATTTGCTGATGTAATAAGTACGGCGGATGCAGTGGCACCAATCATAACGAAAAATAGCGAGATTAATCTCATAACTGGAGGTAATTTATCAGCTGCATATACATAAATAGACATGAATAAAGCCTCTAAAAAGAAGGCGAAAATCTCAATTTGAAACGGAACAGAAATAACTTGGCCAACAATTTTGGCGAAACCAGGCCAAAGAAGTGAAATTTGTACACCAACAATTGTTCCAGTTGGAATTGCTACACCGAGAAGGATAGCAAAAGCCTTTGTCCATCTTTTTGCCATAATGGCATAGTCGGAATCTTTCTTCCAGTGATAGAGTATTTCACTTATAAAAATCATTAAAGAAAGTCCGACTCCAAGCGTTGCAAAGATAATGTGGAATGCTAATGAAGAACCAAAAAATGCTCTTGCTAATGTTACGGTATCCATATGTATACTCCTCTTCTTTTTTGCCATTATTTTCTGATTGAATTGGAAAATTTATTCAAAAAACTACCAAAAACATATATGTATTTAAAAAATGAGTACGGTAATATGGTGTTTAAATATTCTAAAAAGAAAGAAATTTATATTTAGTAATATTTTATTTGTTTTTTAGGGCTGAATCTTTTATAATCTTTTATGCGAACGTAAGTTCTGTTTCCGGGATGAAGAAGTTTATGTGAAATGGAGAGGGTGTTTTATGTATCCTGAAGTCATTAAAAAGATGGCATTTTCAAGAGAGCATAGAGATTTATTATTAAAGTTGTATAATAAAGAAATTACGCGTCGTGAATATGATCGACTTGTGGAATCGCTATATAGACCTTCTAAAGAGGCTTGCGAAGGATAAGGTGGGAGAGACAATCTAAAGGATTGTCTTTTTTATATTTGCGTATGTTCTGGTAAAATTAAGGTTAGTCTTACTAGGGAGGTGAAGAGTTTGCGAAAACGTTTATATATAGGGATTGGGGTTATTCTCTTAATCGCTTTAGGTGGAGTTGTATTTTGGTCAGCTTTACAAGGAAATCGTACCGAGCATTTTATTTTACGACATATGGTGAATGAAAATGGAACACTTGCAACGTATCGCCTAGAGGATACAAAGGCAGGTAAGGGTGAAGCGAAGGGCCGTGAAGCTTTATCAGAATCTGCAGGGTTATGGCTACAATATACACTTGATAAAGATGATCAAGCTTTATTTGATGAACAAGTGAAGGTTATTCAAAATAACTTTGTACACAAGGATCGCATCATTATATGGAAAATCTCTGAAAAGGGAGAAATGCAGTCGGCTACTAATGCACTTATCGATGATCTTCGTATTATAGAACAATTATATCGTGCTTATGAAATGTACAAGGAAGATCGTTATAAAAACCTTGCAGATCAATTGAGTGATTCTGTACTTCGTTATAATAAAAAAGGTAATTATTACGTTGATTATTACGATGCAGATGCAGGGAAACAAAATAACGTTGCAACAACATCTTACATAAATCCTCATGCATTCTCTTATATGAAAAAATACGGGAAAGTGTCTGCTGAACAATATCAGGAAGTGGTTCAATTTTTAGCTAATTATCCAAGGCAGGGCTGGGCATTCCCGAAAGAGTATAAAGATGATGGGACATTCACGTATGATAAAGAAGTGAATCTTATTGATCAATCATACGTTGCTTATCATCGTAGTTTAGGCGGTCTTTCATCAGATGCTTATTTGGAATTTATAAAGAAGAAATTTCGCGAAGACGGAAAGTTATACGGTCGTTATAACTTAGAAACGGGAAAACAAGCTGTGAACTATGAATCACCAGCATCTTACGGATTAACAATTTTGTACGTACTACAAACAGGTGATACAAAGTTTGCGAAGGAATTGTATGAGCGGATGACTACATTCCGCAATGATAATGTATTTAGTAGATATTATGGTGGGTATGTAACAGGTGAGAATAATAATACACATATTTTCGATAACGTACTACCGCTTTTGGCTGAAATGGAATTGGAGAAGAGTAAAAAATAGAGTGCCACCCTAGGGGCGGCACTTTTTTCTTATTTCTTTTCCATTACCGCAAAGTAATTGTTTTCATTATCAGCAAAATTAAATGCTCTACCAGTAGGTAAATCTACAACTTGTCCAACTGTAACATTTTTCTCAGAAAGGTCTTTATATAGACGGTCTAAGTCATTTGAGAAGAACATAAGTGAAGGTGTATTAAGATTTAGTTCAGGTTGCATCTTCGCGATTAACGCTTTATCGTGAAGGACAATGCTTGTTCCAGCATCTTTTGCTGGCGCAATTTCAATCCAGCGAAATCCTTGTCCATTATTTTCTTCCGCAATGATTTGGAAGCCTACTGTTTCTGTCCAAAACTGTACTGATTCATCTTGGTTATTTACATATAACATAATTTGTCCAACTTGATTAATCATAGATGTCTCCTGCTTTCTTTTCTTATATGAAATATTATTATATCAAAGATATGGTTTGAATAGTTTTGCATGATTTTTTTGAAGTACAATCTTCGCCCATTTCATATTTCTTGTAGGAGAAGGGCCTGTAATCCAAGTATGAAATGGTAGTGTGCTACAAATGACCATTGTTGAAATAGATAGAATAGCTGTTAATACAAATAGTAATAGGCTGTATAGTATAGTATTTTCTTGCAGCGTGAATAAAGAAAGAAGTTTTGTGCATAGTTGCAAGAAGAATAGATGAGCTAAATAAGCACCATACGTGTAATTTCCAATGAAACGTAACGTTTTATATAAGAAACCACGACGCTGTACTATTGTAATAGATAACACATATAGTATGATAATTTCGCATACGATATATAAAAACATAGATGGTTTTAAATAGGTAGAAACAGTTAGATGAATAGAGTTTGCTCCGTAAAAACTAAATAATTCATAATTGATGAATAAAAATAAGATGAAAAATAATATTGTTATAAGTGGGATATGTTTCATGACGAATAGACGCCAAGTTTTTAGTGCTACAGCGGCAATACCGCCCATAACGAAATAGAATGAGTAGAATAGAAATGATCGATCTGTATAATGTAAAATTGTTGAACTTGTTAATTTTTCTCCATTAAAAATATAGTGAGAAGAGAACCACATTAATAGGAAATATAGGCAGGCGAAAAAGGTCATATATTTATATATGTCTTTTTTATTTTCTGTACGTTTTTGAAACCAATAAAAAAGTGTGCATAGTAAAGGGAACAATAAGTGAATTTGGAACATCATAATAACATACCAAAGGTGAGGAGCAGCTGTTCCGAGTAATAAGCTTTTTATTCCGCTTTGTAATGTAATAAGATCGTTTGTTGTTAATAAGTAAAGAATAGACCAAAAGAAATAAGGAATGAGTAAGTGTGTCGCTTTTTCAGAAATATATTCTTTATATACTAATTGCTTTGTATAGTGACGAATTAAGTGAAATCCAACGATAAATATGAATGCAGGTGCTGAAAATTTTGCAAGATTAAATAGCATGCCCATAATGAGGGATTGCTCAAGTAAGACATTTCCTTGATTCATTGTATATAATAAGGAACTTTGCAAAACGACAGCAAGAAATGCAATGCTTTGCAAAACTTTAAATTCTGGTGCGCTTTGTGTCATCGTGTCCATCCCCTTCTCCATACATGATTATAGTACGGAGTAAGGATGAGAGGTGTGGAATATTTGTGAAGATTTTAACAAATTTGTGGCAGTAGTGATTGATATAAATAGAAAGAGGATGCTCTAAACGAGCATCCTCTTTCTATTTATTAAGCAAATTTATTTTTGATCCAGTTTTTACCTTCTACAAGACGAGCTGTCATTACGGCACAAGCATTATCTCCTGTTACGTTTAACACTGTTGCAGGAGGATCGATGATTGTACTAATTGCTGCGATAATTGGCAATGCTTCTGGCGGGAATCCATATAGAGAAACGATTAACATTTCACCAATCATACCCCCGCCCGGAATAGCACCCATTACTGTTCCTACTAATAGAGAAACAACAAGTGCAATTGCTAATGTTTTCGGTCCTTCGAATTCCATGTTGAAAATACCGAATAAGAAAGCAATTTTTAATACCCCGCCTAAAACAGATCCGTCTTTATGAAGTGTAGATCCAAGAAGGACAACTGTTTCACGAACGTCAGAAGAAATACCCATTTTCTTCGTTGCTTCTAAGTTCGCTGGAATACTTGCGGCACTACTACAAGTTGCAAGTGATGTAACTGTAGGAGAGACCATGTTCTTCCAAAATACTTGTACACCTTGTTTGCGACCTGCAAGGTACGCATAGAATGTAAAGAATACAAAGAAGTAAATAAGAGAAGCTGGATAGTATACCATTGCTGCTCGGAAGTAAGTTCCAAGAAGTTGTGGTCCGAATTCACCAACTAATGCTGCGAAGTAGGCAGCTAGTCCGATTGGAGCGTAGTACATAATGAAAGATACAACTTTCATTGAAATTTCTGCACCAGCTTGTAGGAATGTAGCGAATGGTTTTCCTTTTTCACCAACTGCTGAAGTTGCAACCCCCATTAAGATAGAGAAGAAAATCAGAGCTAACATGTTCTCACGAGATAGTAACTTTGAAAAGTCTGATACTGTTATGATACCAACAATTTGATCAGCAACGCTAACTGCTTTTTCAGCTTTATCAGGCTGCGTTAGTTCTAATACAACACCTTGTGCTGGCGGGAATACTTTCACGATAATAATCATAAAAATAGCAGCTAAAATACTTGTAAATAAGAAAGTTCCAGCCATACTAGACATAATTTTACCGAAACGTTTTAATCCATCCATATTAGCAATAGATGATGCGATGCTAAAGAACACTAACGGTACAACAATCGTAAACATTAAGTTTAAGAAAATGTCACCAAGCGGCTTTAAAGCAACTGCATCGGCACCCATGAAATAACCAATGAAACCACCAATTAGGATAGAAGATAATAAAATAAGCGGAAAGCGATATGCCTTCATAAATATACCCTCCTATCGATTATAAAAAATCATACTGAATCATTATAGCGAGTTAGAGACTTCTTTACTAGGAAAATACGGATAGATGGAATAGCGTGAAAACCGAGAAATTTTTGTGTTTAAGCTCGGCATACAGCAAGAAATCTAGACATATATATTTGTAACCTAGTGGTGGTAAGGGATGGGCCATAACTTAGGTTTAGAAAAAGGGGAGGGAAACAGGATGAATATTTTGCTTTGCTGTGCAGCGGGAATGTCTTCCAGTTTGATTGTTACGAAAATGGAGAAAGCGGCACAGGGAATGGGGATAGAGGTGAAAATTTGGGCTGTATCAGGTTCAGAAGTGCGAAATCATATTGATAATGCAGATGTACTTTTACTTGGCCCACAAGTACGTTATTTATTACCGAAGATGAAAGAATTATGTAAGGAGAAGGGGATACCTGTTGATGTCATTCAATCCGTCCATTACGGAATTTGTAATGGAGAAGCTATCTTGCAGGCAGCATTGTCAATGAAACCATGAGGAGAGTGGGATAGATGATACGGCTTTTAGAGAAATATGTGATGCCAGTAGCGGGGAAGGTTGCAGAGCAGAGGCATTTGCTAGCAATCCGTGATGGACTTGTCTTGACGATGCCATTCTTAATTATCGGATCAATTTTTCTTATTATTAGTACATTACCAATTCCAGGGTATCATGAATTTATGGCGAGTTTGTTCGGGAAAAATTGGAACATAGCATTAGGGTATCCAGTTAGTGCAACTTTTAATATAATGGCTTTAATAGCTGTTTTTGGAATCGCTTACAGGTTGGGTGAGTATTATAAAGTGGATGCTTTAGCATCTGGTGCATTATCGCTTGTAACCTTTTTACTCGCAACTCCATTTCAAGTTGCATATATTGTTCCAGGTACGAAAGAAAGTATACTGGTAGATGGAGTAATTCCAGCGGCATTAATGGGAAGCCAAGGTTTATTTGTAGCGATGATTATTGCAATTATATCTACTGAAATATACCGATTTCTTGTGCAGAAAAAGATGATTATAAAGATGCCTGAGACAGTTCCACCAGCAGTAACGCGTTCATTTGCAGCACTTATTCCCGGATTTATTGTTGTGACAGTTGTTTGGATCATTAGATTAATTTTTGAACAAACAACTTTCGGAAGTATTCATAATGTTGTAGGGAAGCTGTTGCAAGAACCACTTAGTGTACTTGGTGCTAGTCTTTGGGGAGCAGTTATAGCCGTTATTCTCGTTCATGTCCTTTGGGCGTGCGGAATTCATGGAGCTACAATTGTAGGCGGTGTTATGAGTCCAATTTGGTTATCATTAATGGATCAGAATCGAATTGCTTTTCAAGCTGGTCAAGATGTACCGAATACGATTACCACACAGTTTTTTGATCTATGGATTTATATGGGCGGTTCAGGTGCGACTCTAGCTTTAGTTGTAGGAATGCTACTATTTGCACGAAGCCAGCAATTAAAAAGTTTAGGAAGATTATCGATTGCACCTGGTATTTTTAACATTAATGAAATGGTGACTTTCGGTATGCCGATTGTAATGAATCCGCTTTTACTTATTCCATTTATATTGGTTCCAGTTGTGTTAACAATTGTTTCTTATTTCGCAATGGAATGGGGATGGGTGGCTCGACCAAGTGGTGCTGCTGTAACATGGACTACACCAATTCTATTTAGTGGATATTTAGGATCGGGTGGTAAAATTTCAGGTGTTATTTTGCAACTTGTTAACTTTGCATTAGCATTCTTTATTTACTTACCGTTCTTAAAAATATGGGATAAACAAAAGTTGGCAGAAGAAAAGGGGGAGTAAAGAACTAAAATGGATACGATAGAAACGAAAGCTTTTCATTTAATCTTGCATGGAGGAAATGCGAGAAGTTGTTCAATGGAAGCAATAGATTGCGCAAAGCGCGGGGAGTTTACAGAAGCAGAGGCTAAATTGCAAGAAGCATTAGAGGAGTTAAAAGAGGCGCACCGTGTACAAACGGAGCTCATCCAGAAAGAAGCCGGTGGTGAAAAGACCGAGGTTACCCTTCTGATGGTGCACGCACAAGATCATTTAATGAATGCAATTACGGTAAAGGAATTAGCGAGTGAGTTTGTAGAATTATATAAGAAGATGTCAGTGACTGAATGAACCTTGCGTATGCAAGGTTTTTTTATTTTATTAAATAATAGTGGGTTAAAATAATAAATTATTTTTTACTGAAAAAAGTTTTTTCAATGTTTTTTGTTTTAAACACAACTAGACAACCAAACACTAATCTATTTTCATACAGTTATGTGTTAAAAGCGTGTTGTTTTATAACACACTGTGTGGTTTTTGGGTGACACACTAATTGAAAGCGTTAACACACAAAGAAAAAGCTCGAAAAAACACTGATTTTAGGCGTTTTGAAAAATTGGCACGCTAATTGCATTAATAAATAGCGTAAAGAAAAATAAATAAACATAAATTTTTTATACTACACAAGGGGGATTTTCAAATGAATATTTTATTATGTTGCTCAGCAGGGATGTCTACAAGTTTACTAGTTACAAAAATGGAAGCGGCTGCAAAAGCTCGCGGTCTAGAAGGTAAGATTTGGGCTGTATCTGGGGATGCAGTAAAAAACAATATCGATCAAGCAGATGTACTATTATTAGGACCACAAGTTCGTTACATGCTTTCTACAATGAAAACGCTTGCCGATGAGAAAAACGTTGGAGTCGATGTTATTAATCCAATGCACTACGGCATGATGAATGGAGAAGCAGTTTTAGATCACGCGTTAACACTTAAAAAATAATTAGGGGGGAAGCGAAATGCAAAAATTTATTGCATTTATGGAGAAATATTTAGTTCCAGTCGCAGGAAGAATCGGATCGCAGCGTCATTTAGTTGCAATCCGCGATGGTTTTATCGCAGTTATGCCTCTTATTTTAGTTGGATCGTTTGCAGTACTTATAAATAATCTACCGGTTGATGCATTCCAAAAACTTATGAAGGGTGCATTTGGGGATGTTTGGAAAGATATCGGCGGTGGTATGTGGACAGGGTCCTTTGCAATATTAGCCCTCATAGCCGCAGTTGGGATAAGTTATAATTTAGCGAAATCTTACGGTGTAGACGCGTTGTCAGCAGCAATTATTACATTCGGTGCATTAATTATTATATCTCCGACAACGCCAAAAGAAGGCGGTATTGATTTAGCTTGGACAGGATCACAAGGTTTATTCGTTTCTATCATTGTAGCTCTTCTTGTAACCGAGGTATTCAGGTTCTTTGTTCAAAGGGATATTACAATTAAGATGCCAGATGGTGTTCCACCAGCAGTAATGAAATCCTTTGCAGCATTAGTACCAGCATTTGTTATTTTAATCGCAACAGCAAGTATTCAATTAGCTGTGAAATTAGCGGGAACAAGTATTCATAAAATCGTATTTGAAACAATTCAATTACCATTACAAGGTTTAGCAGGTACATTACCAAGTGCAATTATTGTAGCTCTACTTATTCATGTATTATGGTTCTTCGGATTACATGGCCCTAATATTATTGGTGGTATTATCGACCCAATCTATTTACCAGCACTAGAAAAGAACATTAAATTATTTAACGATGGTATGTCTGCATATGATGTACCGCACATTTTCACAAAGCCATTCTTTGATGTATACGTATACATCGGTGGATCAGGTGCAACATTAGCATTTTTAGTAGCAGTAATGCTTGTTGCAAAGAGTGCGCAACTTCGTGGTGTAGGTCGCGTATCTATCGGTCCTGGTTTCTTCAATATTAACGAACCAGTTATTTTCGGTACACCAATTGTATTAAACCCAGCGTTAATCATTCCATTCGTACTTACACCAGTTGTATTAGTTATTACTTCTTATACAGCAATTTCCTTAGGATGGGTGCCAAAAACAGTTGCTTTAGTTCCATGGACAATGCCACCAATCTTTAGTGGTTATCTTGTAGCAGGTGGAAGCATTGCTGGTGCTGCATTGCAGCTAGTAAACTTTGCAATCGCGGTAGTTATTTACTATCCATTCGTATTAATGTGTGACCGTACGTATGTACAAGCTGCGAAAGCTGAAACAAAAGGAAACGACAATTCAGTATCACTTTAAAAAGTGTTGTTCTGACGAGTTTTTATAGCTCGTCAGAACAACTACCTTTATATCATGTTCAGAAAGATGAGACCCATCTACAAGAACACCAAACTATCATTCATAAATTAATATTTTAATAGAAATGTTCAAACTGAAGGGGTATTTAAATCGGTTGAACCATAATAGAGAGGGCGGTAATTATGATGACTACAGCAGAACAAATTCCATTCCAATTGATTTTAAATAGTGGTAATGCACGAAGCTTTGCAATGGAGGCGCTTCAATTTGCAAAACAGGGGAAAATGGCGGAAGCAGACGAAGCGATGGTAAAGGCGAAAGAAGCGATTAATGAAGCGCATCATTTCCAAACAGAGCTCATACAATCAGAAGCAAGAGGGGAAAAAACAGAGATTAGTGTTCTTTTAATTCATGCACAAGATCATTTAATGAATTCTATTACAGTAAAAGAATTAGCAGCAGAATTTATCGACCTTTATAAAAAGCTTGAAGCGAAAGGGGAATAAAGCATGACTGGAATTAAAATTGTTACAATCGGCGGTGGATCTAGTTATACACCAGAGTTAATTGAAGGATTTATTAAACGTTATGATGAGCTTCCTGTTCGGGAAATTTGGTTAGTAGATATTGAGGCAGGAAAGGAAAAGTTAGAAATCGTTGGTAACTTAGCGAAACGTATGGTGAAAAAATCAGGTTTACCAATCGATATTCATTTAACACTTGATCGTCGTGAGGCATTAAAAGGTGCTGACTTCGTAACAACACAGCTTCGCGTTGGTTTATTGGAAGCGCGTGCAAAAGATGAAGCGATCCCGTTAAAATATGATGTAATTGGTCAGGAAACGAATGGTCCTGGTGGTTTATTCAAAGCGCTGAGAACGATTCCTGTTATTTTAGATATTTGTAAGGACATGGAGGAACTTTGTCCAAATGCATGGTTAATTAACTTCGCGAATCCAGCTGGCATGGTAACAGAAGCTGTCCTTCGTTATACAAATATTCAAAGAGTAGTTGGTCTATGTAACGTTCCAATCGGAATTCGTATGGGTCTTGCAAGATTACTTGAAGTAGATGCAAGCCGTGTCCACGTTGATTTCGCTGGTTTAAATCATATGGTATACGGGTTAGATGTATACTTAGATGGAGTAAGTGTAATGGACCGTGTACTAGAACTTGTAACAGATCCAGAAAAGCAAATTACGATGGAAAACATTGCTGCACTTAACTGGGAGCCAGACTTTATTCGCGGCCTTCGTGCAATTCCATGTCCATACCATCGTTACTACTATAAAACACGTGAAATGTTAGAAGAAGAGAAAGAAGCTTCGATTGAAAAAGGTACACGTGCAGAAGTAGTAAAACAATTAGAAGATGATTTATTCGAGTTATATAAAGACCCGAATTTAGATATTAAGCCACCACAATTAGAAAAACGCGGCGGAGCTTATTATAGTGACGCAGCATGTAGCTTAATTACGTCTATTTACAATAATAAAGGTGATATCCAGCCTGTTAATACACGAAACAACGGAACAATTGCAAGCTTGCCACATGATTCGGCTGTTGAAGTGAACTGTATTATTACGAAAAAAGGTCCAAAACCAATTGCGGTTGGAGACTTACCGGTACCAGTTCGCGGTTTAGTACAGCAAATTAAATCATTTGAGCGCACAACAATTGAAGCTGCTATTACAGGGGATTATCATAAGGCGCTGCTTGCTATGACAATTAATCCACTTGTACCATCTGATAAAGTTGCAAAACAAATTTTAGATGAAATGTTGGAAGCACATAAAGAACATCTTCCACAGTTCTTCAAAAAGGTAGAGAAATAAAAGCGGCGCTATTTAGCCCGCTTTTTTTATTCTATTAGGAGGTATTACGATGATTAAGTTAATTGTAAATGCAGATGATTTCGGTCTTACAGAAGGTACAAATTATGGCATTATTGATGGACATATAAATGGGCTTGTAAATTCAACGACGATGATGATGAATATGCCAGGGACAGAGCATGCTGTAAGCTTAGCGAAAGAGTATAAAACGTTAGGGGTAGGAGTGCATCTCGTATTAACGGCAGGAGAACCGCTTCTTAAAGACGTTCCATCACTTGTAAGTAGCGATGGCTTGTTTCATAAACAAATAGTTGTATGGGAAGGAAATATAAATCCAGAAGAGGTAGAAAGAGAGTGGACGGCTCAAATTGAGAAGTTTTTATCTTACGGTTTAATACCAACTCATTTAGATAGTCATCATCACGTGCATGGGTTACCGCTTTTACACGACGTTCTTGAGAGATTAGCAAGTAAATATAATGTTCCAATTCGTCGTTGTGAGGAAGAGCGAGCGGTGCGCCCATTTTCAGATGTGTTTTACAGTGACTTTTACGCTGACGGTGTGACGGAAGATTACTTTGTGCAGTTAAAAGAAAGAGTACAAGATGAACAAACGGTAGAAATTATGGTCCATCCAGCTTATATTGACCCAGAGCTTGTGAAACGTTCTTCTTACATAATGGATCGTGTGAAAGAATTGCGTATTTTAACGGAGAGCGAGTTGCCTGAAGGAATAGAGCTTGTGAAGTTTTAATAGAAAAAACGACGGCTAAATGGGGCCGTCGTTTTTTTAGGTTTACAAAATGGATAGAACATATCCGCCGAAGGTCCCGAGTATAACGATAACCCAAGGGGGCGTTCTCCAAAAAGCGAGTAAGCAAAATAGAAGAGAAGCAAAAACGAAATCTACAGAATTCATAATTGTACTCGTCCAAATTGGATCATAAAAAGCTGCAAGTAAAATGCCGACAACGGCTGCGTTTACTCCAAGTAGTGCACCTTGTATATAAGATACTCTCCTTACACTGTCCCAAAATGGTAAAACGCCAACAACGAGCAGGAAGGCAGGAAGAAAGATAGCGATCGTTGCAACAACTGCTCCGGCGGTTCCATTTAGCACTGCTCCTATATAAGAAGCGAATGTAAATAGTGGCCCTGGCACTGTTTGTGTTAATCCGTATCCAGCTAGAAATTGTTCTTTTGTCATCATCCCGTTTTGTACAAACTCACTTTCAAGAAGAGGAAGTACGACGTGTCCTCCGCCAAATACAAGTGCACCAGAGCGATAGAAGCTGTCAAATAAAGATATAAAATAAGAGTACGGTCGTAACATTGGTAGCAGTATTAATAGTCCGAAGAATAAGATGAGGCAAGAAATTGCTACCATTTTTGAAATAGGGACGTTTATTTTGTGAGCTTGGTTAACGGGTTGGCCGCGATATAAAAACCAACCGATGAAACCAGATACTATAATGAGAATTACTTGTGTCCAGCTACTTGGCCATAATAGGGCGATTGCGGCAGTTGCAATTGCAATTGTTGCACGGTTTCGGTCCGGTGTTAACTTTTGAGCCATTCCCCATATTGCATGAGCGACAATTGCGACCGCTACAAGTTTCAGTCCGTGAATCCAGCCTGTACTTCCAAGCTCGAATTGGTTAAGGAATGAAGCGAAGAAAACTAAAACGAGAACAGACGGGAGAGTGAATCCAATCCATGAAATAATTGCTCCTAATAGTCCACCTCGTAATAATCCAACTCCCATCCCGACTTGGCTGCTAGCAGGGCCAGGAAGGAATTGACATAGCGCTACTAAGTCTCCGTAACTTCGTTCATCCATCCATTTTCTTTTTTGCACGTATTCATGATGAAAATAACCAAGATGGGCGACAGGACCACCAAATGAAGTAAGTCCTAATTTAAATGAGACGAAAAAAATCTCCATTAATGATTGAATAGAATAGTTAGGATTTTTCAAGATACCCCCCAGAATGTTTTTCTAAGTGCATTATACAAGAGGTAGTAAAGTGAATGAAATGATTTCTATGTAAAGATTTTGTGAATCTTTTAGTTGTAATTAAAATTTGAAAAAGTCATAAATGATTACGTCTAAACCATAAAGTAGTAGAAGTAGTGCTGGGAAATTTATATGAGGAGAATGCCCGTATGACAACACATTTCTTTGCTAGGTTAACAGGGAAGAGGGAAGTACCTCCTGTAAATACAGAAGCTTACGGTGTAACAGAGCTCATTTTTAGTGAAGATTTAAAGAAGTTGCAATATCGGGTCATATTAAAAAACATAAAAAAAATCACGTCATGCCAAATTCATTTAGGAAAAGCGAATCAAATTGGTCCAGTTGTTTTAAGTTTGTTTGGTCCGTTAGAGCAAGGAATTAGTGTGAATGAAGGAGTCGTTACTGGTGTAGCTAAAGTGGAGGATTTTGAAGGGCCTTTACAGGGGAGAGCATTTGACAGCTTGTTTCAAGAGATAATGCAAGCAAATGTATATGTAAATGTTAATACGAAATCTAATAAAAAGGGAGAAATAAGAGGGAGAATAAGGGAAGTAAAGAAGTAAGAGAAAAGGCTGTCCAAAAAAACATTTTGGAACAGCCTTTTCCAATTATATAGAGTGCTACTATTGTTAATTATTGTCGGTAAATCGATATATTTTAAAAACGGCTAATATAATTTCACTTACTACCTACTAGGGTATTATTTGAAAAGAGAAGTTACAATATCGCCTAGTTTAATTTTTTACAGGTTGATTTTTGATGAAGAAGTCCATTACATAAAACACTTCGTCATCTGGTATTTGTATTTCAAATGTATTTTCGATAGGTTGCAGTGCTTTTTTCACTTTCATATACATCCAGTACTCATCTTGTCTTCGTTTCTCTTTATCAGGATGAGGGAGGAGACTTTCGCCTTTTTGAAGACGGTCAACCATGCAGCTCATATGCAAAATCACACCCATTAAACTGTCGGAAGTTAGCTGTAAAGAAATCAATTCTTGAATTGTATTTAATGCATAACGAATTGTTTTAATAAGTAATGCCCCGTCGTTACGCTGCATTTGTTGCTCAAGAATATCAGCCATTTTTGCATATGTTTCTTCATACGTAATCAATTCTTGAATTGGTTGAATAGCTGTGTAGTTCACAACTTCTTGGAAATGATATGTTAAGCAAGGTACTTGCACATCGAAATTCGTGACGATACAAATGATGTTACGCTCTTTCTTAATGTTCTCAATCATTTTCGTTAAATCTTTTTCGTGAACGATGCTAATCGGAATAATTTCAATTAAGTCTTTGTCAAAACGTAAATAGTTCTCTAACATTTTTTGAATAGCTAAAGCACTTCCTTCGCCGGTTAAACAAGCTGTTAAAATAACAGATTTCATAGGAGAGAGTGGCTTTTTCTTTTCTTCTTGTACGTTTAAGTAAAACGGTGTTAAATTTTTCACTGTTTCATATAGTGCGTCTAATGAGTAACCGAGCTGAGCTTTTCGAGCTGCTTCTAGTGCATGTGGTGTACTCGTCATGGAAAGAACACGTACAGGAATTTTGAATTCAGTTTCTAATATATCACCAATATAAGCGAGAGATCCCATATCAACAAGTAAGAGAAGCCCGTTTACATTTTGAAGTGTTTTCATATACACCTTAACACGCTCTAAGAAATCTTTCGGTGATTCATGCAAGGGCATATCGATACCAGTTACTTCATCAATACCGAGAAGTTCGTTTGCAACGTTTGCCATTTCTGTTGCGATGCCATTACCGTGTGCTAATATTAATACTTTTACTTCTGTTTGTGAGGCAGGAATTGGATCAACAACGAAGAACATTGTTAAAAAGCCTGCTTCATCCATGGGCATTGTTATTTGTAATTCTTCTTCCAGTAGTTGAATGCATTGCATAGCTACGGAAAAAGCTTCTTTATATTTCGTACGAATTTGATTCAATTGTGGGTGATGAATTTGCTTCCCGCCCTGTAAACGTTGTAGAGTTGTCTGTACATGTAAACTTAATGCGAGAAAGACTTTTTCATCAAACGTCTTAGATAAATGTTTTTCAGCGAGTTCCGCAATTTTTTCACATACGGAAACGATATTACGATCAACAATTTTAAAAACATTTTCATGGTTTGTCTTTTTAGACATTTGGTTAAAATATTGGACAAAAAAGCTTTGAATATCATTTTCTATTAATAATTCTAATTCTTCCTCTTCAATACCGCGTGCTTGAAGCTCTTCATATTTATAATCAATATAGTCGTAAATAGAAGAACGTTTTTCATCTTCTGTTTTATGCTTGCTCCAGCCTTCATCACCTGTAAATACAAATGTTTCATTTGATATTTGGTATAGGTGACGGCTCTTTCTTTCGATAAACAATCCTTCTTTCATATACCAAGGTAAATCTGTACTTGAAACACAGACAGAATCACGTTTTTTTGTTACGAAATCAGAATAAGCTTTCGCACAGGCAATTTGTACGTCCGTTTTCAATTGACCGATGTTATTTGGACAATTGTAAAAGACGAAAGCGCGCATTGTATTTGGACTAACATGAATCTCTTTCCTTAGACGAATTGCTTCATTTGTGAAAAATAGCTGTAGTAAAGCAAACCGTTCTTTATGTGTTCGCTCACGAAGTGGTGGAAGCGTAACGGTCATCGGAATACGTCTTGTAAATGTTTTTAATAAAAATGAATTTGGTTCTTCGGTTGTTGCAGTAATAATCAACACTCGTGCCTTACGTTCATTTTCCGTTTCTCCAAGGCGGCGGTATACTCCGCGATCAATAAATGTGAAGAGCATCTCTTGTCCTTCTGGAGGAAGGCGATGTACTTCATCTAAGAAAAGGATTCCTTCATGTGCTTTTTCAATTAACCCTTTTTGATCACTGGCACCTGTATAAGCTCCTTTTTTTATCCCAAATAACTGTCCAAGTAGTAGTTGTGGATTGTTTGCATAATCAGCACAGTTAAAGACGATAAAAGGTGCATCTTTTGGAAGTTGTTCCACTTCAATTGCGTATTCGTGCATTAAAGAAGCGAACATCGATTTTCCGACACCTGTTTCTCCAAGTAGTAAAGTATGCATACCGTTTGGAGGATAGAGAATAGAAGCTTTTGCTTTTTCAATTGCAATTTTTAGGCTTGTATTTTCAATAGCAAATGTATCTAATGAAGTACCCCTTGTTGAATGCGTTTCCAATGAAGTGTTCGTTTCTATATAAAAACGGACAGGGCGTGTACTCGTTTTTAATAAACGATTATCTTTCACAAGCTTGTTTAAATCGCTACTAACATTTGCACGGTCTAACTGTAGAAGTGCAGCGAGTTCTGATGCTGTTACACCTTCTGTATAATTCCCTTTTTGTATTGCGTTAAAAATGAGATCTATTCGTTTCATTTCTATTCACCTCGAAACTTCATCACTATTTAAAATTTTACACAAAAAAGGGAAGTGTGGGAAGAGAAAAATAAAACAGCTTTAGTACATAGGCACTAAAGCTGTTACAATCTTGTGTCTTTCCAAAAATTCACTGCGAGATGGGAAGATGGATTGTAGGGAAGTAGTTTATATCCTTGTGAGTGTAAATAATCAATTACTTTTGGGAGTATTTGCACTGTGACACTAGAATCATGCATTAAAATAACCTCTACTTGTTCATCGCTTTGATTTCGTACTCTTTCTAGTATTGCGGAAGGATTATCATAGCTTTTCCAGTCATATGTATCAATTGTCCAATCCCACATTTTATACTGGGCAGATACGAGTGCATCACGGTAATTCTTTTTTAAGTAAGGCATGCTACCGTATGGGACACGAACGAGATGTGTATTTAAATGTGTAACTTGCTGGACAATATTTTGGGTTTGTTCCATTTCTGCAATTAAAACAGATGGATCGCCAGTATAAAGACGTTTTACATCATGTGACATACTATGGAGACCGATATAATGTCCATCTTTAATCAATCGCTCCATCGTTTTTTTATATTGTGGCACCTTTCCGCCAATAACGAAGAAAGTTGCTTTTCCGTTCTTCTCTTTTAAAATATTTAAAATTTGTGGTGTGTATTTATTTGGTCCGTCATCAAATGTTAAGTACGCAATTTTTTTTGTAGGAGAGGTAGTTTGAGTGCTTTGGTAATCTTCTGCTTGAATGTCTGTAGTTGCTTTTGTATTCGATGATGCGTACATAGTAATAGTTAAAAATAAAATTATACATTGAAGTAATCGCTTGATCATAACATTCACCCTCAGTTTGACAATCAAGATGTAAAAATGAAATTTGATACTTTTTTCGTTATACGTATATCTTTCTCCAATAGAGGCACTCTCAAACAATCTATATTTTGGAAATGGGGAATAAGGATTAAAAAATAAAAAAATAGCATCCTCTTATGAAAAGAGGATGCTATTTGAATATTTCATAATAGTAAAGGCTATACTACAATTAGTCTTCGCGTTTTTTCACTTTTTTATAGAAGGAAATAATTGGTTTGTAACGTTCGTGTACAAGTCCGATTACTTCAGCAATGATTTCTGTAAAGAAGATTAAAACGAAAAGAAGAATAATGGATAACCATAATGTTGCACTACTGAAAATAATTGCATTTACACTAAAGAAAATACCCAATGCGTAAATAATTAGTACCGTTTTACGATGAGAGAATCCCATTGCAAGTAAGCGGTGATGTAAATGCGATTTATCTGGTGCTGAAATAGGTTTTTTATTGACGATACGGCGGATGATTGCAAATGTCGTATCAAATACAGGTACACCTAAAATGATAACTGGAACGATAAAACTGAATAGCGTTACGCTTTTGTATAATCCAAGTAACGATATAACAGAAATACAGTATCCTAAAAATAATGCTCCTGTATCTCCCATGAAAATTTTTGCTGGATGGAAGTTGTAGAATAAAAATCCAATTGTACTTGCTAATGTAATCAGTGCTAGAGGTAATATAATAGCTGCTCCAGTACCCCATGGGCTAGTGAAGGCCATATATGCTAGCGTTGCAAGTACGATAGATGAAATCCCTGCGGATAATCCATCTAATCCATCAATTAAGTTGATGGCATTTGTAATACCGACAATCCAAAATACTGTAATTGGATAAGCAAGCCACCCGAGTTCAGTATCTCCAAGGATTGGAATATATAATACTTGCACTAATAATCCACTTTTGACAATCATGATGGCAACTAATAGTTGTCCACCGAATTTTACCCTCGCAGATAGTTCGTACATATCATCTAAAATCCCGATGATAACAATGATGATAGCACCTAAAGTTATCGATAGCATTCTTTGTTCGTATAATCCACCGACAACAAATCCTACAGCTACACCAATGAAAATTGCTAACCCGCCAAGACGAGGCATAATTTTTTGGTGTACTTTACGCGCGTTTGGCTTATCTGTTGCTCCTATTTTGAAAGCTAATTTAATAACTAAAGGAGTAACGACGAGTACAGTGATGAAAGATGCCAAAATGGCATAAATCACTTGTGAGTCCATTAATACCCCACCCTTTATAGTTTAACGTAATTTTTTCAATTGTATTTATCTGAAAATTATGATGTTTATTTACAGGCTCATAACATATGGTATCACAAAAAGATTAGAATTCAATCTTTTTTTCTTTTGGCTGTAAAGGGGAGTGAATAGAATATATGACAATTGGATATGGAATGTTGTGTCCTTTGAGAAGGTTGCTCTCATATTGTGGCTTGTAATATGACATTGTACTTCCCTCTCATATAGCGATGACTTTTGTTTCAGTATTATAAGTGTTGCACGTAAAATGAGTAAGTTCCGTGTTAAATTGTGGGAATTTACGTTTTGTATATATTGCATCATTTAACTTTACAAAATCTTAAAAAATAATAAAAAAACAATTCATATAATAAAGAAGTGAAAGAGTTTTCTCATTTTTAGTGTGAGAGGGGGAAGCACAGGGAGAATTCTATGTATTCGTATATTTTCTTATGTACATTCCTGTGCGAAAGGAAAATGAAAATTACGATAATAGGTACCGGATATGTTGGATTGATTACAGGAGTAGGATTGGCGAGATTGGGACATTCAGTTACATGTTTCGATATAAATAGTGGCAAAATTGAACGGATTAAACAAGGCGAGTTACCTATTTATGAATGTGGATTAAATGAATTAATAAATGAAGCATACGAAAATAATCATTTAACTTTTACAGCAAGTAAATCAACGGCATTTAATGATGTAGAGTTTATATTTATTGCAGTTGGAACGCCATCTTTATTAGATGGAACAGCAGATTTAACGTATATTCGTAGCGCTTGTGATGATATTGGAACATATGTGAATAACGATATTATTGTTGTTACGAAAAGTACGGTTCCTGTAGGGACAAATGATGTAATGAGAAAATGGATTGAGGAAAAACTACAAGGTAGACATGAATTATATATTGTATCGAATCCAGAATTTTTAAGGGAAGGTTCTGGTATTTATGATTTTTTTCAGGGTGATCGTATCGTAATTGGAGCATGTAGTGAAGAAGTGGCAAAGAAAGTAGAGAACTTGTACAGCAAATTAAGCTTAGAAACGTATATTACAGATATTCGAAGTGCTGAGATGATTAAATATGCATCTAATGCTTTTTTAGCCACGAAGATTAGTTTTATTAATGAAATTTCTAATATATGTGAGCAAGTGGGTGCAGATATAGTAGATGTAGCTACAGGGATGGGGATGGATAAGAGAATTGGTGCATCTTTTTTAAATGCAGGCATCGGATATGGAGGATCTTGTTTTCCAAAAGATACGAAAGCACTTGTGCAAATTGCAGGGAATGTTTCTCATGATTTTCGCTTGTTGAAAGCAGTCATTGAAGTGAATAATAAACAACAGTTGTTGTTAGTTGAAAAAGCGAAGAAAATTATAGATATGAAGAAGAAGCGAATTGCGGTTCTTGGTGCAGCATTCAAACCGAATACTGACGATATTAGGGAAGCGCCATCGCTTATTATAATAGAAGAATTAATTAATGTAGGTGCGGATGTGGTTTTATATGACCCGCAAGCTATTCAAAATGTAAGAGGTTTATTTGGAAATACGATACGATATGCTGAGTGTATAGATGAATCGATTAGAGAGGCGCATGCAGTTTTTATCGTAACAGAATGGGAATCAATTCGAAATTATCCGCTAGAAAAGTATGCACAGCTTATGAGGGAACCTATTCTATTTGATGGGAGAAATTGTTATACTAATGAGGATGCCGAGAAGCATGGATTAAATTATTACTCAGTTGGGCGAAAAGACGTCTGTAATAGTAATGTTTCTCAGGTGCGTTAAAAAGTGTATTTTCACATGCATATTTTTATATGCGATAATAGAAGTTTTAACTAGTGAAAGAAAAGAGGCAATGAAATGACTGAACGTTTAAAAGTAATGACAATTTTCGGGACACGACCAGAAGCAATTAAAATGGCACCTCTTGTATTAGAGTTGCAAAAGCACCCAGAAAAGATTGAATCAATTGTGACTGTAACAGCACAACACCGTCAAATGTTAGATCAAGTATTAAATATCTTTGGAATTACGCCAGATTTCGATTTGAATATCATGAAAGATCGTCAAACGTTAATTGATATTACAACACGTGGTTTAGAAGGTTTAGATAAAGTAATGAAAGAAGCGAAGCCTGATATCGTACTTGTGCATGGTGATACAACGACGACATTTATTGCAAGCTTAGCTGCTTTCTATAATCAAATTCCAGTAGGACATGTTGAAGCAGGACTTCGTACATGGGATAAGTATTCTCCATATCCAGAAGAGATGAATCGCCAACTAACAGGTGTAATGGCGGATCTTCATTTCTCACCTACAACAAAATCAGCAACGAACTTACAAAAAGAAAATAAAGATGAGTCACGCATTTTCGTAACAGGAAATACAGCGATCGATGCACTGAAGACAACTGTAAAAGAAACTTATAGCCATTCGGTGTTAGAGAAACTTGGAAATGATCGTCTTGTACTTATGACAGCACACCGTCGTGAAAATTTAGGAGAACCAATGCGCAATATGTTCCGTGCAATTAAGCGTCTTGTTGATAAGCACGAAGATGTACAAGTTGTATACCCTGTTCATATGAATCCTGTTGTTCGCGAAATAGCGAATGATATTTTAGGCGAGCATAGCCGCATTCATTTAATTGAGCCGCTAGATGTAATCGATTTCCATAACGTTGCAGCTCGTTCATACTTAATGCTAACTGATTCTGGTGGTGTACAAGAGGAAGCACCATCACTAGGTGTGCCAGTTCTTGTCCTTCGTGACACGACGGAACGCCCAGAAGGTATCGAAGCAGGTACGCTGAAATTAGCAGGAACAGATGAAGAGACAATCTTTGGTCTTGCTGATGAGTTATTATCTAATAAAGAAGCCCATGATAAGATGACGAAAGCATCTAACCCTTACGGAGATGGTCGTGCATCAGAGCGTATTGTAGAAGCGATTTTACAACACTTCAACAAGTAGAGTGAAACTTTAATAAATGGGGTTTTCATCTTCCGTTTATTATTAGCCCACAACAATTGCGGGAAATAAAAAGAGCCAAATCGTATACGATTTGGCTCTTTTTTTATTCATGATTCCTCATAATCCACTCTGCATGAGCATTTGTAGAAGGGGGAGGAGGCGGTGGTGTTTTGTTCTCACTCGGTTCCTTCTTTGCTTTTGCGCTGGAGTTAGAATTTGAATTGGAGTTTGTATTCTCATTTTTCGTAGTCTCTGTCGGGACTTTTGCTTTTTCTCCTATTTCCTTTTCAATTTCGTTACGTACCGTCTCTACACTTATTGGATCTGGAAGGAAGTAATAAATACCGCCTATTTTTCTGTCTTCTCCTTCAATTTTTAACGTTTGTATTGTAGAAGGATCAAATCCAGAGAGTTTATTGTAAAGAGCAAGTCCGTCTGAAATAGGAATGTCGGTTTTTATATATTTTCCAACGACAGTCGTTAAATCTTTAATTTTAAATACAGTAGAGGCGGAATTTAGTTTTTGAGCAACAGCGGCTAGTAATTGTCTTTGTCTAGCGGCCCGACCATAATCGCCGTTTGGATCCTGCTTTCGCATACGGACGTAAGCAAGTGCTTCTTCGCCGTTTAAATCTTGTTTCCCTTGTTTAAATTGGATTTTTTTGTAGTAATCCACGTCAGAACGTTCCCAAAAATCGAAGGGGACATCAACGGTAACACCGCCGACAGCATCAACGATACCTTTAAAGCCTTGGAAATCAATTTTAATATAATGGTCTACAGGAACCTTTAGAAAACCTTCGACAGTTTTAACTGCCATTTTTTCTCCGCCGTAAGCATGGGCAGCGTTAATTTTGTCTTCTTTGTCCTTTCCAACAATTGGAACACGACTATCACGAGGAATACTCATAAGCGAAACCTTTTGAGTTTTCGGATTGACTGTCGCAAACATTAATGAGTCTGTACGACCATTTTGACCGTCTGTTGCATAATCCTCTATTCCCATAATGAGGATTGTAAATGGTTCCTTTGTAATTTTTACATCTCCGGTTCTTAAATCCGATTTTTCACGAGCAAATCCACTGTACATCCCCATGAGAGAGGTGTAGGAATTTAACACATAAAGTCCTACGCTACCAAATAAAAATGCGAAAATAAGAAAGAAAAAAAGTTTTCTTCTACGTTTCTTCTTTATTCTGCTATTTTGGAGATGATAATAACGTTCTTCCATATATAATCTCCTTAGTTCATTTGTAGGGAATTAATTCACTACATTAATCTTTAAAGGGGATAAGTTAGTTATTCTTAGTTAACATCTTGTTCTAAGTACAACATATCTCCTTCTTTAATTGTACATTTCCCGTTTGTTAATTCAATCATCCAATCTGTGAATGGTTGTTTTTTATCCTCTTCTACATACGTATCGAACATGACATTTTCTAAATAATGTATATCTTTAATGGCATATTCTGAATTGCGTAATGCATTTTCAACTTTGCCAAGTAAAGTGTAATCAATTTCTGCTTGCATAACGCGCATTAGCTTGCACTCAACAATGCCTACGTGGTTAAGCCCTTCACTTGTACATTTTCCGTATGCGCGAATTAATCCGCCGGCACCAAGTTTAATGCCACCAAAATAGCGCGTAATGACAACGACAGTATCTTTTAAAGCACGTTTTTTTAATACCTCTAACATAGGTACACCAGCTGTACCGCTCGGCTCGCCGTCATCGTTTGCTTTTTGAATTTGATCTTGTTCACCGATTAAATACGCGGAACAATTATGTGTTGCATTCCAATTTTGTTTTTTTATTTTTTGTATAAATGTTTGAGCTTCATCTTCCGTTGTGGCGCGACTCACATAGCAAATGAATCTTGATTTTTGAATGACAATTTCGTGCTCGCCGTAGTCTTTAATTGTTAAATATTGTAATAACAATGATATACGCCCCTATCTTTCAAAATGACTAGTACTTTACATTTTAAAAGCGAGCGTTTTTATATTCAAACATTTTTTACAAATATGTTGAAATTTTTGGTGAGTATTTTATCCCGCTATTTGTGGGCAGTAAGATTCCCACCTCAAAATTCAGCTGGAGCAAAGAAGTTAGGTGGAAGCCCTGCTGCCCGTAAAAGCCCGATTGGTGAAGGCTAATAATCAGCGGGGGATGAACAAAACCCCCACTGATTAAAGTTTCACTTTATCTTTTTGTTGTAATTTGTCGAGTGGGTGATTGTAGTTTCTGACCGGCATTTTTATGTATGGATGCACCTTTTCTAGTTTTCGTGTAAAATTAGGGGATAAAAATTTTTTATAAGGCAGGTACGAAAATGAAAACAGCTATTGTTACTGATAGTACAGCATATATACCGAAGCATATTCGTGACGAACTAAATATATATATGATTTCATTAAACGTTGTGTTTGGAACGGAATCTTATCAAGAAGAAGCTGAAGTTTCAGCAAATGATTTTTATGTAAAAGTACGTGAACAGGAAGAACTTCCGAAAACTTCGCAGCCGGCGATTGGAAAGTTTTTAGAGTTATATGAAGAGTTATCTAAAGAATATGATGCAGTTATTAGCATTCATCTTTCAAGTGGAATTAGTGGTACATATCAAACAGCAACGACAGCTGGCCAGATGGTAGATGGTATTGATGTATATACGTATGACTCTGAAATCAGTTGCGAAGTACAAGGTTTTTTCGTACGTGAAGGTGCGAAATTAGCAAGTGAAGGGAAGGCACCAGAAGAGATTATCGCCCGCTTTGATGAAATGAAGCAAACGATGGATGCTTATTTTGTAGTGGATGATTTACATCATTTACAACGTGGTGGAAGATTAAATAGCGCGCAAGCTTTCATCGGTAGTTTGTTACAAGTAAAACCAGTACTATACTTTAGAGATAAAGTAATTATTCCATTCGAAAAAATTCGTACGCGTAAAAAAGCTTTAAAGCGTATCGTTGAAATCTTTGATGAACAGGCAAATAAAGGTGTGCCTATGGAAGCTGTTATTATTCATGCGAATCGTGAAGAGGAAGCTAATGAATGGAAACAAGAATTAGAAGAGATATACCCTCATGTTACAATTCGCACGAGTTATTTCGGAGCTGTAATTGGGACACACTTAGGTGAAGGTGCGCTTGGTTTAGGTTGGTATACGAAGTGATAAAGATATAAAGGCTCTCTTACTTGAAGAGGGTTTTTTTACGGATATTTTACGGGAATTTGACAAGTTAATATTTGGAAATGGTAAAATGTACGTAAAATTAAATAATGAGGAAAGTTTTATTACTTACTTTTTACAAGAAACTATCTTATAATAGAAGAGAGGTGAAACATATGGAGCATAATTCTTGTTTATGTCCAAAGTTTGAGTCAGCTTTTACAATGCTTAGTAAGAAATGGACTGGCTTAATTATTAAATCTTTGCTTGAAGAGCCGAAACGTTTCAGAGAAATCGCAGATATTATACCGAATATGAGCGATCGTATGTTGTCAGAACGTTTAAAGGAATTAGAAGGTGAAGGTATTGTAGTTCGTAATGTTTACCCAGAAGTACCAGTTAGAATCGAGTACGGTTTAACTGATAAAGGGAAAGCGTTGGAAAGTGTTATGGATGAGGTCCAAAATTGGGCTGAGAAATGGATGAAGTAACGTTTCTATCTCATTCATATTGGTGTATTTTCAAAACGTAAGGGATTCCCTTACGTTTTTTTTCAATTCTATAAAAAATGGCGTAAGGCTCTTAAAATTCTACATATATATACAAATTTAGATATACTTTGCTAAAGAGATAAATGTAATATTACATTTATTTTACAAAACCGTAACATTAGCAAAAAAACTCCCGAATTATGGTATAAATTTTAATAGGTTATATACGGAAAATGAAAAAAGAAAGCGGTGTAAAAAATAAAATGAAAAAGCTAAAAATGGCATCTTGCGCATTAGTTGCAGGGTTAATGTTTTCAGGGCTAACACCAAATGTATTTGCAGAAGATAAAATTTCTGACGTGAAATCACAAATTAACACACAAAATGATACTTTACATAAACAACAACAAGAACGTGATGAATTACAAAAACAAATGAATGATTTAAACAAAACAATCCAAGGTTTGGATAAGTCTGTTCAAGAGAACGCTTCAAAACTTGATGAAACAACAAAAAAAGTTTCTGATACTGAGCAATTAATCGAAAATAAAAATAAAGATATTGCAGAACTACAAACAAAGATTGCAAAACGTGAAGAGTTATTAAGAAAACGTTTAGTTGCACTACAAGAACAACCGAACACGAACATTGTAACAGAAGTTCTTGTAAACTCTAAAAACGTTGCAGATTTAGTTGATCGTTTAGCTTCTGTGTCTAAAATTATGGAATCTGACGAAGATATCATGAAAACACAACAAGAAGATCAAGTGAACGTGAAAAAAGATGTTGAAACAGTAAAAACGAAGCAGAAAGAATTAAAAGAAGCACAAGCTCAAATTGAAACTGCTAAGAAAGAACTTGACGTTGAAAAAGAGAAAAAAGCAACAGCGGTAAACGATTTAAGTGGTAAAATGGATACAGTTGTAACTACAATGACAAGTACGGAAGGTCAATTGAAAGATCTTGAGAAACAAGCACTACAATTACAACGTATTGCTGAACAGGAAGCACAAGCAAAAGCTGCACAAGAAGCTGCTGCTCAAAAACAAGCAGAACAAGCTGCTAAAGCAAAAGAAGCACAAACTCAACAAGCACCAGCTGCAGCGCCAGCAGAGCAAGCTGCTCCAGCAAACAATGCGGGACAAGCTCAAAAAGAAGAGCCTAAAAAAGAAGAGCCTAAAAAAGAAGAGCCTAAAAAAGAAAAGCCAGCACCAGCACCAGCATCAAATGTGGGTGGCGTAATTGGTAAAGCACAAGAATACTTAGGTTTACCATATGTTTGGGGAAGTGCATCTCCATCAAACGGTGGTTTTGACTGTAGTGGATTCATTTCTTACATCTTTGGTGTAGGTCGTCAAGACGTTAATGGATATTGGAACTCAGTTTCTAAAGTAAGTAGCCCACAACCTGGAGATTTAGTATTCTTCCAAGGTACTTATAAACCAGGTCCATCTCACATCGGTATTTATGTTGGTAACGACCAAATGATTCATGCTGGTGATAAAGGGATTGCTTACTCTAGCTTAAGCAGTAGCTACAACCAAAAACATTTCTTAGGATACGGTAGATTCTAGGATTTATAATCGAATAAAAAACGTGTATAAAGTCGATAGCTTACTATTTTATAAGTAGGTTATCGGCTTTTTTGAGTTTTTACGAGATAAAGGGAAGGATTTATAGTAGTGCTGGAGGTGGCTATTGATGATGTTAGCTGGTAGACAGTTACTGTTAGAAGAACTTTCTTCAGATTGGCAGGATAAATTGGATCATTTGAAAAAGAATCGAGAAGTCGTTTGTGTACAAGGGGTAATTAAGAAGTCTTCAAAATATATGTGCCAACGCTGCGGAAATATGGAGCAGCGGCTATTTGCATCATTTCTATGTAAAAGATGCAATAAAGTATGTACGTATTGCCGAAAATGTATAACTATGGGCAGGGTAAGTGAATGTGCTGTACTTGTTCGCGGGATTGCTGAAATAAGCGGAGAAAATTATTTGAATCCGTTACAGTGGGAAGGTGTTTTGTCTGCTGGTCAGGAGTTAGCTGCGCAAAGTGTCGTTGACGCTGTTAAGCAGAAAGAATCATTTTTTATTTGGGCGGTGTGCGGGGCTGGGAAGACAGAAATGTTGTTTCATGGAATTGCAGAAGCACTTCAAAAAGGAGAGAGAGTTTGTATTGCAACGCCGAGAACGGACGTTGTACTTGAATTAGCACCAAGATTACAAGAAGTGTTTCCAAATATAAATGTAGCTGCTTTATACGGAGGGAGTTTAGACCGAGAAAAAGATGCGGCGTTAATCGTTGCAACTACACATCAATTGTTACGTTATTATAGGGCGTTCCATGTCATGATTGTAGATGAGATAGATGCTTTTCCATATCATGCGGATAAGATGTTGCAGTATGCAGTAAACGAAGCGATGAAAGAGAAAGCAGCACATATTTATTTAACGGCAACTCCAGATGAAAAGTGGAAGCGTAAATTGCGGAATGGTAAGCAAAAAGGAGTTATTATTCCAGGGCGTTATCATCGTCATCCCTTGCCAGTTCCAGCATTTCGGTGGTGCGGAAATTGGAAAAAAGACCTCATGCGTAACAAAATCCCTCGGGCCGTATTACAATGGCTAAACATGTACTTAGATAAACAATATCCCATTTTTCTATTTGTTCCCCATATACGATACGTAGAAGAAATCAGCTTCTTATTAAAATCAATAAACAGTCAAATTGACGGTGTGCACGCAGAAGATCCGAAGAGAAAAGAAAAGGTTGCGGCTTTTCGAAAGGGAGAAATTCCTTTATTAGTTACAACGACGATCTTGGAACGAGGGATAACTGTGAAGAATTTACAAGTAGTAGTTTTAGGAGCAGAAGAAGAAATATTTTCAGAAAGTGCTCTCGTTCAAATCGCAGGGCGCGCTGGTAGAAGTTCTGATGAACCGCATGGAGATGTTATCTATTTTCATTATGGAAAGACAGAGGCGATGGTGCGTGCGAAAAAACATATTCAAAGTATGAATAAGAATGCTAAAGAACAAGGATTGATAGATTAATGCATTGTCTACTTTGTGATGAATATATTTCATGCGCGATTAGTTGGTACACTTTTTTTGTTAAGCTTCATAAAAAGTATATATGTGATAGATGTGAACAAAAACTTTCCTATATTATAGGAGATATTTGTAAGGAGTGTGGTCGGCCTTTAGAACTTGTACCAGTTGAATATAAAACTGGGGATATTTGCATGGACTGCATAAGGTGGACGAACGAGCAGAGGTTTCCGTCTCTCGTAAATCGTTCGTTGTATGTGTACGATGAGGGAGTGAAAGGAATATTAGCACAGTTTAAATTTCGAGGAGATGCTGAATTAGTGCATATTTTTCATCAGCCTTTTCGAAGTCTTTTTCAAAAATATTTTGCGAATGTTTCAGCTGTCATTCCGGTCCCCCTTAGTGAAGAGCGAGAATATGAGCGTGGTTTTAATCAAGCTGAGTTACTAGCTTCTTGTTTGCCTATCAAAATGTTTTGTACATCATTAAGAAGAATAGAAACAGAAAAACAAAGTAAGAAGAAGCGTAAAGAAAGGATATCGGGAGTTAATCCTTTTTATTTTCAGGGAGAAGAGATGTTTAATGGACAACATGTTTTAATCGTTGATGATGTGTATACGACAGGAATTACAGTTAGGCAAATTGGAAGTCTTTTGTATGATAGAGGAGCTAGAGAAGTTTCTTGTTTGACGCTTTGTAGAGGTTAATATGTGAATGTCGAAAGGGATAATAAAAAGACGACAGATCTTCTTTGACTAACAGTCTTGTCATTCGTTATAGTCAGAATATGGGGCAGATGCCCTGATTTTAAGAGTGAAGGGAATGGAATGAACATGCAAGGACGAGTAAAATGGTTCAATGCAGAAAAGGGATTTGGGTTTATTGAGCGTGAAGATGGTGACGATGTGTTTGTTCATTTTTCTGCTATTCAACAAGATGGGTATAAGTCGTTAGAAGAAGGTCAACAAGTGGAGTTTGATATTGTTGATGGAGCACGTGGACCACAAGCGGCTAATGTTGTGAAACTGTAAAAATTAAGTTTTTGGAAAAGATAGAGCTGTATTTTTAGCAGCATTATATAGATGGTGAAAGCTCTTGCTCGTACCAAGGGCTTTTTTGTTGCAGAGAAGTTGTCAAAAAGTTGTCTCTTTTCTGTAACCAATTGTCCACAGTTACATTCGTTATTCACGCTGTTAATAGGATAAAATAAAGATAGAAACGATGCATCTTTTCATTTCAACAAAAAACGATAAAAAAATCGCAATTCCACTAATTTTTTTAAAAAAGTTAGAAGGAGTTTTTAAGCCAATGTCGAAATTATAGTACATAGGCTTGAAAGGAGGAATTCATCTATGAAATTCAACATTCGTGGTGAAAATATTGAAGTAACTCCAGCATTAAAGGAATATGTAGAGAAAAAACTAAGTAAATTAGAGCGTTATTTTGATACATTCCCAGAGATTAAAGTTAATTTAAAAGTATACTCTGACAAGCAACGTATCGAGGTAACAATTCCATTTACAGATTTATTACTTCGTGCAGAAGAAACAAATAGCGATATGTACGCTGCTATCGATTTAGTAGTTGATAAACTTGAGCGACAAATTCGTAAACATAAAACAAAAGTAAACCGTAAATTACGTGAAAAAGGTTCTGTGAAAACTAATTTTATCCTTCCAGAAGCAGTAGCTGTTCTGGATGCGGTAGAAGAGGATGAATTAGAACTTGTACGTACAAAACGATTCGATTTAAAACCGATGGACGTTGAAGAAGCGATCTTACAAATGGATATGCTGGGACATAATTTCTTCGTCTTCACAAATGCTGATACAAATGAAACTAATGTTGTATATGGCCGTAAAGATGGGAAATATGGTTTAATCGAAACTAAATAATAATTCGAAAGCGCAGCCGAATGAGGCTGCGCTTTTTTATATATTTTTATTTTTGTATTTCGTAATGGGATTTAGAAGTCATGTCTTGTTACTGTCAATTGTATTACAATTCCAAAAGGATCTCGAACAATGGCTTGGAAATCTTTAGATTGAATACAAAAAGATGAGCTATTACTTAATTGCCAAGGGCGTGTGGAATCAATTGCCTGCTCTGCAATCATGATTTTATTAGTGCCAATTTGTAAAACGGAATGGGTAATATAATGTTCTTGGCTTTCTGCATATGTGAAATTTGGATCTATTTCTTTCATCGAAGTTATGGGAAGAACCCGGAGATACATATTTAATAGGAACTTATGAGCCTGTGGAAATAAACTTTATTATTTCGTATTTAGCCAGTTTTGGTAAAAATGTAAAAATAATCGAGCCATTTTCTTTAAAAGAAAGCTTGAAAGAATATTACTTAGATTTAATAAATAATTTGTAATATGAATTTGAAATAGCAAGAATTAGATTGTTTGGACAGATTAAATAAAATAGTAGGGATTGTAGTTGAAAAAAATCCCCTGAAACTAGACCGACATTCCGCCGATTGTTGTCATAGTTATAAGACAAGTGTTACAATTATCATTAGGTTTATACATTTTAGTTTTTTTAATTAGGAGAAAAATTGGCATAACATAAATTTGATTTTTATAACGACTGATTGTAAAGAGAAAAAGAAAGCAATCGGAAGTTTTATTTTAATAAAAGAGGAGCGTATTTCCTATGATCGGTATTTTAAAAAAGGTATTTGATGTCAACCAACGCCAAATTAAACGTATGCAGAAGACAGTGGAGCAAATTGATGCATTAGAATCATCTATTAAGCCGCTAACTGATGAACAATTAAAAGGAAAGACGATTGAATTTAAAGAACGTCTGACAAAAGGTGAGACAGTAGATGATCTACTTCCTGAGGCTTTTGCTGTTGTTCGTGAAGCAGCAAATCGTGTTCTTGGAATGCGTCCATATGGCGTACAGCTAATGGGTGGTATCGCCTTACATGAAGGAAATATCTCTGAGATGAAAACAGGTGAAGGTAAAACGTTAACATCTACTTTACCTGTATATTTAAACGCATTAACAGGAAAAGGTGTTCACGTTGTTACAGTCAATGAATACTTAGCACAACGTGATGCAAGTGAAATGGGACAACTTCATGAGTTCCTTGGCCTAACTGTAGGGATTAACTTAAATAGTATGTCACGTGAAGAGAAACAAGCTGCTTATGCTGCTGATATTACGTATAGCACAAATAACGAGCTTGGATTCGATTACTTACGTGACAATATGGTGTTATATAGAGAGCAGTGCGTTCAGCGTCCACTTAATTTTGCTATCATCGATGAAGTCGATTCTATTTTAGTCGATGAAGCACGTACGCCGCTTATTATTTCTGGACAAGCTCAAAAATCAACAGAGCTATACATGTTTGCAAATGCATTCGTTCGTACATTAGAAAATGAAAAAGAGTATTCATTTGATGTGAAAACGAAAAATGTAATGTTAACTGAAGATGGTATTACGAAAGCAGAGAAAGCTTTCCACATTGAAAACTTATTTGATTTAAAACATGTAGCACTTCTTCACCATATTAATCAGGGGCTTCGTGCACACGTTGTTATGCACCTTGATACAGATTATGTTGTACAAGAAGGCGAAATCGTAATCGTAGACCAATTCACTGGTCGTCTTATGAAAGGTCGTCGTTATAGCGAAGGTTTACACCAAGCTATTGAAGCAAAAGAAGGCGTAGAAATTCAAAATGAAAGTATGACGCTTGCAACAATTACGTTCCAGAACTACTTCCGTATGTACGAAAAATTATCTGGTATGACTGGTACAGCGAAAACGGAAGAAGAAGAATTTCGTAGTATTTACAATATGAATGTTATCGTAATTCCAACGAATAAAGATATTATTCGTGATGACCGTGCTGATTTAATCTTCAAATCAATGGAAGGTAAATTCAATGCAGTTGTTGAGGATATTGTAACTCGTCATAAACAAGGGCAACCTATTCTTGTTGGTACAGTTGCAATTGAAACGTCAGAGCTTATTTCAAAAATGTTAACACGTAAAGGTGTACGTCATAATATCTTAAACGCAAAAAACCATGCGCGTGAAGCAGATATCATTGCAGAAGCTGGTATGAAAGGCGCTGTAACAATTGCGACGAATATGGCTGGTCGTGGTACGGATATTAAGTTAGGCGAGGATATTAAAAACATTGGCCTAGCAGTTATCGGTACAGAGCGTCACGAAAGCCGTCGTATTGATAATCAGTTACGTGGTCGTTCTGGTCGTCAAGGGGACCCTGGTGTAACACAGTTCTACTTATCAATGGAAGATGAACTAATGCGCCGCTTCGGTTCTGACAATATGAAAGCGATGATGGATCGTCTTGGTATGGATGATTCACAGCCAATCGAAAGTAAAATGGTTTCTCGTGCGGTAGAATCTGCACAAAAACGTGTTGAAGGAAATAACTATGATGCACGTAAACAGCTATTGCAATACGATGATGTACTTCGTCAACAACGTGAAGTAATTTATAAACAACGTCAAGAAGTAATGGATTCAGAGAACTTACGCAGCATTATTGAAGGTATGATGAAATCTACGATAGAACGTGCTGTTGCACTTCATACGCAAGAAGAAATCGAAGAAGATTGGAACATTAAAGGTCTTGTCGATTACTTAAATACAAACCTTCTTGAAGAAGGAGATGTAAAAGAAGAAGAGTTACGTCGCCTTGCTCCAGAAGAAATGAGCGAATCAATCATCGAGAAATTATTAGAGCGTTATAATGAAAGAGAAAAGCTTCTACCTGAAGAGCAGACGCGTGAATTCGAAAAGGTTGTTGTATTCCGTGTTGTAGATACGAAATGGACAGATCATATCGATGCAATGGATCACCTTCGTGAAGGTATTCATTTACGTGCTTACGGACAAATCGATCCACTTCGTGAATACCAAATGGAAGGATTCGCAATGTTCGAGTCGATGATCGCTTCTATTGAAGAGGAGATCTCTCGTTACATTATGAAAGCTGAAATTGAGCAAAACTTAGAGCGTCAAGAAGTTGTTCAAGGTGAAGCGGTTCATCCATCAAGCGATGGCGAAGACGCGAAGAAAAAACCGGTTGTAAAAGGTGACCAAATGGGCCGTAACGATTTATGTACATGCGGTAGTGGCAAGAAATATAAAAACTGCTGTGGTATTGGGAAGTAATATGAGACTGTAGTTTAGGCTGCTTTGCAAATTTTTATATCAAAAATGTATACCAAAAAGGATTAAACTCTCTCCGTAATAAGCGGAGAGAGTTTCCCTTGTTTTCATATGAAAGTAACAGCAATTACATAGAGGTGAAGGAAATGGAATTAGTAGAAATTAGGCAAGAATTAGAAAAAATGGCTAAGAGATTAGCGGCTTTTAGGGGGTCTCTTTGACCTTCCTACTAAGGAAAAACAAATTGCAGAATTAGAAGAAAAGATGATGGGCGCAGGATTTTGGGATGACCAACAAGGCGCACAAACTGTAATTAATGAAGCGAATGCGCTGAAAGATATGGTTGGAAGGTTCCGTCAGTTAGATGAGACGTTCGAAAACTTAGAAATGACGCATGAACTACTTAAAGAAGAGTACGATGAAGATTTACATGAGGAATTAGAATCTGAAGTGAAAACTTTAATTCAAGAAATGAATGAGTACGAGCTTCAGTTACTATTAAGTGATCCTTATGATAAAAATAATGCTATTTTAGAATTACACCCAGGTGCAGGTGGAACAGAGTCACAAGACTGGGGTTCTATGTTATTACGTATGTACACACGCTGGGCTGAAAAACGTGGATTTAAAGTAGAAACAGTTGACTACTTACCGGGCGATGAAGCTGGTATTAAGAGTGTTACATTACTAATTAAAGGTCATAATGCTTACGGTTACTTGAAAGCGGAGAAAGGTGTACATCGTCTTGTACGTATTTCACCGTTCGATTCTTCAGGTCGTCGTCATACATCGTTCGTATCTTGTGAAGTTGTACCTGAATTCAATGATGAAGTTGAAATTGAGGTGCGTACAGAAGATTTGAAAATAGATACGTATCGTGCAAGTGGTGCAGGCGGACAGCACGTTAATACGACAGATTCAGCAGTTCGTATAACGCATCTACCAACAAACACGGTTGTAACATGTCAGTCAGAGCGTTCTCAAATTAAAAACCGTGAACATGCGATGAAAATGCTGAAAGCGAAATTATATCAAAAGAAATTAGAAGAACAACAAGCACAATTAGATGAGATCCGCGGGGAGCAAAAAGAAATTGGATGGGGCAGCCAAATCCGTTCTTACGTATTCCACCCGTACTCTCTTGTGAAAGACCATCGTACAAATACAGAAATTGGTAACGTACAAGCAGTTATGGATGGGGAAATTAATCCGTTTATTGATGCGTATTTACGTTCTCGTATTTAATAAGAGAAAAAGCCAACAGAATTGTTGGCACATGTTGAGGTCCAAGAGGATATAAAGAGGCTTATCTTATTTATATTGATGAAATAAAGAGGAAGAGAAGTTGGAGGCGACAACTTCTCTTTTTGATGAGATTATATGTAGAATACAATGCCGTATATTGTTTTGTAAAAAGTAGAGAATAGTAAAACAGAGCGGTAATAGAGTAGTGCTTTATATAGGGATTCTCAGTTTTGGTTTGGAGAAAAAGGCTCTTTATAGAACTTTTTAAGGTGTTCACAGAATTGAAACAATTTATGGAAGCTTATTTTATTAGGCCTCTCACTATATTTGTAAAAAATATGAAATATACCTTGGTTTTTCTATATAAAGATAATGCTTATAATGAATATTGAATGTGTTATGAAAACTATTGCCTAGTTATGAATAAAAAGAATATCAACAATGGGGAGCGATAGAAGTGAAAAAGAAATTGTTGGCTATTACGCTGGGAACATCAGTCGTTTTTGCTTTAGGAGCATGTGGAAATAAAGAAGAGAGTAAACCATCAAAACAATCTGCAAGTACAGATAGTGCAGAACAAATTTTCCAAAAAAGTTGTATAGGGTGTCACGCTAAAGATTTATCAGGAGCAACTGGACCAGATTTACGAAAAGTAGGACAGAAATATGACGCAGTAGAGATTGAAAAGATTATTGAAAAAGGTCGCGGTTCAATGTCACCAGGAATTATTCAAGGTGAAGATGCGAAAAAAGTAGCTGAATGGTTAGCGGAGCATAAATAAGAGACGTAATTAATAAACGAGCTTATTGTATAACTTGACCGAAAAGTGCTTCGAGTTAAGTAATTACATGAGCTCGTTTACCTTTTCTTGGTATGTAACATAACTGTAACAAAATTGTATCCGAATTGGAAACCGATTGATGTTACAATGGGGTTTGTAGAATTTTGATGAAATATATTACATAGAGTAGCGTTGCTAATAAAAAGCATGTATGGAAGCTACCTTCAACAAGAATGGTCGAGCGAAAATAAAGGTTTTTCTTTTATTTTCAAATGTACAGAAAAGTATTTCGAAAAAAATCATTAAGTATTGGGTGATAAATAATGATAAAAATGACGAATGTTTATAAGGAGTACCCAAATGGTATGAAAGCCATTGCTGGTCTCACAGTTAACATTAAACAAGGTGAATTCGTATACGTAGTTGGACCGAGTGGAGCCGGAAAATCTACATTTATTAAAATGATGTATCGTGAAGAGAAGCCATCTACAGGATCAATTAATGTAAATGGACTTGTAATTGAAACATTAGCAGAAAGAGATGTTCCATATTTCCGTCGTCAATTAGGCGTAATTTTCCAAGATTTTAAATTGCTACCTAAATTAACGGTATATGAGAATGTTGCGTTTGCTTTAGAAGTAATTGAAGAAGAACCAGATGCGATTCGTGAACGTGTTACAGAAGTGTTAGGTCTTGTAGGTCTAGATGATCGTGCAGATGCACTTCCAAGCGAACTTTCAGGCGGAGAGCAACAACGTGTGGCGATTGCAAGAGCGATTGTTAATAGACCAAAGGTTGTAATTGCTGATGAGCCAACAGGTAACTTAGATATTGAAACAGCGCTTGATATTATGAGTATTTTTAAACGTATTAATGAGCGTGGTACAACGATTGTTATGGCGACACATAACGCAGATATCGTAAATACAATTCGTCATCGTGTAATTGCAATTGAAGGCGGAAAAATTGTTCGAGACGAGATTGAGGGAGGATACGGATATGAAGGCTAAAACCCTTAGTCGACATTTGCGAGAAGGTGTGAAAAATTTATCCCGTAACGGATGGATGACATTTGCTTCTGTAAGTGCAGTAACAGTTACGTTATTACTTGTAGGTGTCTTTTTGGCAGCGATTATGAATATGAACCATTTTGCGACGAAAGTAGAGCAAGATGTAGAAATTCGTGTGCATATTGATCCAGCAGCAAAAGAAGCTGATCAAAAGAAATTAGAAGAAGATATGAGTAAAATTGCGAAAGTAGATTCTATTAAATATTCTTCTAAAGAAGAAGAGTTGAAACGTTTAATTAAAAGCTTAGGCGATAGTGGAAAAACGTTCGAGTTATTTGAGCAAGATAACCCACTGAAAGATGTATTTGTTGTAAAGGCGAAAGAACCAACAGATACAGCAGCGATTGCAAAAAAGATTGAGAAAATGCAGTTTGTAAGTAATGTTCAATACGGTAAAGGTCAAGTTGAAAAGTTATTTGATACTGTAAAAACTGGTCGTAACATCGGGATTGCGTTAATTGCTGGTCTTCTATTCACAGCGATGTTCTTAATCTCTAACACAATTAAAATTACAATTTATGCTCGTAGTACTGAGATTGAAATTATGAAACTTGTTGGTGCAACAAACTGGTTTATTCGTTGGCCGTTCTTGTTAGAGGGGTTATTCCTAGGAGTATTAGGATCAATTATTCCAATTGGCCTAATTTTAGTTATATATAATTCATTGCAAGGTGTGTTTAATGAAAAACTTGGCGGAACAATTTTCGAGCTTCTACCATACAACCCATTCGTATTCCAATTAGCTGGTTTATTAGTGTTAATCGGTGCATTAATCGGTATGTGGGGAAGTGTAATGTCAATTCGTCGCTTCTTAAAAGTATAAAAAGTTGCAAACATAATTCGTACAAGCTTATCATATAGTAGAAATAGGTAAAGGCATCACACATCGTGTGATGCCTTTTGCTACACCACCTGTGTGTTCTGGAAAGGGGAATTCCGCATTGAAACGTAGAGTTGCAATTATTGGAATGGTTGTTGCATTTTTAATTGGTGCTGGCGGGATGTTTGGTGGTATGTACTGGCTTGGGATAAACCCAGCGTATGTAACGCAAACAGTATCGAATGGTAATGCTGGCACAGCGCAAGGGAATTTGACAAAGATTAATGAGGCGTACGCACTAATTGATTCACGTTATGTGGAAGACGTGAAAGACGATAAATTAGTCGAAGGTGCGATACAGGGAATGTTGTCTACGCTGAAGGACCCTTATTCCACGTATATGGATAAAGAAACG